>NZ_CP109150.1:1219558-1524447 GCF_035920365.1 Micromonospora sp. NBC_01740 | reverse complement strand
CGACCGGCGCAGCTCGTTCGCCGTGGTCACCGCCACCGGCCTGCAACGCCTCGACGAGACCCTGCCCGGGCACCTACGGATCATCGAGCAGTGGTTCACCGGCCAGCTCGAGCCGGCGGCCCTGGACGCCCTGCTCGACGGGCTGCGCCGGGTCCGGGACGCGGTGCACCCCGGCGCCACCGCCGGAAGCACCGGATCCGCCGCCGACTGCGACGAGACGGTCACGCCCTCCTGACCCGTTCCCGGGCCCGCTCGGCACCGGCAGAAAGAGCGGCAGAACTGCTGCGCCCACGGGACGATAGACGTTCAAACCGGACGGGACGGCGTGCGGGCGGTGGCTAGTCTTCGGGCAGTGGGGACGCACCGGGGGGTGATGGCGCGGGCGACGAGCGAGGGGTAGCAAGAGGGGCTTCGTCGCCCGCGTCACCCCCGGTCGCTCTGCGCAACGCCCTCCACTCGCTCTGCGCCACGCCCTCCACGCGACGACCGACGCCGTCGCCGACGGGCCACCCGTTCCGGCCCGCTCTCCACGGGCGCAGTTGCTCCTCCTCGTGCGGCAGCAGCCGGACACCGCTCTGCCGGCAGGCCCGGTCGAGACGGTCCAGCACGCCGGGGTCGCCCGAGCTGGCGGCCAGCCCCACCAGCGCCTCCACCACGTCACGCCGGTCCTGGCCGTCGACGCCCGCTTCCGCCGCCGCGGCGAACCACTCCGCCGCCAGCTCACGGTCGCCCCGGCACAGGGCCAGGTTCCCCTCGATCAGCGCGCAGATCCCGTCCTCCGGGCGTGCCCCGGGCGTCGGCGCACCCGGCAGGCGCCCGGGCGACCAGGCCTCCTCGGCGCGGGGCACCGGGGGCGGGCGCAGCTCGGCCAGCACCTCGGCCGCCTCGGCGGACCGGCCGTCGCGGGCCAGCGCCAGCCCCACCGTGCCGAGCACCCGGCGACGGTGGCCCGGGTCGCCGAGGTCCGCCAGCGCCGCCACCACCCGCCGGCCCTGGTCGACGGCGTCGGCGTAGCGGCCCTCCAGGCGGGACACCTCGGCGAGGTTGGCCCGCGCGAGCACCCGCAGCCGCTGCTCCCCGCCCTGCGCGGCGAGCCGGTCGACCGCGGCCAGCCGGCGCCGGGCGGCCGCCAGGTCACCTACCCGGATGTCGTGCCAGGCGAGGTTGTTCTGCGCCACCGTCATGTCGCGGGCCCGCCCGTGCCGGACGGCCAGCGCGAGCACCGCCTCGGCCTGCGTACGCGCCTCGTCGTGCTCGCCGAGGGCGATCAGCAGCGCGCAGAGCACCGAACGCGCCTCCAACTCCCCGGTGACGTCGCCCGCGTCCCGGAACGCGGCCAACGCCCGCCGCGCGGCCGGCAACTCCTCGGCCCCGGCGCCGTGCTCGGCGGCGAGCCGGGCCACCCCGAGGAACGCCCACGCCCGCAGCACCGGGTCGACATCGGCGGTACGCGGATCCGCCAGCAGGCGCCGGAGCCACTGCCTGCCGGGGACGTCGCGCCCCCGGAACCGCCACCACCGTGACAGCGACGCCGCCAACCGCAGTGCGGTCAACGGGTCGTCGACGGCGGCGTGCGCCAGGGCGGAGCTGATGTCGCCGGACACCTCGTCCAGGCGGTGCACCGCCGCCGGCAGGTTGGCCCCGACCAGCTCCGGCGCGGTCCGCGCCACCAGCCGGGCGACGACCTGCGCGTGCCGGCGCCGGATCGCGGTCAGCTCGCCCGCGCCGGTCGCCTGCTCCGCGGCGAAGTCCCGTACGGCGTCGAGCAGGCGGAACCGGAACGGCCCGGCGCCCCGAACGCTGAGCAGACCGAGCTCGACGAGCCGGTCGAGCAGCGGCACCGGGTCCACGACCACCGTCCCGTCCCGGTCGGCGGGATCGGCGAGCATCTCCTCGGCCAGCTCGACCGACCAGCGGTTGCCGAACGCGGCGAGCCGGCGCAACGCGGCCCGCTCGTCGGGGGCGAGGAGGCGGTAGCTGACGGCCACCGCGTCCCGCAGGGTCTCCGCCACCGCCGCCCGTGGGCTCTCCGGACGGCCCGGCTCCGTGCTGTCCCAGCCCGGCCGCCCGGCCGCCCCCGACGAGGTGGTCAGGTCGAGGACGCGGTCGCCGTACCGGTCGAGCAGCTCGTTGAGGTCGAGGATCCGGCCCCGGGCCGCCATCAGCTCGATGGCGAGCGGGAGCCCGCCCAGGCGGCGTACCAGGGCGGCGAGGGCGGGCAGCTCGGCGGGACCGGGCGGCTCCCGGCGGACCTGGGCGAGCCGGGCGGTGAAGAGAGCCACGGCGGGATAGTCGGCCAGCGCCGCCGGGCCCTCCCGCTCGCTGCCCGGCGGCGGTACGTCGAGCGGGGCGACCGGCCACACCCGCTCCCCGGGCAGGCCGACCGGGTGCCGGCCGGTGACCAGCACCCGCAGCGACGGCACCGCCCCGGCGAGCCGGTGCACCGTCTCGGCGACCGCGTCGGGAGCCCGCTCGGCCGCGTCCACGAGCAGCAGCGCCGGCCGGCCGGCGAGGCGGGCGCTCAGCTCGGGCAGCCGGGCGACACCGAAGACGGCGACCGAGGCGGAGAGCACGTCGGCCGCGTCCGAGCCCTCGCCGATGAGCACTCCGGCCGCCCCGCCGGGATGGTCGTCGGCGACCGCGTGGACCACCGAGAGGGCCAGCGCGGTCTTGCCCACGCCGGCCAGCCCGACCAGGCTGGCCAGCCGGGGCCCGCGCCCGTCGGTGAACAACCCGACCAGCTCGGTCAGGTCACGGTCCCGGCCGACCAGCGCGACCGGGGGCGGGAGCGCGGCCGGCGTACCGGCGTGGTGGTCGAGGTCGACGCGGGCCGGCGGGGCACCGCGGGTGGTGGCCGGCGCGGCGGCCGGGACCGGCCCCCGGGCGGCGGCCAGGAACGTCGACCGGACGGCTCCGGCCAGCTCCAGCGCGCCGGCGAGCAGCTCGACCGTGGTGCGCTGCGGCCGGGACGAGCGGCCCCGCTCCAGGTCGCGGACGGTCCGGATGCCCACACCGGCCCGGCCCGCCAGCTCGGCCTGGGTCAGGCCGGCGGCGAGCCGGTGCCCGCGCAACAGCTCCGGCAGCCCGGCACGACCGCCCGGATGCGGCGAACGATCATGATCCGGCGTCATGGGCAGGAAGGGTACGGACGGGGTACGACCGACGGCAGCCGAGCGTCGCCCTGCCGACGCCCCGGCGCGGATATCCGACAGCGGACCGGTCACACCGGGCGGGCCCGGTGGCGCGGAGTCGACTGCCTCGACGCCAGCGGACCCGTCGCCGTCACATGCCCAGATCGCGCGCGATGATCATGCGCTGCACCTCGGACGTGCCCTCGCCGATCTCCAGGATCTTGGAGTCGCGCCAGAAGCGGGCCACCGGGTACTCGTTCATGAAGCCGTAGCCACCGTGGATCTGGGTGGCCTCGCGGGCGTTGTCCACGGCGATGGTGCTGGCGTGCAGCTTGGCGATGGCGGCCTGCCGCTTGAACGGCTCGCCGGCGAGCATTCGCGCCGCCGCGTCGTAGTAGGCCAGCCGGGCGGTGTGCGCCTTCATCTCCATGTCGGCGATCTTGAACTGGATCGCCTGGTAGTTGCCGATCGGCTGGCCGAACGCCTGGCGTTCCTTCGCGTACCGGATCGACTCGTCGACGCAGCCCTGGGCGAGGCCGACGGCCAGGGCGGCGATGGCGATCCGCCCCTCGTCGAGGATGCGCAGGAACTGGGCGAAGCCCCGGCCGCGCTCGCCGAGCAGGTTCGCGGCCGGCACCCGGCAGTCGTCGAAGGTCAGCTCGTGGGTGTCCGAGGCGTTCCAGCCGACCTTCGAGTAGCCCGGCGCGACGGTGAAGCCCGGCGTACCCGAGGGGACGATGATGGTGGACAGCTCCTTGGCGCCGTCCGGGCGGGTGCCGGTGACCGCGGTGACGGTGACCAGCGCCGTGATGTCGGTGCCCGAGTTGGTGATGAACGCCTTGGAGCCGTTGATCACCCACTCGTCCGTCGACTCGTCGAGCACCGCGCGGGTCTGAGTGCCGCCGGCGTCCGATCCGGTGCCCGGCTCGGTCAGCCCGAAGCCGGCCAGCGCCTCGCCGCTGAGCAGCTTCGGCAGCCACGTCGCCTTCTGCTCGTCGGTGCCGAAGCGGTAGATCGGCATCGCGCCCAGCGAGACCGCCGCCTCCAGGGTGATGGCGACGCTGGAGTCGACCCGGGCCAGCTCCTCCAGGGCGAGGCAGAGTGCGAAGTAGTCGCCGCCCATGCCGCCGTGCTCCTCCGCGAAGGGCAGGCCGAACAGACCCATCTTGCCCATCTGCCGGATCACCTCGTACGGGAAGGTGTGCTTCTCGTAGTGCTCCGCGATGACCGGGGCGACCACCTCGCGCGCGAATTCCCGCACGCTCTCCCGCAGCGCCTCTTGCTCCTCGGTGAGCCGGAAGTCCATGGAATCCTCCTGTGTGGATGGGCCGCCGGGCGCTCGTGACGCCGGGAACGGACGGGTCGCTGGTGCGGTGCGGGCCCGCGCCGGCCGGGTGGGGCCGGCGGCGGGATCAGACCGGGGTGACGCCGTGCCGGCGCCGGGAGAAGTGCCGCTCCTTCGTGCGGGCGGCGGCGAACCGGCGGACCAGCTCCGCGCGCAGCTCGTGCGGCTCGACGATCGCGTCGACGACCAGCTCGCTGGCGAGCCGGACCACGTCGATGTCGCGCTCGTACTCCTCGCGCTTCGCGGCGACGAACGCGGCCCGCTCGGTCTCGTCCCCGATCGCGGCGATCTTGTTCGCGTAGACCGCGTTGACCGCCGCCTCCGCGCCCATCACGGCGATCTTGGCGGTGGGCAGCGCGATCGTGGCCTCCGGCTCGAAGCCGGGACCGGCCATCGCGTAGAGGCCGGCGCCGTACGCCTTGCGGACCACCACGCAGATCTTGGGTACGGTCGCCTCCGAGATCGCGGTGATCATCTTGGCGCCGTGCCGGATGATGCCCTGCTTCTCCACCGCGCTGCCGACCATGAACCCGGGCACGTCGGAGAGGAAGAGCAGCGGCACGTTGAACGCGTCGCAGAGCTGCACGAAGCGGGTGGCCTTGTCGGCCGAGTCGACGAAGAGGACCCCGCCCTTGAACATCGAGTTGTTGCCGACCACGCCGACGACCTCGCCGTTGAGCCGGCCGAAGCCGATGGTCAGCTCCTTGGCCCAGAGCGCCTGGATCTCGAAGAAGGAGCCGTCGTCGAGCAGGCCCTTGACGTACCGCCGCATGTCGAACGCCTGCCGCTCGCTTGCCGGCACCAGCGCGGCCAGGTCGGCCTTCTCCGGCGCCGCGACGGCGGGCACGGCCGGCGGGGCCTGCGTCCAGTTGGTCGGGAGGTACGACAGGTAGCGCCGCACCACGTCGAGCGCGTCGGCCTCGGTCTTGCAGAGGAAGTGCCCGACGCCCGACTCGGCGCAGTGCACCTTGGCGCCGCCCATGGCCTCCAGCGTGGTCTTCTCGCCGGTGACCATCTCGACCATCCGGTCGGAGCCGAGGTACATGCTGGCGTTGCCGTCGACCATGGCGACCACGTCGCAGAACGCCGGGATGTACGCCCCGCCGGCCGCGCTCGGCCCGAACAGGGCGCAGACCTGCGGGATGGAGCCGGAGGCGCGGACCTGGTTCCAGAAGATCTTGCCGGCGCCGCGGCGGCCGGGGAAGAGGTCGACCTGGTCGGTGATCCGGGCGCCGGCCGAGTCGACCAGGTAGACCATCGGCACGCTTGTCGAGTAGGCCCGCTCGATGATCCGGATGATCTTCTCGACGGTGCGGGCGCCCCAGCTGCCGGCCTTGACCGTGGAGTCGTTCGCCATCAGGCAGACCGGGCGGCCGTCGATGGTGGCGGTGCCGGTCACCACGCCGTCGGCGGGGAGGCCCTCGGCCATCGCGTTGGCGTAGAGGCCGTCCTCGACGAAGGAGCCCTCGTCGACCAGGAGCGCGACCCGCTCCCGGGCGAAGAGCTTGCCCTTGGCGGCGTTCGCCGCGTGGTACTTGTCCGCACCGCCGGCCCGGGCCCGCTTGCGCAGCTGCTCCAGTGCCTCACCGTCGAGCGTCACGCCGACTCCCTCGCCACCTGAGCCGGTCACCTCGCGGGCGGACCGACTGACCTGAACGATCGTTAGGCTAGCGCATCCCCCCACCCCCCGGCGACCCACGGCCGACGGAGGAGACGCCACCCGGCCGCACCCGGCCGATAGGCATTGAAAATCATGAATTTATAGGGCTACGCTCCTGACACCCCTCCTCCCGGATTGGAGTCAACGATGACCTCACGGCTCAACCGGCTCGCGGTCGCGTTCGTCGCGACGGCACTGGCCACCCTCGGCGTCACGGTCGCCAACCCGTCACCCGCCTCCGCCGCCATGACCATCTGCTACAACACCAGCCAGGCGGGGAGCTTCGCCGGCACCGCCAACCAGGCCGCCTCGATCTGGAACAACGCCACGTCGAACCTGACGCTCACGGCGAACTGCGGCTCCAACCTGCGGATCTACCAGATCACCGGCGGCGGCTCGTACGCCGTCCGGACCAGCCTCGGCAACGGGCGGGTCTACATCGACACCCAGCAGGCCCAGCAGTACAGCCCGCTGCGGATCATGACCCACGAGATCGGGCACATCCTCGGCCTGCCCGACAACTACAACGGCAACTGCGCGCTGCTGATGTCCGGCGGCAGCGCCGGCACCAGCTGCACCAACCCGTACCCGAGCACCACCGAGGCGAACCGGGTCACCAACCTCTTCGCCGGCACCCTCAGCACCAACCGCGCCGGGTCGCAGATCTTCCAGGACAGCTGGCCGAGCATGCTCACCACGGTGGGCTGACCGACCGGGCATGACGGAGGGGCCGGCGTCGTGCCGGCCCCTCCCGCGTGTGGTCAGCCCGGCAGCGGCGTCAGCCGGGTACGCGGCCCGGCGCGGAGCACCCCCGACGGGAGCCGCTTGCCGACCAGCTCCTCGGCCAGCTCGGCCACCTCGACCAGGGCGTCCAGGTCGATGCCGGTGTCGACGCCCATGTCGTGCAGCATGTGCACCGCCTCCTCGGTGGCCAGGTTGCCGCTGGCCCCCGGCGCGTACGGGCAGCCGCCGAGGCCGCCGACGCTGGCGTCGAACTCGGTCACGCCCAGCTCCAGCGCGGTGAGCATGTTGGCCAGCGCGGTGCCCCGGGTGTTGTGGAAGTGCAGCAGCACGGGGACGTGCGCGTTGCGGTCGCGTACCGCCGTCAGCAGCTCGCGGACCCGTCGGGGCGTACCCATGCCGGTGGTGTCGCCGAAGGCCACCCGGTCGGCGCCGTCGCGGACCACCCGGTCCACGATGGCGGCCACCCGGGCCGGGTCGGTGTCCCCCTCGTACGGGCAGCCGAAGCTGGTCGCCACGATCACCTCGGCCTGCGCGCCGGCGCCGTGCAGCAGGTCGATCAACTCGGCGATGTCGTCCAGCGACTCGTCGGTGGAGCGGTTGACGTTGCGCCGGTTGTGCGTGTCGCTGGCCGAAACCACCACCTCGATCTCGGTGAAGCCGGCGGCCAGGGCCCGCTGCGCGCCCCGGGTGTTCGGCACCAGCGCCGAGTAGCGCACGCCGTCGGCCTTCGCGGCCCGCTGCCACACCTCGTCGGCGTCGGCCATCTGCGGGATCGCCTTCGGGTGCACGAACGAGACGGCCTCGATCCGCTGCACGCCGGTGCCGGAGAGGGCGTCGAGCAGCCGCACCTTGGCCTCGGTCGGGATCGGCTCCTCGTTCTGGAGCCCGTCGCGCGGCCCGACCTCCCGGATCGACACGGAGTTCGGCATTTCCGCCATAAGGGGTCACCTCACTGTGACGCAGAGCTGTTCTGTCCCCTCCAGCCTCCCACCCCCTCCACCGCCCCATCCCGGTTGATCATGAAGTTATCGCCACGACACGCCGCAGCCGAGGGCAACAACTTCATGATCAACCGGGCGGGGGACCCGGGCGGACCGGGGTGGGGTGGGGGGTGGGGGGCAGGGTGGGGGTCAGCGCATTCGGGTGACGATGGCCGTGTCGTAGTCGCCGGAGAGGAATTCCTCGTTCTCCAGGAGTTCGGCGAAGAAGGGGAGGTTGTTCTTCGGGCCGGCCAGCTGGAAGGCGGCCACCGCCGCCTTCGCGCGCTCGATCGCCTCGGCGCGGGTGGCGCCGCTGACGATGAGCTTGGCCATCAGGCTGTCGTAGAACGGGGTGACCGTGTTGCCCTCGACGTAGCCCGAGTCCACCCGGACGCCCTCGCCGGTCGGCTCCACCCAGGTCTTGATCACGCCGGGGCCGGGCAGGAAGCGCTTCGGGTCCTCGGCGTTGATCCGCAGCTCGATGGCGTGCCCGCGCGGGGCGAGCGCGTCCGGGTCGAAGGTGGGCGCCAGGCCGGCGGCCACCCGCAGCTGCTCCTCGACCAGGTCGACGCCGTAGACCAGCTCGGTGACCGGGTGCTCCACCTGAAGCCGCGTGTTCATCTCCAGGAAGTAGAACTCTTCGGAAGCCGGGCCGTCACCGCTGGCGTCCCGCTGGCGCGGGACCAGCAGGCACTCGACCGTGCCCGCGTTGCGGTAGCCCACCGCCTCGCCGGCACGCACGGCGGCGGCCAGGATGCGCTCGCGCAGCTCCGGGGAGACCGCCGGCGACGGCGACTCCTCGACCAGCTTCTGGTTGCGCCGCTGCACCGAGCACTCCCGCTCGCCGAGGGCGATCACCCGGCCGTCGGCCAGGCCGAGGATCTGCACCTCGACGTGGCGCACCCGGGGGAAGTACCGCTCGATCAGCACCGAGCCGTCGCCGAACATGCGCTCGGCGAAGGAGCGCACCTTGTCGTACTCGGTGCGCAGCGCGGCCTCCTCGGTCGCCACGCCCATGCCCATGCCGCCGCCACCGGCCGCGGCCTTGACCATCACCGGGTAGCCGATCTCCGCCGCCGCGACGACCGCCGCGTCGAGGTCGGCCGCCGGGTCGGTGGTGCCGGGCGCGACCGGCACGCCGGCCGCCGCCATCAGGTTCCGGGCGTTGATCTTGTCGCCCATCGCGGTGATCGCGTCCGCGCCGGGCCCGACCCAGATCAGCCCGCTCGCCTCGACGGTACGGGCGAAGTCGGCGTTCTCCGACAGGAAGCCGTAGCCGGGGTGGATCGCCTGCGCGCCGGTCGACTTGGCGGCGGCGAGGATGGCCTCGACGTTGCGGTAGCTCTGGGCCGGGTTGGCCGGGCCCACGCACACCGCCTCGTCGGCCTCCGTCACGAACGGCAGGCCGGCGTCGGCCTCCGAGTGCACCGCGATCGCGCGGATGCCGAGCCGCCTGGCGGTCCGGATGATCCGGCGGGCGATCTCGCCCCGGTTGGCGACCAGCAGCGACTCGATCATGTTTCCCTCCAGCGTCCGGGGGTGGGGACGGGTGCTAGGGAACCACGGCCGGAACGTTACTGACGAGTTGCCCCCGGTTCAGGAACCGGGGTGGGCCAGGAGGGCGGCCAGGGTGGCGGCGCGGAGCAGCTCGGCCCGGCGGCGCCGGTCCACCTCGCCGCCCAGGAACGGCGTCGAGTTCATCAGGCCGAACGCGGCGTGGGCCAGCACCCGCGCCTCGCCGTCGGGCATGCCCGGGTGCAGCGTGGTCAGCACCGTCACCCACTGTTCGACGTAGAGCCGCTGGAGCCGGCGGATCCGGCGGCGCGGCTCGTCGGGGAGGCGGTCCAGCTCGTGCAGGTGCAGGGCGATCACCGCCGGGTTGGCCAGCGCGAAGTCGACGTGGAAGTCGATCAGCGACTCCAGCGCGCCGCGCGGGTCGTCGGGGTGGCCGGCGGACCGCTGCTGGCCGCCGGCCAGCAGTTCCTCGCTGACCGGGATCAGCGCGGCGACCAGCATGGCCTCCTTGCCCGCGAAGTGGTGGTAGAGCGCCGGGCCGGTGACCCCGGCGGCCGCGCCGATGTCGTCCATCGAGACGCCGTGGTAGCCCCGGGACGCGAAGAGGCCGACCGCGATCTCCAGGATCTCGTCCTTGCGGGACCGGCGCCGGGCCGACCCCGCGGCACCGTTCGCCCTGCCCCGTGCCTGCTGCTCGACCGTCACCGGGCAAGCGTAGACCTCGACCGGCCCGGCGTGGAGCCTCCGCTACCCGTCGGTTGGCTCACGTCCGCCGCCCGGGACGCCAGGTCCGGGCCCCTTGACCCTCGACCCGGTCGAGCCCGAAGGGTCGCCGGCATGACCGCACCCCCGCTCGGCCGCGACTACCGACTGCTCTGGTCCGCCGCCGTGTCCTCGCGCCTGGGCGACGCCCTGCGTACGCCGGCACTGGCGCTGCTGGCCGCGACGCTGACCCGCGACCCCCGGGTGATCGCGGCGGTGACCGTGGCCGGGCAGCTCCCGCCGCTGCTGTTCGGCCTGCTCGGCGGCGTGTACGCGGACCGCTGGGACCGCCGCCGGACGATGGCGGTGGTGGACGGCCTGCGCGCCGCCGTGATCGGTGCCCTCGCCCTCGCGGTCGCCCTCGACCGGGCCGGCGTCGCCGCGCTGGTGACCGTGGCCTTCCTGCTCGCCGCGCTCGGCACCCTCTTCGACGCCGCCTCGTTCGCGATGCTCCCGTCCGTGGTGCCGCCGGCCGCGCTGCCCCGAGCCAACGGCCGCCTCCAGGCCGGCTCGGCGGTGGCGGGCGGCTTCCTCGGCGCCCCGGCCGCCGGCGTGCTCTTCGCCCTGGCCGCCCCGCTGCCGTTCGCCGTGGACGCCCTCACCTTCCTCTGCGCCGCCCTGCTGACCCTCGCCCTTCGTCCCGTCCCGCCCCGCCCCCGCGCGAGCCCCGGGCGGCGGTCGGTGTGGCGGGAGGGCGTCGAGGGGGTGCGATGGGTGCGCGGGGACGCGATGCTGTGGCGGCTGACCGTGGCGACCGCCGGGAGCAACCTGGCGATCAGCGGGCTGATGGCGGTGCTGGTGCTCTACGCGCTCGACGTGCTGCGGGTGCCGCCGGCCGGGTACGGGCTGTTCGCCGCGGGGGCGGTCCTCGGCGGGCTCGCCGGTGGGCTAGGGGCGGGTCGGTTGGCCGCCCGGCTCGGCACGGTGCCCGCGTTGCGCGTCGTGCTCGCCGGCCAGGCCGTCGCGCTGACCGGGCTGGCGCTGGCCCGGCACCCGGTGCCCGGCGGGCTGGCGCTGGCCGTGTTCGCCGCCGGCACCACGGTGTGGAACGGCCTGTGGGTTTCGTACGGGCAGCGCCACGTGCCGCCCGCCCTGCTCGGCCGGGTGGGCGCCGCCCAGCGGATGGTCGGCCTGCTCACCGCGCCGGTCGGGGCGGCCCTCGCGGGCATGGCCGGCGCGGCGTACGGGGTGGGACCGGTGGCGGCGGCGGTGGCCGGGGTCTTCGTGCTGGTCACCCTCGCGGCGTGGCGGACGCTGCGACCGGCCGCGCCGGCACCGGCCGCCGGGCCCACCAGCGTCGCGACAGCAGCCCGGCCAGGGCGGCGCCCGTCGCGTTGAGCAGCACGTCGTCGGCCGAGGAGACCCGGCCGAGGTCGAGCGCGTACTGGAGGGACTCGACCAGCACGGAACCGGCCGCCCCGAGCAGGAACAGCCGGCCGACGCCGGCGAGCGCGGCCAGGCGTACCGGGGCGAAGAAGCCCAGCGCGGCGAAGACCAGCAGGTTGCCGACGACCTGGACCACGGCGGTCGCCGGCGGCCCGGTCAGCAGGTCGGCCAGGTCGCGCAGCGGCACCGGGTCGACCTGCCGGGGCGCGGGCCGGGGGGTGAGGATCATCCACACCCACGGCAGGGTGCCGGCCACCGCGCCCACCTCGGCGACGCTGCGCCGCCACGACTCCCCGACCGTCGCGGCGTCGCGCCGGTGGCGCGCCAGCACGGCGGTGAGGAGGGCCAGCAGGGGCAGCCCGGCGGCCACGGCGAGCAGCACGCCACCCCAGTCACGCCAGACCTGACCCACCGGGGCAGCCTAGCCGCGCGCCCCGTCGCGCCTGATCCACCGGGCGGCCTGGCCGCGCGATCCGCCGGGCAGGTCAGCCGCGCGTCCCGTCGCGGTGGTGCAGGCCGGAGAGGCGCATCGCGATCCGGTGCCGGGCCGGCGGCACGGCGCCGAGCAGGCGGAACAGCAGGTTCCGGGCCGGCCGGGCGGCCGGTGGCAGGGTGGCGAGCCGGGTCAGCCGGGCGGCGAGGGACACCACCTCCCCGGCCATCGGGCGGCGCCGGGCCGCGTACGCGGCGAGCAGCCCGTCGGGCGCGCCGGCCAGCACGTCGGCGAGCGTGTCACCGAGGTCGACCGCGTCCACGATGCCGAGGTTCATCCCCTGCCCGCCCGCGGGGCTGTGCACGTGCCCGGCGTCGCCGGCGAGCAGCACCGGCCCCTTGCGGAAGGTGTCGGCGATCCGGTGGTGGATCCGGAACCGGGAGCCCCAGAGCACCTCCGTCACCCGGTCGGGGCGGCGGGCCGGCCCGCGCTCGTCGAGCAGCGCCTGGAGGTGGGCCTGGTCGGGCGCGGCCGGAGCCTCCGCCACGGCCGCGACCAGCCGGACCACCCCGTCGGGCAGCGGCGCCCAGACCAGCGGGCCGGAGCGGGCCAGGAAGAGGGACACCCGGTCGCGGGGCAGCGCGCTCTCCAGTCGGACGTCGGCGAGGACGAACGACTCCTCGCCGCCGGCCGGGCCGGCGAAGCCGATCCCGGCCCGCTCCCGAACCGTGCTGTGCATCCCGTCGGCGCCGACCAGGTAGCGGGCCCGGACCGTCGCGCCGCCCGCGAAGTTGACGACCACGCCGGCCGCGTCGGGGGCCAGCCCGGTCATCTCGTACGGGCGCAGCACCGGGACGCCGAGCGCGGCGAGCTGCCCGGCGAGCACCTCCTCCGTGACCGACTGGGACACCATCAACGCGTAGGCGTGCCGGGAGGGCAGCGTGTCGAACGGCACGGTGAGCAGCGCCCGGTCGCGGTCGCGGACCGTGAAGCCCGGCGACCGCAGGCCGCGCGCCACCAGCGGGGCGCCGGCGCCGATCCGGTCCAGCGTCTCCAGGGTGTACGCGTGCACCACCGCCGCCCGGGAGGTCCGCGCCGGCCGGTCCAGCCGGTCGACCACGGTCACGCCGACCCCGCGCCGGGCGAGGGTCAGCGCGGCGGTCAGCCCGGTCGGGCCGGCACCCACCACCAGGACGTCCGTGCTCGTGGGCAGCATCGCCGACCTCCGTCAGTTAATGCCAACGTCTGTTGGCAAACGCTTGTTGGCAACGGTAGTTCTCCCGGCACTGGAGTGTCAACAGGCGTTGGCATACGGTCGTGGGCATGACCGACGCCGCGCCGACCCGTACCCGCCGCTCCGACGCCACCCGGGCGGCGATCCTCCGCGCCGCCCGCGAACGCTTCGCCGCCGACGGCTACGACCGGGCGACCATCCGGGCCATCGCGGCGGACGCGCGGATCGACCCGTCGATGGTGATGCGCTACTACGGCAGCAAGGAGGGGCTCTTCGCGGCGGCGGCCGAGTTCGACCTGCGGCTGCCCGAGCTGGCCGACACGCCACCCGAGCGGCTCGGCGAGCTGCTGGTCCGGCACTTCGTCGACCGGTGGGAGACCGACGGGACGATGGCCGCGCTGCTGCGTACGGCCGCCACCAACCACGCCGCCGCCGAGCGGATGCGGGGCATCTTCGCCGACCAGCTCACCACGGCGGTGGCCCGGGTCGTCCCGGAACCGGCGCAGGCCCCCCGGCGGGCGGGGCTGGTCGCCAGCCAGATGCTCGGCCTGGCGCTGACCCGGTACGTGCTCCGGCTGCCCCCGGTGGTCGACGCCGACCCGGCCGAGCTGGTCGCCTGGGTCGCGCCGACCGTCCAGCGCTACCTGTGCGGCGCGCCCGACGCCTGACCGGGCGCCGCCCATCAGCGCGGGATCCGGGGCGTGACCGTCGGTACCGCGTCAGTCGCGCCGCCGCCGTCCGGATTCCGGCAAACGGCCACCCAACCTTCTCCGGCCCCGGTGCGTCTGTCTTGTGACACGCGACGGCCGGCCGGAGGGGAGGGCGGATGGGACCGCCGACGACCGACGACGGGCGGGACGGCTACGTCACCTTCGTCGAGTGCCACCAGCACCGGCTGCTGCGCGCGGCCTACCTGGTCTGCGGCAACCGGCACCAGGCCGAGGACCTGCTCCAGGACGCCCTGCTCAAGCTCGCCCTGCGCTGGCCCTCGGTGCGGCACGGCGACCCGGCCGCGTACGTGCGGACCATCCTCTACCGCGACGCCGTCTCCTGGTGGCGCCGACGCCGCCGGGAGTGGCTGAGCGAGTACCCGCCGGAGCGGGCCACGACCGAGGGCGACGGGGCGCTGCGGCTCGCGCTGCGCGACGCGCTCGGTCACCTGCCGCCCCGGCAGCGGGCCGTGCTGGTGCTGCGCTACTTCGAGGATCTCACCGAGGCCGCCACCGCCGAGGCGCTCGGCGTCACCGTCGGCACCGTCAAGAGCCAGTGCCACGCGGCGCTGCGCCGGCTCCGGGAGATCGCGCCGGAGCTGGGACGCGACGAGGGGCGGCCCGGCGGCGGCCTGGTCACCGGAATGGAGGTGAACCCGTGAGGGAAGAGGAACTGCACCGGCTGCTCACCGTCGCCGCCGAGGACGTCCGGCCGGCGCACCCCGCCACGACCGGCTGGGAACGGGCCCGCCGGGTACGTCGTACCCGCCGTGCCGCCAGCGCCACCGTGCTCGCGGTCGCCCTGCTCACCGGCGGTACGGCACTGGCCCTGCGCCCCGCCGCGCCGCCACCACCGGCCACCACCGCGACACCGGGCCGGAACCCGACCCCGCACCCCGTACCCGTGCAGACGCCCCCGGCCGACCTGGCCTATCCCGGGCACCCGCTGGGTCGCCTCGGCGACCCGGTCGGCGCGACGCTCTCGGCCCGCCCGGTACGCAAGGCGCTGGCGCTGCACCAGCCGATCGACCCCGGGACCGGCGTCGCCGGCCGGATCCGGGTGCTCGGCGACGACGGCGTCGTACGCGACCTCGACGTGGTCACCCCCGCCCCGACCCGCGACTCCGAGGGCAACGAGGCGGTGCCGCTGAAGAGCGGAAGCCTCTCCCCGGACGGACGGACGGCCGCCTTCGCCCAGACCGACGAGGTGATCGTGGTCGACCTGACCACCGCCGCCGTACGCCGCCACCCGCTCAAGGGTTACCTGGAGCACGTCCTCTGGTCCGGCGACCGGCTGCTCGTCGGCGACGACGACACCACGTACGAGCTGGACCGTGGCACGGGCGCCGCCCGGAAGCTGCCCGTGTCTCCCTGGGACGCGGTCACGCCCGACCCGGCGGCCCCGCCCAACGTCCCGCTCGAACTGGGCGGCACGCCGCCGAACCTGACGGAGATCCGGTGGAGCCACGACGAGACGTACCGGAGCATCCGCCGGGTCGACTTCCGCGCGCTACCGCCCGGTCACCGGGTCGACGAGTTCTACGGGCGGGGCTGGCAGCGCGGAAACCGGGTGACTCGCGCCGGCTGGATCACCACCGGCACGATGGGCGGGCTGGAGGGCGTCGCGCTGCTGAACGCCGACACCGGCATCGTGACCCATCTGCTCGACCTTGGCCGGGACCGCTGGAAGGGCTGCTGCGAGGTGCTCGGCTGGGACTCCGACGGCGCGGTGCTGCTGCGCCACAACCCGGGCGGACTGCTGCGCTGGCGGCCGGAGACCCGCGAGATCACGGGCGTGACGCGGAACCTGTTCGGGGCGGTGTCGCTCTCCGCCGGCTGACCTGTCCCGTACCACGGCAGGGCCGATCCCCGTGCGACCGTGGCGGGCGCGCGGGGACCGGCCAACGCGTCAGCCCGCCAGGCCGCCGGGCTGGTCGCCCTTCACGACGGGGGCCCGGACCAGGTTGCCCCACTCGGTCCACGAGCCGTCGTAGTTGCGCACCTGCGGGTAGCCCAGCAGGTGCCGCAGCACGAACCAGGTGTGGCTCGACCGCTCGCCGATGCGGCAGTAGGCCACGATGTCGTCGTCCGGGCTCAGCCCGAGCTGGTCGGCGTAGATCGCGCGCAGCTCGTCCGCCGACCTGAACGTGCCGTCGTCGTTGGCGGCGGACTTCCACGGCTTGCTGACCGCGCCCGGGATGTGCCCGCCGCGCAGCGCGCCCTCCTGCGGGTAGTCCGGCATGTGCAGCATCTCGCCGGTGTACTCGCCCGGCGACCGGACGTCGACCAGCGGACGGCCCGCCGCCACGTGCGCCATCACCTGCTCGCGGTACGCCCGCACGGGCGCGTCGTTGCGCTGCGGCACCGGATAGTCGGCGCGGGGCCGGGCCGGCTTGTCCCGGGTCGTCTCGCGGCCCTCGGCGACCCACTTCTGCCGGCCGCCGTCGAGCAGCCGCACGTCCGGGTGGCCGAAGAGCGTGAACACCCACAGGGCGTACGCGGCCCACCAGTTGAAGTTGTCGCCGTAGAAGACGACCGTGTCGCCCCGGCCGATGCCCTTCGCGGCGCACAACTCGGCGAAGCGCTCGGCGTCCAGGTAGTCCCGGGTCACCTGGTCGTTCAGCTCGGTGTGCCAGTCCACCTTCACGGCACCCGGGATGTGGCCGGTGTCGTAGAGCAGCACGTCCTCGTCGCACTCAACGACGACGAGCCCTTCGTCGCCCAGGTGCTCGGCCAACCATTCGGTGGTGACCAACCGCTGCGGGTCCGCGTACGACTGGAGTCGGGGATCGGGATCGCTCGGCACAGACATGATCCCCAAGGTACGCCGCATCCCGGGCCAGTGACCGACCATCGGGAACGGCGTCGCCGGACGGTCAGGCGCGGCGGTGGGCGATCCGGCCGGCGACCACGGTCACCAGGCAGGCGCCGTCGGCGTCGAGGACCGCCAGGTCCGCGCGCCCACCGGGAGCCAGCGTCGGCGGTGCGGTGGCGGGCAGCACCAGCAGGTCGCTGCGCTCCACGGCGGCCCGCAGCGCCGGATCGGTCAGGTGGCCGGCCAGCACGGCGGTCACCCCGAGGCGCAGCAGCGCGTGCACCCGCTCGCGGGGAGTGTCGGCTGCCGGCAGCGGCCCGTCGTGCACCAGCCCCGGCCCGAGCGTGCCGGGCCAGCGGCGGATCCGGGCTCCGGCGTACGCCCCGGTCAGCTCGGCCAGCGGTCCGACCGCGACGATCCGGTCGGCCCGGACCGCGACGGCGGCCCCCGGGGTGGGCGGGGCGTCGGGCGCGGTCCGCAGCAGCGGCGCGGTGTGCAGGGTGAGCACGACTCAGTCGGTGATCGGGCCGAGCGACGGGCGCTTGGCGGTGACCGTGTCGCCGGAGGAGCGGCCGGTGAGCCGGCGCTTGATCCACGGCGCCAGGTGCCGCCCGGCCCAGCGCAGGTCGGCGGCGCGGGCGGCCAGCCAGGGCGTCGGCGCCGGGTGGGGCGGCACCATCAGCCACTCCTCGTCGCAGCCGACGCCGAGCGCGTTGAGCACCTGCGCGGCGACCCGCCGGTGCCCGGCTTCCGACAGGTGCAGCCGGTCGGTGCTCCAGAGCATCGGGTTGAGGTACGCGTCGTCGGCGTACAGGTCGACCAGGATGGCGCCGTGCCGCTCGGCGGTCTCGCCGACGGCCCGGTTGAGCAGTTGCACCCGGGGCGCGACGAGGCGCTGGCCGGGCAGCCGGGCCATCACGTCGGCGAACCGGAAGAGGACCACGTCGGCGCCGCCGGAGCGCAGCCTGCGCACCACGTCGTCGAAGCGGGTGACCAGGGCGTCCGGGTCGAAGGTGCGGCGGAGCACGTCGTTGCCGCCGGCCGCGAAGCTGATCAGGTCGGGCTTCATGGCGAGCGCGGCGGGCACCTGCTCGGCCACCACGCCGGGAAAGAGCCGGCCCCGGATGGCCAGGTTCGCGTACCGGAAGTCGGGGCCGGCCCCGGCGGCCAGCCGGGTGGCCACCAGGTCCGCCCAGCCCCGGTAGCTGCCGTCCGGGTACGCGTCGTCCATGCCCTCGGTGAAGCTGTCCCCGACCGCCACGTAACTGCGCCAGCGCACCTGATCATCCCTCCGACATGCGGCAGGGAAGGGCGCCTCGTCATCGCTTCCGGTGGGGCGAGGGTCCTTCCCGACGCGGGACAGTCTTCACCAGGAGGGCCGGTGGCGGGGGGACCGAGGAACAAACGTGGCGGAGGTCATCGTGGACGGCGGGATCGTGGCAGGATGCACCGGCCGTGCCCCGCCCGAGCTGAAAAGTTCGATGGCGCTGTCGGCCATCCGTCGGAGCGTCCTATTTGCGGGGACTGCCGGCCGACCGGCACGGTCCGGTCAGGTGGATGGCGTTGCCAGCAGGTGCGCTGCGGCCTCCGGTGTGCGAGCCTCGTCCAAGCCCTTTTAACGAGGTTGTAACACTTGTCACCGCCGTGTCACCCTCTGCACTGCAGACGGCGACGCCGCCCGCACGTCCTGGGAGAATGCAGCGTGTCGAACCTCGACCTGGCACTGAAGACCGCGATGAGCATCGACGGCGCGATCGGCGCCGCACTCGTCGACTACAACAGTGGGATGACCCTCGGCGTGGCGGGCGGAACCGGGGAGATCGACCTGACCGTCGCCGCCGCCGGCAACACCGATGTCGTCCGCGCCAAGCTGCGCACCATCGAGATGCTCAACCTGAACGACGAGATCGAGGACATCCTCATCACGCTCGGCACCCAGTACCACCTGATCCGCCCGGTGACCAGCCGCACCGGCAAGGGACTCTTCCTCTACCTGATGGTGAGCAAGAGCCGCGCCAACCTGGCGATGGCGCGTCACCAGCTGCGCAGCATCGAGGAGAGCCTGGAGCTGTGAGCGGGATCGACGACACCGAGACCCCACTTCCCCGCCGCACCGCACGCACGGGCACCCTTCCGCCACCCCGGTCGTTGCCCCCGTCGCTCGCCGGGAACACGTCGCTGCCGTACCCGGCGATCGGGCACGAGCTGTCGGAGCTGCGCCTCCAGATCCCCGGGGTGCACGGCTGCGTCCTCGGCGGCGTGGACGGCCTGCTCATCACCCACAACCTGCAGACCGACGTCGACCCGAACGACCTGGCGGCGCTCGCCGCCACCACGTACGGGCTGGGCCGGCAGGTCGGGCTGCGGCTGGGACAGGGCGACTTCCAGCAGTCCACCGTCCGCAACGCCGGCGGCTACCTGAGCGTCTACGCGGTCAGCTCGCAGGCGCTGCTCGCTGTCGTCGGCGAGGACAGCATCAACGTGGCCCGGCTGCACCTGCACGCCCCGCCGGTGGCCAAACGGCTCGCCGGCCTGCTGGATCAGGTCACGCTCGCCGGTCACGGCGCCCGCTGAGCCGGCCGGGCGGAACGCGGCGTTCCGCCCGGCCGCCGGTGCCCTGTCCGTCCCGCTGGAACAGTCGGGGAGGGGTGCGCGGGCCGCGTCGACCGGGTCAGGTCGCCGACGACCGCTGCCCGCCGCGCCGGCGGACGGCGAGCAGGAACCGGGCTGACGCCGTACCCGAAATGGATCGTCGTCCCGCCACCGGCCCCCGTACGCTGCGCCAATGCTGCTACGCATGTCGACCCTGCTGCTCCGGACCCTGCGCGAGGACCCGGCGGACGCGGAGGTGCCGAGCCACCGGCTCCTGCTGCGCGCCGGCTACATCCGTCGCGCCGCACCGGGCGGCTACACCTGGCTGCCGCTGGGCAAGCTGGTGCTGGACCGGGTCACCGATGTGGTCCGGCAGGAGATGACGGCGATCGGCGACCAGGAGGTGCACTTCCCGGCGCTGCTGCCGGCCGAGCCCTACCGGACCAGTGGCCGGTGGACGGAGTACGGCGACGACATCTTCACCCTCGCCGACCGGCGCGGCGCGGAGCACCTGCTGGCGCCCACCCACGAGGAACTGGCCGCGCTGCTGGTCAAGGACCTGTTCACCTCGTACCGGGACTTCCCGGTGACGCTCTTCCAGATCCAGACGAAGTTCCGGGACGAGGCCCGGCCGCGCGCCGGGCTGCTGCGCGGGCGCGAGTTCCTGATGAAGGACGCCTACTCGTTCGACCTCGACGAGGCGGGCCTCGCGGCGGCGTACGAGCGGCACCGCGGCGCGTACCGACGGATCTTCGACCGGCTCGGGCTGGAACACACGATCGTGCGCGCCACCTCCGGGGCGATGGGCGGTTCGGCGTCGGAGGAGTTCCTGGCGGCGACGCCCGTCGGCGAGGACACCTTCGTCGGCTGCACCGCCTGCGACTACGCCGCCAACACGGAGGCGGTGACCACGCCCGCCCCGCCGGCCGGCGACCCGGACGCCCAGCCGCCGGCCGAGGTGCACGACACCCCCGAGACCCCGACCATCGCCAGCCTGGTCGAGCTGGCCAACGCCCGCCGTCTGGGCGGTCGGGACGACTGGACCGCCGCCGACACCCTGAAGAACGTGGTGCTCGCCCTGCGCCGTCCCGGCGTGCAGGAGGCCGAGCTGCTGGTGGTCGGGCTGCCCGGCGACCGCGAGGTCGACCTGAAGCGGCTCGGCGCGGCGGTCGCCCCGGCCACCGTGGACGTCTTCGACGGCTGGGACGCCCGACCCGAGCTGGTCCGTGGCTACATCGGCCCGCAGGTGATGGCGAAGCTGGGCATCCGCTACCTGGCCGATCCCCGGGTCGTGCCGGGCAGCGCGTGGCTGACCGGCGCGAACGAGCCGGGCCGGCACGCGACGGGCGTGGTCTGCGGCCGGGACTTCGAGCCGGACGGCACGGTCGAGGCCGCCGAGGTGCGCCCCGGCGACCCCTGCCCGGCGTGCGGCACCGGCGAGCTGACCATGCGGCGGGGCATCGAGATCGGGCACATCTTCCAGCTCGGTCGCCGCTACACCGACGCCTTCGCCGTCGACGTGCTCGGTCCCGCCGGCAAGCCCGTCCGGCCGACCATGGGCTGCTACGGGATCGGGGTGTCCCGCGCGGTCGCGGCGATCGCCGAACAGCACCACGACGAGCGGGGACTCGTCTGGCCGACGGCGGTCGCGCCGTGCGACGTACACCTGGTGGCTGCCGGGAAGGGGCCGCAGCTGGACGCGGCGCTGGAGCTCGGCGGGCGGCTCGCCGCCGCCGGCCTGCGGGTGCTCGTCGACGACCGGACGCACGTCTCCGCCGGGGTGAAGTTCACCGACGCCGAGCTGATCGGCATCCCGCGCGCCGTCGTGGTCGGCCGCCGTCTCGCCGAGGGGTACGTCGAGCTACGCGACCGGGCGTCCGGCGAGCGCGTCGAACTGCCGGTCGACGGGGTGGCGGACCGGCTGGTCGACCAGGTACACCGGGAGCGCGGAAACGTGGTGTAGCGAACGTGTCACGGGGTACCGCAGTCCGATCGACTGAATGCGTTCTGGAGGCTCTCATGACCGGTTACCGGGTCAGCGACGTGATGACGAAGCAGGTCATCTACCTGCCGGCCGAGACCACCCTGGACGAGGCGGCCAGGGTGATGAAGGAGGCGGACATCGGCGACGTGGTGGTCACCGACGGCGCCACCCTCGCCGGCATGCTCACCGACCGCGACATCGTCGTACGGGCGGTGGCCGAGCGCAGCGACCCGGCCACCACCACGATCGGCTCGATCATCACCCGCGAGGTGGTGATGATCGAGCAGCACTCGACCGCGGCCGAGGCGGCGGCCCTGATGCGGGAGCGGGGCATCCGGCGGGTGCTGGTCTGCGACAGCGAGCGCAAGCTGGTCGGCATCGTCTCCCTCGGTGACCTCGCGATGCAGCTCGATCCCCACTCGGCGCTGAGCGACATCAGCGAGCAGGCACCGACCGTCTGAGGTGGGCGGAAGGGCCCTTCCTGACGCCCGTGGCGCAGGAGGGGTCCCCTGCCGGCGGCGGTAGCCTCGGGGGCATGTCATCCATGCCGGCCAGGCTTTCCGAGATCGTCGACGAGTTCGCCGCCGCGCCCCGCGACGTGGTGCTGGAGATGTTGCTGGAGTACGCCGACGTCATCCCGCCGCTGCCCGCCGACGCCGCCGACCGGGAGGGCATGGAGCAGGTGCCGGAGTGCCAGACGGCGTTCTTCCTGCGCGCCCGGGTCACCCCGGAGAAGACGGTGGAGACGCTGTTCGACTGCCCGCCGGAGGCGCCCACCACGCGCGCGTTCGCCGGCATCCTCGCCGAAGGGCTGGCCGGGGCGAGCGCGGACGAGGTGCTCGCCGTGCCCGACGACCTCTACCAGCGGATGGGCCTGGCCCAGGCCATCAGCCCGCTACGGGTGCGCGGCGGCACGGCCATCCTGGCCCGGCTCAAGCGGCAGGTCCGGGAACAGACCAGCTAGACGGAGGGTTGTCACCCGACATGGAGATCGAGATCTACGCCGACGTCGTGTGCCCCTGGTGCTACATCGGCAAGCGTCGGCTGGAGCAGGCCCTGGAGTCGTACGACGGCGAGGTGACCGTCCGCTACCGGCCGTTCCAGCTCGACCCGTCGCCGGTGCCGGAGCCGCGTCCACTTGTCGACGCGATGGCCGCGAAGTTCGGCGGGCCGGACCGCGTCCGGCAGATGTTCGGTCAGGTAACGGAGGTGGGGGCCCAGGTCGGCCTGAAGCTCGACTTCGACCGCGCGGTCGCGGCGAACACCTTCGACGCGCACCGCCTGGTCGCCTGGGCCACCGACCGGGGACGCGCCGCGGAGACGGTCGACGCGCTCTACCGCGCCCACTTCACCGACGGCGTCGACGTCGGCTCCCGCGACGCGCTCGCCGCGCTCGCCGCCGAGGTGGGCCTGGACGCGGCCGAGGCGCGCCGCTTCCTCGACTCCGACGAGCGGGTGGCGGAACTCTCCGACGAGCTGGCCACCGCCCGGCAGATCGGGGTGACCAGCGTGCCCACCTTCGTGCTGGCCGGCCGGTACGCGGTCACCGGCGCCCAGGAGCCGGAGACGCTGCTCGCCGCCCTGGCCGAGGTGGACCGCCGCGAGGCCGAAGCCGACTGAGCCGTCCACGGCGGCGGTGGGGCCGACCCCGACGACGGACATCGACATGGGTGATGTTTCACGTGCAACGACATCGACGTCCGTCACCGGTCAGGCCGGCCTGGCCAGCCCCTCCACCACGCGCGCGCCGGGCAGCGCGCCGAGCGCCGGCCCGGGCAGCGCGATCTTGCTGTGCCGTACGCCCGACCCGATGATCACGTGCGGGGCGGCGATCACCCGCGCGTCGACCAGGATCGGCCACTGCTCCGGCAGGCCGATCGGGGTGATGCCGCCGTACTCCATGCCGGTCAGCTCCACCGCCTCGGCCATCGGCGCGAAGCTCGCCTTCCGCACGTCGAGCGCGCGGCGGGCCACCCCGTTGACGTCGACGCGGGTGGTGGCGAGCACGACGCAGGCCGCGTAGCGCACGACCCCCTCGCGCTTGCCGGCCACCACCACGCAGTTGGCCGACTCGTCCAGCCCCACCTCGTACGCGGCGCAGAAGGCGGCCGTGTCGGCCAGCTCGGCGTCGATCGGCGCCACCAGCACGTCGTCCACGTCCACCGGCGCCTCGGCGGGCCACTGCCCGACGGCGGCGGCGACCGGCGGAGCGAGCAGGTCGAGCCGACTGCGGGCAGGTTCGGTCTTCAGCGTCCCCATCACGCCTGCGATCCTCGCACCCGCCCGGGCCCGGCGTTCCACCACCTGACCAGCGGGCGGAACCGCCGTCGACAGGGGTCACCCCTATCGATCCGGAGACGGGTCCCGACGGCGTGTGGGAGCGGGCGATGCCGGGTACCGGCGATCGGCATGAGTGAACTTCCGCTGCACATCCTGACCGACGCAGGCTTCACGACCGACGAGGCGAACTCCATCGTCGACCACCTCCTCAAGGGTGTCGACACCCACGACGGAAGAGGCGAGACCGACCGGATCGACGTCGAGTCGCTCCCGGAGGAGAAGAAGGCCGCCGTCGACAAGTTCAACCTGGCAGTGGCCGCCGACTTCTAGCCACCCGGAGCACCGGCCCCGTCCCGGACCGCCCTCCCGGACCGCCGGGACGGGCCGGTCGGGACGGGCCGGTCGAACGGAAAACCCCGGGCCGGTCGGGACGGGCCGGTCAGTTGCCGGTGAGGAAGCCGTTCTCGCGGAGCAGCGCGCGGTCCCGGACGGAGGCCAGTTCCTCCGCCCGTTCGGCCTGGACCCGGCGCACCTCCATCTCCTCCAGGGCGTGGCGGATGGCGAGCCGGATCACGCCGTAGAGGAAGACGAAACCGGCGACGTACAGGATGACGGTGGCGACCATGGCGAACATGGCGTCACGGTAGGCCGGACGTGAACGCGCAGGCCGTTCATCTTGCGCCCGTTCCCCCGTACGTGTCGGCGAGGTGGTCGGCCCAGGTCCGGACGCCCTTCGGGGTCGCCTCGGTGACCAGGCCGCCCGAGCGCAGGGCACGGCCGATCCCACCGGGTATCCGGACCGGGAGCAGCGGACGGCGGGACCGCCGGGCGGCCGTCCACGCGCGGGCCGCGTCGTCGAAGCGGAGCACCTCCGGGCCGCCGTACTCCTCGATGCCGTGCAGCGGGCCGGCGGTCAGCCGCCGGACGAGGCGGTCCGCGACCTCGCCGGGATCCACCGGCTGGGCGAGTACGGCCGGATCGCCGATCACCGGGCCGAGGCGGCTCGCCCCGCGCAGCAGCCCGTCGAGGAACTCCGGGAACTGGGTCGCCCGCAGCACCGTCCACGGCACCGTGCCGGCCGCCACGACCTGCTCGGCGGCGAGCTTGTGCCGGTAGTAGGGGATCGGCACCCGGTCCACCCCGACGATCGAGACGTAGACCAGGTGCCGTACGCCCGCCTGCCCGGCGGCGACGACCAGCCGGCGGGTGCCGAGCACGTCGACCCGGTGGGTCTGCCGCCCCCGGTTCGGTGCCGAAGCCAGGTGCAGTACGGCGTCCACGCCGGCCACCGCCTCGACCACCCCCTCCCCGGTGGCCAGGTCGGCGACCACCCACGAGCCGGTACGCGCCCGCCGGCTCGTCGCCCGCACGTCCCAACCCTCGGCACGCAGCCGGGGCAGCACCACCCGCCCCAGCCGACCGCCCGCCCCGGTAACCAGCACCCGCATGGTTCCCTCCCTCTCCGGCCGTCGCGCGCCCGCCACGCGACAGTGGTGGTGACGGCGCCCGGCCCACGCGTGTGACCGGCTGTGCGACGGCTCACCGCAGCAGGACGGCTCACCGCAGCAGGTCGGCCGCTGTCAGCACCACGGCCATCGGCAGGATGGTCAGGAAGTTCATCGCCCGCCCATCCTCCCGGGCCGACGGCCGCCACCGGACCGGATCGGCACATCGCCGCCGGCCGTGCCGGAGTCGGGCACCCGCCGGGCGGTCAGCCGGCGCGGATCCCGGACGCGCCGGGCACCACCCGGCCGGCGAGAACGACACCCAGCAGGGCCAGCCCCGAGGCCACCGCGAGCGTGCCGGCGTAGCTGGCCGGTCCCGGGGCCGCCCCGGCCGCGAGCACCGCGCCGGTGAGCGCCAGCACGGTCGCCGCGAAGAGCGAGTCGCCCAGTTGCAGCGAGGAGCTGTTGCGGCCCTGCTCGCCGGGGGCGGACAGCTCCAGCGTGAGCACCGACAACGACGGATAGAGCAGCCCCATGCCGAGACCCGCGCCGGCCCAGCCCAGCACGCCGACCCAGACCGGCACCGCCGGCGCGACAGCGAGCGTGACCACGGCCGTACCGGCGGCGATGCAGGTCAGCCCCGCCCTCGGCAGGGTGGCCCGGGAGCGCGGCGGCGGCATCCGCCCCTGCAACCAGGAACCCGCCGACCAGGCGAGCGCGCCCGTGGTCAGGACCAGGCCGGCGGCGGTCGCCGACAGCCCGCGCTCCCGCGAGAGCATCAGCGGGATCACCACCTCCGCGCCCACGAACGCGGCCGAGGCGAGACCGCGCAGCCCGATCACCGTGGGCAGGCCCCGGCCGGCGCGCAGGAACCCGGCCGGCAGCAGCCGGGGCGCGCAGACCAGCAGCCCGATCAGCGCCAGGGCCACCAGCCCGACGGCGGCAGCGCCGCGCTGCTGCCCCCCGATGTGCAACAGTGCGGCGCTCACCCCCGCCCCGCAGGCCCAGCCGATCCGGGCCGCCGCGCCGGACGGCAACCGGGTCACCGGGGGCACGCCGATCGCCCGCAGGCCGGGGTGGATCAGCAGCACCGCCGGCACCGCCACCACCGGCACCGCCAGGAAGACCCAGCGCCAGCCGAGGTGTTCCACGATCAGGCCGGCCAGCGCCGGCCCGACCAGCGACGGTACGACCCACGCGGCGGCGAACGCCGCAAAGATCCGCCGGTGCAGCGCCTCCGGGTACGCCTGCCCGACGATCACGTAGAGCGCCACCGAGAGCAGGCCGGAGCCGAGGCCCTGCACGATCCGGCCGGCGACCAGGACGCCCATGGTGGTGGCGCCACCGGCGAGCACCAGCCCCAGCACGAACCAGCCGAGCCCGTGCCACATCGGCGCCCGGGGGCCCCGCGAGTCGCACCAGATGCCGGAGGCGACCATGGCGAGCACGCCGGCGGCGAACGGCCCCCCGAAGGCGATCCCGTAGAGGGCCAGCCCGTCGAGGTTGCGGGCGACGGTCGGCATGGCGGTGCCCACCGCCAGCGCCTCGAAGGCGAGCAGCGAGATCAGCGCGACGCTGCCCACCGTCATCGCGCGCAGCCGGGGCGCGAAGAGCCCGGCCTCGTCGGCGACCGGGGCGGCGTGCGTCGCCGTTCCGGTCACCTCCGGCCCGCCGCGCCCGGCAGCCACAACGGTCGGTGGCCGAGGCGGGCCCGCGGGTCCGACGGACCCGTCTCGCAGCGGAGCAGTTCGATCAGCATGCGACAAGCCTCGGACCTCAACCCGGCTTCAGGTCAAGGGAGACCCGACTCTCTCCGGCCCATCCGGGGAACTTCCGCTGCTCGGAGCGCATAACGGACGATCAGCCGGGAAGCCAGGCCGCCGGAGCTTCAGGCGTGGGAGGCGAGATGGCGTACGGCGGGAGCAGCGGCAGCGAGGGGCCTGACCGGCGCCTGTCCGGTCGTACGCCTCGATGATCTCACTGGTCCGCACCGCCGGCCGGCTCCTTCCGCCGGTGACGGTGCCGCCGGTCGTCGGCGAGGCGTCCCGGAACGTCGGTGCCGTCGCGGCCCGGCTGGCGCGGGCGGCCGGGCTGGGCCGGCGTCGGGTCTGGTCCCGCCCCGGGCGGCACCACATCGAGGTGCTCGGGGTCTGCCAGGACGGCGGCGACGTCCTCGCGCGGCAGGTCGAGGCGGCGCTGGAGCGGATGCCCGGCGTGGAGTGGGCGCGGGTCAACGCCCCGTCCGGCCGGGTGGTCGTCGCCGTCGGTACGCCGGAGCCCGCCCTGCGGGACCTCATCGCGACCGTCGCCCGCACCGAACACACCTGTCCGCACGAGCCGGACCCGGAGATCCCGCCGCCGCACCCGCCCGAGGAGGGGCCGCGCACGCCGCGCACCCTCGGCGCGCTGGCCTCCGACGCCCTGGGCCTGACCCTCTCCGCCGCCACCCGGATCCTGCCGTTCACGCCGGTGCCCGGGGAGGTCGCCGGGCTGCTCGGCGCGGTCGACCTGCACCCGAGGCTGCACGCGCTGGCGGACCGGGGGCTGCGTGCCGACCCCCGGGCCGAACTGCTGTTCCCGCTCGCCGAGGCGGTGGTGCAGGGCCTCACGGGTAGCTGGACCGGGCTCGTGCTCGACAGCGCGCACCGGGTGGTGCAGTGGGGCGAGGCGCGCGCCCAGCTCCGCGCGTGGGAACAGGCCGAGCCTCGGCTGACCGGGCATCCGGAGCGGGCCGCCGCCTCCGTGCCGAAGATCGAGCGCCCCCGGCCGAAGCCGGACGGCCCCGTCGAGAGGTACGTGGCCCGGACGCTCGACGCGGGCGCCGTGGCGGCGGCCGCCGCGACGCCGGTCGTGGGTGGGAAGCGGGCCGCCGCGCTGGGCCTCTCCACGCTGCCCAAGGCTCCTGGCAGCGGGCGCGAGGGTTATGCCGCGCAGCTCGGCCTGATCCTCGCCCGGCGCGGGGTGATCGCGATGGACCGCAGCGTGCTGCGCGAACTCGACCGGATCGACACCCTGCTGCTGGACGCCGCCGTACTCGGCTCCGACCGGGGCGTGCTGGCGGACCTGGCGCCACTGGCCGGTGCGGACACCGGGCGGGTGGCGGCGCGCGCGTTCGCCCTCTTCGACCCCGCCGCGCCCCGGGAGCTGCGGCACGCCGACGGCTGGCGGCTCGGGCCGCTGGACGCGCTGGACGTCGAGGACCCGGGCGACACCGACGACAGCCGGCGGCTGCGCGACGCGGGCGCCCCCGTGCTCGGCCTGGCCGACGGCGACACCCTCGCCGCCGTACTGCGGGTCGAGCCGGAGCCGGCGCCGGGCGTCGACGCGCTGCCGGCCGCCGCCCGCCGGGCCGGCCTGCGGCTGGTCGTGGCCGGCGACGACGAGCGGCGGTACGACTTCGCCGACGCCCACCTGCCCGGCCGCGACCGGCTGGTCGAGTCGGTGCGGGAGCTGCAACGCGACGGGGCCGTGGTGATGGTGGTCTCCGGTGACCGGGCCGCGCTCGGCGCCGCCGACTGCGGGCTGGGGATCGCCGCCTTCGAGGACCTGCCGCCCTGGGGCGCGCACCTGCTGGTCGGCGCCGACCTGCGGGTGGCGGCGCTGGTGGTCGAGGCGGCCGGGGTGGCCCGCCGGATGGCCCGGCAGAGCATCGGCCTGGCCATGGCCGGCACCGGCCTCGGCGCGCTGAACGCGCTCACCGCCCCCCGCGAGCGGCTGCCCGGACGCGCCCTCATGGCCGTGAACGGGGCGGCGGCGCTGGCCTTCGCCCACGGCGTCCTGCGGGCGCACCGGCTGCCCGGCCCGGCGAACTCCCCGGCGCCCGACATCACCGCGTGGCACCTGATGCCGTCCTCCACCGTGCTCAACCAGCTCGACACCGGCCCGGACGGGCTCGCCACCGACGAGGCCGAACGCCGCCGGGGCAACCGGGAGGCCCGGCCCTCGGGGCCGACGGGGCTGCTCCGCGCCTTCGTCGACGAGCTGGCCAACCCGCTCACCCCGGTGCTGGCCGCTGGGGCGGTGCTCTCGGCCACCTTCGGCTCGCCCGTCGACGCCGCCCTGGTCGGCGGCGTGGTCGGCGGCTCGGCGCTGCTCGGGGCGGTGCACCAGCACAACACCGAGCGGTCGCTGGCCGAACTGCTGTCCCGCTCGGCGGTGACCGCCCGGGTACGCCGCGACGGCGCGGAGCGGATCCTGCCGGCCGAGGACCTGGTGCCGGGGGACGTCGTCCTCCTCGAATCGGGGGACGCCGTCCCGGCCGACTGCCGGGTGCTGGAGTCGGCCGGGCTGGAGATGGACGAGTCATCGCTCACCGGCGAGTCGCTGCCGGTCGGCAAGACCGACCAGCCGGTGGTCGCCGCTGCTGTCGCCGACCGGCGGTCGATGCTCTACGAGGGCACCAGCGTCGCCGCCGGCCACGGAACGGCGGTGGTGGTCGCGACGGGTGCGGGCACCGAGGCGGGGCGGAGCCTGGCGATGGCCCGGCAGGCCCCGCCGTCGAGCGGTGTGGAGGCACGGCTGGGCCGGTTGACCCGGGCGGCGATCCCACTGGCCGCCGGCTCGGCGGTGGCGGTGGCCGGCGCGGGCCTGCTTCGGGGCGTACCCCTGGCCCAGACCGCCGCGACCGCCGCGAACCTGGCCGTCGCGTCCGTCCCGGAGGGGCTGCCCTTCCTGGTCAGCGCCGCACAGCTCGCCGCCGCACGGCGGCTGGCGGAGCACGGCGCGCTGGTCCGCAACCCGCGCACCATCGAGACGCTCGGGCGGGTGGACGTGCTCTGCTTCGACAAGACCGGCACCCTCACGGAGGGGCAGCTGATGCTCGCCGGGGTCGGCGACGACGGCCGGTACGCACCGGTCGACCGCCTCGACGACGGCCTGCTGCGCACCCTCTCGGCCGCGCTGCGCGCCACCCCGGGCGCCGACGACCCCCACGACCTGGCCCAGCAGACCGACCGGGCGGTCCGGTCCGGCGCGCAGGCCGCCGGGGTGACCGAGCAGACCGGCGCCCAGGGATGGGAGCCGGTGGGTGGGCTGCCGTTCGAGCCGTCCCGCGGCTACCACGCCACCGTCGGCCGGGCCGGGGACCGGCTGCTGCTCAGCGTGAAGGGGGCGCCGGAGTCGGTGCTGCCCCGGTGCTCAAGCTGGCGTACGCCGGGGGGACGCGACGAGCCCCTCGACGACGAGGGCCGAGGCGGGTTGCACGCCGTGCTCGCCGACCGGGCGGGGGCGGGACACCGCATCCTCGCCGTGGCCGAATGCCGGGTCTCCTCGCCCGGAGTCACCGACGATCAGGTGCACGACCTGACCTTCGTCGGCTTCCTGGCCCTCGCCGACGGGGTACGCGAGAGCGCCGCCCCCGCCGTGCGCCGGATCCGCCAGGCCGGCGTGCACACCATCATGATCACCGGTGACCATCCGGCGACCGCCGAGGCGATCGCGGCCACCATCAGCGACCACGAGGAGCAGCGGGTCGTCACCGCAACGGAACTCGACCAGCTCGACGACGAGGCCCTCGCCGCGCGGCTCGCCGCCACGGACGTGGTGGCCCGGTGCACCCCGGCGCACAAGGTCCGGATCATCCAGGCGTTGCAGCGGTGCGGACGTACGGTGGCGATGACCGGCGACGGCGCCAACGACGCCGCGGCGATCCGGCTGGCCGACGTGGGCATCGCCCTCGGTCAGCGGGGCACCCCGGCGGCCCGGGCGGCGGCCGACCTGGTGGTCACCGACGACCGGCTGGAGACCATCATCGCCACCCTGGTCGAGGGCCGGGCGATGTGGTCCTCGGTACGCCACGCGCTCAGCATCCTGGTCGGCGGGAACCTCGGCGAGATCGCGTTCAGCGTGCTGACCGCCGCCGCGACCGGCCGCTCGGCGCTCACCGGCCGACAACTTCTCCTGGTCAACCTGCTCACCGACCTGGCACCGGCGTTGGCGATCGCGATCCGGCCACCCGACGCGGACCACGCCGACGGCCTGCTCCGGGAGGGCCCCGACACGTCGCTGGGCGAGACGATGACCCGGGAGATCGGGCTGCGCGCCGCCGCCACGACGCTGGGCGCCACCGCTGGCTGGACGTTGGCCCGCTACACCGGGCGACGCAGGCGGGCGGGCACCGTCGCACTGGTCTCGCTGGTCGGCACCCAGCTCGGGCAGACGGTGCTGGCCGGCGGCACCAGCCCGGCCGTACTGGCCTCCACCGCCGCGTCGCTCGGGGCGCTGGTGGTGGTCGTCCAGACACCGGGGGTCAGCCACTTCTTCGGCTGCACACCGCTCGGCCCGGTCGGCTGGACCATCGCGACGGGCTCCGCGCTCGGCGCCACCTTCGCCAACGGCGCGCTCACCCGCCTCGTGGAGCGCCTGCCCGGCTCCGGGTCCGGCACGGACGACGAACAGGCCTGACCGGGTTCGGCGACCGCAGTCGACCAGCACGCCGTGACCCCGGCCGGAATGGGCCCGCCGATCACGGGTAGGGCTACCGGTGGAGGTGCACATGTCGACGACGCAGCCCGAGGTCACGTTCATCGGCACCGCCACCACGGTGCTGCGGATCGGCGGGTTCACCCTGCTCACCGACCCGAACTTCCTGCACCGGGGCCAACGCGCGTACCTGGGCAAGGGGCTCTGGTCGCGACGGCGCACCGACCCGGCGCTGCGGATCGCCCAACTGCCGTCGCTGGACGCGGTCGTCCTCTCCCACCTGCACGGCGACCACTTCGACCGCGTGGCCCGCCGGGAACTCGACCGGGAGCTGCCCATCGTCACCACTCCCGCCGCCGAGCGGAAGCTGCGCCGCTGGGGCTTCCGGGCCGCCGAGGGGCTGCCCACCTGGAACTCCCGGGAGCTGCGCCGCGACGGCGAGACGCTGCGGCTGACCTCGATGCCGGGCAGGCACGGGCCGGGCGCGCTGGACCTGCTGATGCCCGACGTGATGGGCACGATGATCGACCTGGAACGTGACGGCAGCCGCCGGTTCCGCCTCTACGTCACCGGCGACACGCTCAACCGGCCGATGCTGGCCGAGATCCCCGAGCGGTACCCGGACATCGACGCGATGCTGATCCACCTCGGCGGCACCCGGATCGCCGGCATCCTGCTCACCATGGACGCGCGGCAGGGCGCCGACCTCGTCGAGTTGGTCCGGCCGAAGCTCACCGTGCCGATCCACTACGACGACTATCCGGTGTTCCGCTCGCCGCTGGGCCACTTCGTGGCGGAGGCCCGGCGGCGCGGCCTCGCCGGAACCGTCCGCACCATCGCCCGCGGCGAGACCGTCCCGCTGACCCCGCCGGACTGAGCCGCCGGCCCCCGGCCCATCCGGTCCCGCCAGCGCCTCCTCCCGCGCATCCGGCCCACCCGGTCCCGCCAGGGCCGCCTCCCGCGCATCCGGCCCGTCGGTGCCCCGCGTACGCCGATCGCCGCCTCCCAGCCGGGGCCGGAGGGCGGCGATCGGTCGTGACGTGCGGTCAGACGCGCTCGGAGATGGCCTCGATGAGGTCCCCCACCGGGCGCTCGGGCAGGGAGCGGGCCACGTCGGCGACGGCCACGATGCCGACGAGCTCGTGCCCGTCGATCACCGGCAGCCGGCGCACCTTGTGCTGGCTCATGGTCCGCAGGATCTCCGCCGCGTCGTCGTCGGCGCCGATCGTCACCGCCTCGCCCTGGGCGAGTTCACCGGCGGTGACGCCGCCCGGGTCGCGGCCCTCGGCGAGGACCTTCACCACGATGTCGCGGTCGGTCAGCATTCCCTTGAGGCGGTTGTCGTCCCCGCAGATCGGCAGCGAGCCTACGCCCAGCTGGGCCATCTGCTTGGCGGCCGTCTTGAGGTCGTCCTGCTCACGGATGCAGGTCACGTCGTTCGTCATGATCTCGCGTGCGGTCGGCACTGGCTGACACCTCACTTCCAGGGGGTCGTTGCCGTTTCTCCTACCCCCGTCCTCCCGGCCCATGCGCCCGGGAGGAACCGCCGGCACCGACAGCGTTCGCGCCCGCCGGGAGGCGGCGCCGCCCGACCCGGGTGCCCGCGTCAGGCCGTCGGGTGCCAGGTGGCGGCGGCGCGGCGCAGCCGGTCGTTGACCGCGCGGCCGACGCCCACCTCGGGAACCGGCTCGACCAGGATCTCGCCGACCCCGGCGGCGTCCAGCTCGTGCAGCGCGTCGAACAGCCGCGCGGCGGCCTCCGTCAGGTCGCCGGCGGCGGAGAGCACCTCCACGGCCGCCCAGTCGCCCGCCGGCCGGTCCCGGAAGGCCAGGAAGCCGCGCCGGACCCCGTCGGCCGCCGGCGGCTCGCCGCCCGAGGCCAACCGCAGCGGCGTACGCGGGGCGTAGTGCGCCGCCAGCGTGCCGGGCGCGACGGGCTGACCGGAGCTGCCCGGGCGTACGGTCACCGGGCCGGCCGCCTCCTCCAGCGCCTCCACGGGCAGCGCGCCGAGGCGCAGCACCACCGGCCGCCCGCCCCGGGCGTCCACGATGGTCGACTCGATGCCGCACCGCGTCGGCCCACCGTCGAGCACCACGTCCACGGCGGCACCCAGGCCCCGCACCACGTGCTCCGCCCGCGTCGGGCTGAGCTGGCCGAACCGGTTCGCGCTCGGCGCCGCCACCGGCACCCCGGCCTCGGCGATCAGCGCCCGCGCGTACGCGTTGTCCGGCACACGGACCGCCATCGTCGCCAGCCCGGAGGTGACGATCGGCGGGATCGCCGCCGGCCGGTCCACGATCAGCGTGAGCGGCCCGGGCCAGAAGCGCTCGGCCAACGCCGTCACCGCCGCCGGCACCGCCCCGACCAGCTTCTCCAGCTCGGCCGCGTCCGCGAGGTGCGTGATCAGCGGATCGAAGCTGGGCCGCGCCTTCGCCTCGAAGATCCGGGCGGCGGCCCGGGCGTCCAACGCGTTCGCGCCGAGCCCGTAGACGGTCTCGGTGGGAAAGGCCACCAACCCGCCGGTACGCAGGACGGAGGCCGCCTCGGCGATGCCGCTGTCGGCCGGGAGCACGCGTGGGGATCCGGTGGTCACGCCTCCGACGCTAACCTGCCGGGGCGGGCGGCTCGTGGGCGGCCGGGCGGAACCGCGGTGCCCTGCGCCGGCCGCGCCCACGCGTGAGCCGACAGGAAGGATCGTGGCGTGTCCAGCGACCGTCTGATGCGTATCCACAGCCCCGAGTTCCAGGCCATGGCCGAGCGGGTCCTGCGGGTCACCGAGCTCACCTCCCGTCTGAACGTCCTGCCCTTCGAGGACGAGGCGGGCAAGGCGAAGCTGTTCGCACAGATCCTCGGCAGGCCGCTGCCGAAGAGAGTCACGATCTATCCACCCTTCTACACCGACCACGGCCTCCGCCTGGACCTCGCGGAACGCGTGTTCGTCAACCAGAACTGCACGTTCCTGGACTACGCCGGCATCCGGCTCGGTCAGGGAGTGATGGTCGGACCGAAGGCCACCTTCATCACCGTCGGCCACCCGGTCGATCCGGAGGAGCGACGGGGCTGGCTCAGCGGAGGGCCCATCGACGTGGCGGAGAACGTGTGGATCGGCGCCGGTGCCACGATCCTCCCCGGCGTCAGCATCGGCCGGGACGCGGTGGTCGCCGCCGGCGCGGTCGTGGCCGAGGACGTACCGCCGGCCAGCCTGGTGACGGGCGGCAAGGCGACCGTGTATCGACAGTGGTGACGCCTGTCCCGGTGCGCGAGGATGACGGGCATGCTTCGTCCCCCTCGGGCTCTCCTGCTGGACTTCGGCGGCGTCCTGGCCGACGCGCCACCCCAACCGCCGGCCCCGCCGGGTCTGGTGCGGCGCCTCGCCGAACTCGTCGACGGCGCCGTACCGGACGAGCAGATCACCCGTGACCTGGGCGAGGGCTCGCGGGCCTACGCCCTGTGGCGCGACGACGTGGGCAGGACGGACGACCCGGTCGAGCTGCCGCACGCCCAGGTGTGGGCCGACTTCGTGACCCGGTCCTGGCCGCAGGAGGCCCGCGCCGCCGTCGAGCGGGAGGCGACCCCGCTGGCGTACGCCTGGACCTGGCGCCGGGAGTGGGCGGTGCGTCCCGGCATCGGCGAGGCCCTGCGGCACGCCGCCGACGCCGGCCTGCCGATGGCGGTCGTCAGCAACACGCTCTGCGGCGCCGCCCACCGGGACTTCCTGGCCGCCGCGGGGCTCTCCGGGCTGTTCGGGGCCGAGTTCTACAGCGACGAGGCCGGGCCCCGGAAGCCGAACCCGGAACTGGCGCTGCTGGCGGCACGCGCCATCACGGTGCCGATCGGCGACTGCTGGTTCGTCGGCGACACCGTGCACCGCGACGTCGTGTGCGCCCGTCGCGCCGGCACGGGCGCCGCGATCCTGATGCGCTCGCCCCGCACCGACCGGGAACCGGCGCTCCCGGGAGTCGAACCGGACGCGCGGATCGAGGACGGCCACGGGCTCCTCGCGCTGCTGCGTGAGCACGCCCGCCCGTGACCGGCGGTACCGACTGGCAGGCGTGGCACGAGCCGTACGCCGACGTGGACTCCCCGCTGTCGCGTCGGCTGCGGCTGGTGCAGCAGCACATCGCCTCGTGGCTCGACGAGCGCTCCGAGGAACGGCTGACGGTGGTCAGCGCCTGCGCGGGGCAGGGCCACGACCTCATCGGCGTCCTCGCCGCACGGCCCGCCTCCCCGCGCATGCACGTGACCCTGCTCGAGTACGACGCCGGCAACGTGGCCGCCGCGCGGGCCGCCGCCGACCGGGCCGGCCTCTCCCACCTCGTGATCAGGCAGGCGGACGCGGGCCAGCTCTCCTCCTACGCCGGGACGGTTCCGGCCGACCTGGTGCTCATGGTCGGAGTCTTCGGCAACATCCCGGACGCCGACGTGCAGCGGACGGTCGCCGCCCTGCCCCAGTTCTGCGCGGCGGGTGCCACCGTGATCTGGACCCGGGCGCGGCGGGCACCGGACCTCACGCCGGCCGTACGGGGGTGGCTTCGCGACGCCGGCTTCGTTGAGGAGGCGTTCCACGCTCCGGCCGACGTGCGGTTCTCCGTCGGCGTCCACCGGTTCGAGGGCACACCGCGACCTCTGGACGCCACGGGAACGCTCTTCACCTTCCTGCGCTGACCGGTGATGCTGTCGCGAGCGTCAGGAACGAGATCAACCAAGGGAAGTGCTGGTGGAGCCCAGGGGACTCGAACCCCTAACCCCTGCCTTGCAAAGGCAGTGCTCTGCCAGTTGAGCTAGGGCCCCGGGAGGCGGACGAAGCCGCCGGTGCCGGCAGTGCCAGCGAGATCAGCGCAGGTCGGGCGCGGTGGTCGCCTCGTGCCACAGGGCGCGCTCGTCGTTGGAAGCCTTGACCTTCCTGGCCACCACGGCTGCCACACCAACGACGCCGGCCAGGATCAGAAGCTTCTTGAACATGGGGCCTACCCCTCGCGCTCGACTGCCGTCGGACGAATGTGCGGTGGGGCTAGCTGGAATCGAACCAGCGACCTCAGAGTTATCAGCTCTGCGCTCTAACCGACTGAGCTATAGCCCCGCGTGGCGACGAGCAAGGTTAACCCATCCGTCCGTCCGGCCCCAAATCGGGGGCCGCCGCGACGTCCGGGCGTTGCCGTCGCTTCTGAACCTACCGGAGGCTTCCCGCCCGGCCCAGCCGATTACGTCGCCCGCACGCCCCGCCCGAACGCCCGGTGACGTGCTCCGGACGCACGGAAGCCGGGGCTCCGCGCTCGGCGGTGCCCCGGCTTCCGAGGTGGTTCAGTCGCGCTCGGCGAGGGTCAGCTCGATGCCGCCGACCAGGTCCGCGCAGACGTTGTAGACGAAGGCCCCGAGCGTGGCGAGCGCCGTGAACAGCACGACGTTGACCAGGCCGATCAGCGCCGAGCTCAGGATCACGCCCTTGGCGGTGATCTGGAAGCCGCTGGTGCTCTGGCCGCCGCCCGCGCTGACCAGGTCGGTCAGGCTGTCGTTGACGCTGGTGAACACGCCCATCGCGTCGAGGGCCAGGTAGAGCACCGAGGTGGCCACCACCACGACGATGAAGAGCACCACCGAGACCGCGAACGCGAACTTCATGACGGACCAGGGGTCGATCCGCTTGAGGTTCAGCCGGGCCCGGCGCGGCCCGCGCGACGCGGCCGAACTGACCGACGTACGCGCGGCGCGTACCGCATCACCCACACGGGCCGCCCCGACGGCGGCGGCGCCGCTGATACCCGGCGGCAGGCCGCCCCCGTTGGCGGGGCGGCCGGCGCCGGCCGGGCCGCCGCCGTCCGGCTGCGGCTTCGCGGTGCCCGTCACGCGGGGCTGTGTGCCGGTGGAGCCCGTGATCCGCGGCTGTGTCCCGGTGGTGCCGGTCGACTGGGCGGCACCGACCTTCAGCGGCTGCGTCGTCGTCGGTGTGGCGGCGGCCGGCTTGGCGGCGGGGGCCGGCTTGTCAACCCCCACCGCCTCGGTCCGGTCCGCCGCGTCGCCGTCCTCGGAGGGCTTGTCCGGAGGCGGTGTCATCCCGGGCGCCCGGGTGAATTTCGGGGCAGGCGCGTCGGCGGGGACGGTCGCCCGACCCACGGCCGCGCGGCCGGTCGCTGGTGTGCCGCTCTTCGCGGCCTCCTCGTCGACCGGGGTGGCCGAGGTCCCCGTGTTCCCCGACTTCGCCTGTGTCTCCGTCATTCAACTAGTCCTGTTCGTCAGGCTCGTCGGCATTGCGAGCAATCGCCACGATAGTCACGCCATCCGGAAGGTCCATCAGCTTGACCCCCATTGTGTTCCGGTCACGCGTACGGCGTACAGGCTTCACCGGAGTCCGGATGACACCACCGTTGCTGGTGATCGCGAACAGCTCGTCGTCCGGGTCGATCACCACCGCGCCGACCAGACCACCGCGCCGCTCGGTGATCTTCGCAGTCAGCACGCCCTTACCTCCCCGGCCCTGCACGGGGTATTCCTCGATCGGGGTGCGTTTCGCATATCCCCCGTTCGTGGCCACCAGAACGTCCAGCCCCTCGCGGACCACCTCCATGGCCAGCAGGACGTCTTCCTCGCTGAAGCGCATGCCGATCACGCCCGAGGTGGCCCGCCCCATCGGGCGCAACGCCTCGTCGCTCGCGTTGAACCGGATCGCCTGCGCGTTCTTCGAGACCAGCAGCAGATCCTCCTCCGGCGCGACGAGCGCCGCCCCGACCAGCTCGTCCTCGTCGCGCAGGTTGATCGCGATGATGCCGCCGGACCGGGGGGAGTCGAACTCCTCGAGCCGAGTCTTCTTCACCAGGCCGTTCTTCGTGGCAAGTACCAGGTAGGGAGCCACCTGGTAGTTCGGAATCTCGATGATCTGCGCGATCTGCTCGTCGGGCTGGAACGCGAGCAGATTGGCCACGTGCTGGCCCTTGGCCACCCTACTGGCCTCCGGCAGTTCGTACGCCTTCGCCCGATAGACGCGCCCCTTGTTGGTGAAGAAGAGCATCCAGTCGTGGGTCGAGCATACGAAGAAGTGGCTGACGATGTCGTCCTGTCGGAGCGTCGCACCGCTGACACCCTTGCCGCCGCGCCGCTGTGACCTGTAGAGGTCGACCTTGGTCCGCTTCGCGTAACCCGTACGGGTGATCGTGACCACCACGTCCTCGCGGGCGATGAGGTCCTCCATGGAGACCTCGCCCTCGAACGGCACGATCTTGGTGCGCCGCTCGTCGCCCCACTTGGCGACGATCTCGCCCAGCTCCTCCGAGACGATCCTGCGCTGCCGCTCGGGCTTGGCGAGGATGTCCTTGAGGTCGGCGATCTCCACCTCCAGCTTTGCCAGGTCGTCCAGGATCCGCTGCCGCTCCAACGCGGCGAGCCGGCGCAGCTGCATGTCGAGGATCGCGGTCGCCTGGATCTCGTCGATCTCCAGCAGCCGGATCAGGCCCTGCCGGGCGTCCTCGACCGTGGGCGAGCGCCGGATCAGGGCGATCACCTCGTCGAGGGCGTCCAGCGCCTTGGACAGACCGCGCAGGATGTGCGCCCGCTCCTCCGCCTTGCGCAGCCGGAACGCCGTCCGCCGGCGGATCACGTCAATCTGGTGCTCGACGTAGTAGCGGATGAACTGGGCCAGGTTGAGCGTGCGCGGCACCCCGTCGACCAGCGCCAGCATGTTGGCGCCGAAGGTCTCCTGAAGCTGGGTGTGCTTGTAGAGGTTGTTCAGCACCACCTTGGCCACGGCGTCGCGCTTGAGCACGAGCACGATCCGCATGCCGGTACGCCCGGAGGACTCGTCGCGGATGTCGGCGATGCCGGCGAGCTTGCCCTCCTTGATCAGCTCGGCGATCCGCTCGGCCAGGTTGTCCGGGTTCACCTGGTAGGGCAGTTCGCTGACGACCAGGCAGGGGCGACCCCGCTTGTCCTCCTCGACCTCCACCACGGCCCGCATCCGGATCGACCCGCGCCCGGTGCGGTACGCGTCCTGGATCGCCTGCGTGCCCACGATCAGGCCGTGGGTGGGGAAGTCCGGCCCCTTGACGATCTCCAGCAGCGCGTCGAGGGTGGTGGCCTCGTCCTCCTCCGGGTGCTCCAGGCACCACTGCACGGCCGCGCCGATCTCGCGCAGGTTGTGCGGCGGGATCTTGGTGGCCATGCCGACCGCGATGCCCTCGGAGCCGTTGACGAGGAGGTTCGGGATCCGCGACGGCAGGATGGTGGGCTCCTTGGCCCGGCCGTCGTAGTTGTCCTGGAGGTCGACGGTGTCCTCGTCGATGTCCCGCAGCATCTCCATGGCCAGCGGGTCCAGCTTGCATTCGGTATATCTCATCGCGGCAGCAGGATCGTTGCCCGGCGAGCCGAAGTTGCCGTTGCCGTCGACCAGCGGGTAGCGCAGCGACCAGGGCTGCGCCATCCGGACCAGCGCGTCGTAGATCGCCGAGTCGCCGTGCGGGTGGAACTGACCCATCACGTCGCCGACCACACGGGAGCACTTCACGTAGCCCCGGTCCGGCCGGTAGCCGGAGTCGAACATGGCGTAGAGGATCTTGCGGTGGACCGGCTTGAGCCCGTCCCGGACGTCCGGCAGCGCCCGCCCGACGATGACGCTCATCGCGTAGTCGAGGTAGGAGCGCTGCATCTCCACCTCGAGCCCGACCGGTTCGATGCGGTCGTGCGCGACGACGGCGGCAACGGTCTCCGGGAGCTCGGGCTCGTTGGGTGTGGACTCGGGGATATCGGTCACTGTTAACCCTTATCAGACTCAGAGTCGTTTTCGTGCTGTGGATAACGGCTGTGGATACCGGCCGTGCTGTGGATAACTCTGTGGACAGGCGGGTCGGCCGGTGGATGACCGGCCGGCCCGCCGGGACCCGTCAGATGTCCAGGAACCGGACGTCCTTGGCGTTGCGCTGGATGAACGAGCGGCGCGCCTCGACGTCCTCACCCATCAGCACGCTGAACAACTCGTCGGCGGTGGCCGCGTCGTCGAGCGTGACCTGACGCAGCGTACGCGTTGCCGGGTTCATCGTGGTCTCCCACAGTTCGGGGTAGTTCATCTCGCCGAGGCCCTTGAACCGCTGGATGTCGTCCGGCTTCGCGTTCGGCTTCTTCTGCTGGCGCAGCGCGATCAGGCCGTCCCGCTCGCGGTCCGAGTACGCGTACTGCGCGTCGTCGCCGCGCTTGTTCCACTTGATCTTGTAGAGCGGCGGGGCGGCCAGGTAGACGTGCCCCATCTCGACCAGCGGGCGCATGAAGCGGAAGAGCAGCGTGAGCAGCAGCGTCTGGATGTGCTGGCCGTCGACGTCGGCGTCGGCCATCAGCACCACCTTGTGGTAGCGCAGCTTCTCCATGTCGAAGTCGTCGTGGATGCCGGTGCCCAGCGCGGTGATCAGCGCCTGGACCTCGTTGTTCTTCAGCACCCGGTCGATCCGGGCCTTCTCCACGTTGAGGATCTTGCCGCGGATCGGCAGGATCGCCTGGGTCCGCGGGTCGCGGCCCTGCTTGGCCGAGCCGCCAGCCGAGTCGCCCTCGACGATGAAGACCTCGGACTCGCGCGGGTCGGTGGACTGGCAGTCGGCCAGCTTGCCCGGCATCGAGCCGGACTCCAGCAGGGACTTGCGCCGGGCCAGCTTGCGCGCCTGCTGCGCGGCGATCCGGGCCCGGGCGGCCTGGGACGCCTTCTGGATGATGATCTTCGCCTCGGCCGGGTTGCGGTCGAACCAGTCGACCAGCCGGTCGTTGCAGACCCGCTGCACGAAGCTCTTCACCGGGGTGTTGCCCAGCTTGGTCTTGGTCTGGCCCTCGAACTGCGGGTTGGCCAGCTTGACCGAGATGATCGCGGCCAGGCCCTCGCGGATGTCCTCGCCGGAGAGCTTCTCGTCGCCCTTGAGCAGCTTCTTGTCGGTGCCGTAGCGGTTGACGACGCTGGTCAGCGCGGCCCGGAAGCCCTCCTCGTGGGTGCCGCCCTCGTGCGTGTTGATCGTGTTGGCGAAGGTGTAGACCGACTCGCCGTAGGACTCGTTCCACTGCATGGCGATCTCGACCGACATGCCCTCCTCCTCGGCGCCGAACTCAACCACGGTCTTGTGGATCGGGTTCTTCGAGGCGTTGAGGTGCCGGACGAAGTCGGCGATGCCGCCCTTGTAGCAGAAGGTGACCTCGCGCGGCTTGCCCTCCTCGCCCTCCGGAACCCGCTCGTCGAGCAGGTGGATGGTGAGGCCCCGGTTGAGGAAGGCCATCTCCTGGAGCCGCCGGTAGATGGTCTGGAAGTCGAAGTCGACCGTCTCGAACACGTCGGCGTCGGGCCAGAAGGCCACCGCGGAACCGGTGCGGTCGGTCGACTCGCCCTTCTCCAGCGGGGTCGGCTTGGAGTTGTGGTACTGCTGCCGCCAGACGAAGCCGGACTTGTGGATCTCCACCGCCATCTTGGTGGAGAGGGCGTTCACCACGGAGACGCCGACGCCGTGCAGACCGCCGGAGACCGCGTACGCCTTACCGTCGAACTTGCCGCCCGCGTGCAGCACGGTCAGCGCCACCTCGACACCCGGCTTCTTCAGCTTCGGGTGCAGGTCGACCGGGAAACCCCGGCCGTTGTCGGTGACCCGGACCCCGCCGTCGGCGAGCAGCACCACGTCGATGGTGTCGCAGTGGCCGGCCAGCGCCTCGTCCACCGCGTTGTCGACGACCTCCCACACCAGGTGGTGCAGACCGCGCTCACCGGTCGACCCGATGTACATACCGGGGCGCTTCCGGACCGCCTCCAGCCCCTCGAGAACGGTGATCGACCCGGCGCCGTACTCCTGCTTGTCCTGCGCTGCCACCTTCGGCCACTTTCTCGCGCCGTCCGCACCTGGTGGCGCGTCGGGCGCGGGTTCGGCGGACAGGACGCGACGTCGACGCGCAGACCGGCACCGGGGACAATTCCGGGGTACGGGTCGAACGCGCCGGTCGCCGCGGTTGCCCGCGGATCGCGATCGGCTCGACCCGACATGGACAATGATCGCGGGCCCCGCTCCGGGCCCGTGTCTCGTCGCTCCGCACCGGGTCTTCGTCTCAGGGTCAATCTTACTGTGCGCGGACGACAGAACCACCACTCGGCACCCCTGCGAGGCGGCTGAGACCGACGTAGCCGGCCGAACCGCGCCGCCCGCGACTCCCCCTACACGCCAGGGTGCGTTCGGGGGCGGCGCCGCCTGACGATCGGTGCGGGTCGGACGGCGGGAACGCCACCGCCGCCACGCCGTCGGCCCGGCCTTGATCTTTTCGGGCCGGAACCGGACGATCGAGCCGTTACGAACTATCCGTGCTCTCGAAGAGGTGACGCCCGATGGGGCTGGACAACGTCGCGGTGCAGTGGCCGCGGACCGGCCGCTTCTACGATCCGGTCGCACCGGCCGAGTTCGTCGACTTCGGCGACATCGTCGACATGCCCCGCATCTCCGCGCCCACCGCGGCGCTCGCCGAGTTGATCGCCAAGACCGGCACCGTGCGGGCGACCGTGTACACCGAACTGGTCGACCTCCTGCTCGGCCTGGAGGGTGTGCTCTACGCCACTGACGCGGCGGCCGAGGACGAGGATCCGGTGATCGATCCCGACGGCTGCGCCTGGGTCGCCGGCGGCATCGAGCGGTTCGTGACCGGCCACCGCCCGCACGGCGAGGCCGTCACCTTCGACTCGGTGAGCCAGGTGCTGCGGTCGCTGCTCGCCGACGGGCGGTTGGCCGAGCAGCAGCTGCGCTGGCTCGACAGCCGCCTGGACGCGCTGCGCGACGAGAGCGGCGAGCCGCCGCAGTGGAACTTCACCTGCGCCGAGCTGGCCGTGCTGGCGGCCTTCTACCGGCGCTGCGCCGACCGCGGCTTCGCCGTCTACGCCGACGCCTGACCCCGCTCGGCGGCGGACCCGCGGTTGGCGGCGTCGATGACCCGGGTCAGCACGGCGTGCAGGTGGCGCAGGTCCTCGACCGGCATGCCGAGCCGTTCGACGATCGCTGGCGGGATCTGCTCCGCCCGCGCCCGCAGCGCCTGGCCGGCGGCGGTCAGCGTCACCGCGAGGCTCCGCTCGTCGGCGGGGTCGCGTTCGCGCCGGACGTAGCCGGTCGCCTCCAGCCGCTTGAGCAGGGGCGACAGTGTGCCGGGGTCGAGCTGGAGCAGGCGGCTGAGGTCGCGTACGGACAGCGGCGCGTGCTGCCAGAGGGCGAGCATCACCAGGTACTGCGGATGGGTGAGCCCCATCGGCTCCAGCAGGGGCCGGTAGACGGCGACGACGCCGCGCGCGGCGACGGAGAGCGCGAAGCACACCTGCTGTTCCAGCGCCAGGGGATCCCCGTCGGGCTGGTCGGTCACGGGCGGGCCTCCTCGTCGTCGTTGCGAGCGTACCAATGATTGGTGTACCAATGATTGGTACGCCAATCGTTCCCGTCGCACCGGAGGCCAGGCGATGACCGAGGAGAAGCCCACCCCGAAGGCCCCGGGCGAGGGCGGCCGCCTGATGGCCTGGGCGTTCCGGCGCCTCGCCGGCCCGCCGGAGGTGCAGGGCGCGGTGCAGGGCGGCTCGAACCACGCCCGGGAGGCGTGGAAGCGAGACCTGGAGCGGCGCAAGCAGTGGAGTCGCGAGCAGCGCGAGCGCAAGCGCGCCGAGCGGGAGGCCCGGCGCGAGGGTCGCTGACCGTCAGCCGTAGGTGTCCCGCGGGCCGCGGCCACGGACCCGGCGCGGGCCCTTCGACCAGGAGGGCGCTGCCGGGCCGTGGATGTGCAGCTTGCGCACCACGTTGTGGCCGACCTCGCTGGCGATCTGCTTGAGCAGCGAGCCGGCCAGCAGCCGCAGCTGGGTGGCCCACGCGGTCGAGCGGGCCTCCACGGTCAGCTCGCCGTCCTCCAGCTTCACCGGCCGGCTGTGCTGGGCCACCTCCGGGCCCACCACCCGCTCCCAGGCGCCGAACACCGTCGCCTCGGCCGCCGGCTGCTGCCAGCCACGCGCCTTGACGAGCCGGTTGAGCACCGCGCCGAGCAGCTGCGGATCGCGCGGGTCCGGCCCGGGGCCGGAGTAGCCGCGCAGCCGCCGCTGGCCGCCCTCGCCGTCGCCCCCGCCGGAGGTACGCCGACGCGTACGGGCCGCCGACTCCCGACGGGCGCGCGCCGCGTCCAGCACGGCCCGCGCCAGCTCCGGGCCGCTCGCCCCGGCCGGCGCATCGCCGCCCGTCGCGCTGCCGGAGTCGCCGCCGGTCGTTCCGCCGCCACGGCCCGGGCCGAGCCGGGCCGGCGGAAGCTGCTCATCCGGCACGTCGCACCGTCCCCTCGCCCACGGCGTACCGGGCGCCGCGCAGGGACACCGGCACGTCCTCGTCGACCGCGCAGGTCACCAGCAGCTGGCTCGCCCCGCCGACCAGCTCCGCCAGCCGCTCCCGCCGCCCGGCGTCCAGCTCGGCGAAGACGTCGTCGAGCACCAGCACCGGCTCGATGCCGTCGGAGCGGAGCAGGTTGTAGGCGGCGAGCCGCAGCGCCAGGGCGTACGACCAGGACTCGCCGTGGCTCGCGTACCCCTTGGCGGGCAGCGGGCCCAGGGTCAGCGCCAGTTCGTCGCGGTGCGGGCCGACCAGGGTGGTGCCCCGCTCGACCTCGGCGGGGCGGGACTCGACGAGCGCGGCGGTCAGCGCCGCCGCCAGGGCCTCCCGGTCGGTGGTGGGCTCCGCCAGTTCCACCGTCGGCCGGTACGCGATCCCGGCGGCCCCCCGTCCCGCCGCGACAGCGTCGTACGCCTTCGTCACGTGCGGGCCCAGCGCGGCGACCAGTTCCAGCCGGCCGGCGAGCAGCTCGGCGCCGTGCCGGGCCAGGTGGGTGTCCCAGACCGCGAGGGTCGACAGGTCCCCGCCCCGCGACCCGCCCGTCTTGCGGGCCAGGTACGCGGTGCGCAGCAACGCGTTGCGCTGCTTGACCACCCGCTCGTAGTCGGCCCGCACTCCGGCGAACCGGGGCTGACGGCTGACCAGCAGGTCGTCGAGGTAGCGGCGGCGCTCGGCCGGGTCGCCCCGGACGAGTTCCAGGTCCTCCGGGGCGAACAGCACGAGCCGGAGCGCGCCGAGGACGTCCCGCGCCCGGCGGGCCGGCGACCGTCCGAGCCGGGCCCGGTTGGCCTTGCCCGGAACGATCTCCAGCTCGACCAGCAGCTCGCGCCCCTCGTGCACGACCGCGCAGCGGATCACCGCCGAGGAGGCGCCCATCCGGACGAGGGGGGCGTCCGTGGCGACCCGGTGCGAATCCAGGGTCGCCACGTAGCCCAGCGCCTCGACCAGGTTCGTCTTGCCGACGCCGTTGGCGCCGATCAGGACGTTCGCCCCCGGCTCCAGGTCCACGCCGACCCGCTCGTACGAGCGGAAGTCGACCAGTTCGAGCCGGCGGACGTACACAGGCGCGGGGATTCCGGTCAGCGCTTGCGGACGGCGTGACCGCCGAACTGCTGGCGCAGCGCGGCGACGGCCTTCATGGCGGGCGAGTCGTCCTGGCGGGAGGCGAAGCGGGCGAAGAGCGAGGCGGTGATCACGTTCAGCGGCACGGCCAGCCGGACCGCCTCGTCGACCGTCCAGCGGCCCTCGCCCGTGTCCTCCGTGTAGCCGCTCAGCTCGGCCAGCTCCGGGTCCTCGTCGAGGGCCCGGTCCAGCAGGTCGAGCAGCCAGGAGCGGACCACGGTGCCCTCGCGCCAGGACTTGAACACCCCCGGCACGTTGGTGACCAGCTCGGACTTGGCCAGCAGCTCGTAGCCCTCGGCGTAGGCGTGCATCAGGCCGTACTCGATGCCGTTGTGCACCATCTTGGCGTAGTGCCCGGCGCCGACCGGCCCGGCGTGCACGAAGCCGAACTCGCCCTCCGGCTTCAGCGACTCGAAGATCGGCATGAGCCGGTCGACGTGCTCCTGGGCGCCGCCGACCATCAGGGCGTAGCCGTTCTGCCGGCCCCAGACGCCACCGGAGACGCCGGCGTCGAGGTAGCCGATGCCGCGCTCGTTCAGCCGCTCGGCGCGGGGCGCGTCGTCGCTGAAGCGGGAGTTGCCACCGTCGATGATGATGTCGCCCTCGCCGAGAACGTCGGCGAGTTCGTCGATGGTCGCGTCGGTGACACCGGCGGGAACCATGACCCAGATCGCGCGGGGCGACTCCAGCTTCTCCGCCAGCTCCGCCAGGGTCGCGACATCGCTCAGCTCCGCGTTGTGGTCGAAGCCGACCACCTCGTGCCCGGCGGCGCGCAACCGCTCGCGCATGTTGCCGCCCATCCGGCCGAGCCCTACCAGGCCGAGCTGCATGTGTTCCTACCTCCGTGCGTCGGGGTCTTCTCGGGGTGCGATCAGCGGGAGACGCGGATCGGCATGATGAGGTACCGGTACCCGGGGATGACCTCGCCATCCTCGCCGGCGGGCGAAATCACCGCGGGCTTGAAGGCGTCGACGAACGAGAGCACGGCGAACTGGGCCCCCAGGTTGGTCAGGCCGTCGATCAGGTACTGGGGGTTGAAGCCGATGGTCAGCGGGTCACCGGTGAAGGTGGCCTCCATGGCCTCGCTGGCCCGCGCCTCCTCGGTGCCGCCGGCCTCGACCACCAGGCCGTCGGTGCTGAAGCTGAGCAGCACCGGGGTGGTCCGCTCGGCCACCAGGGCGACGCGCTTGACGACCTCGATCAGGGTGCTGACGGGCACCCGCGCCTCGGCGTTGTGGCTGGCCGGGAAGAGCGAGCGCACGGGCGGGTAGTTCGCGCCGTCGAGCAGCCGGCTGGTGGTGCGCCGGGTGCCGCCCGCGAAGCCGATCATGCCTTCGCCGGCCGCGCCCTGGGAGAGCGCCATGACGACCTGGCCGCCGATCGGGCCGAGGGCCTTGGCGGTGTCGTGCAGGGTCCGGGCCGGCACGAGGGCGTTGACGCTCACCTCGGCGTCGTCCGGGTTCCACTCCATCTCGCGCAGGGCCAGCCGGTAGCGGTCGGTGGCGAGCATGGCCAGCGTGCCGCCGGAGAGCTCGATGCGTACGCCGGTCATCATCGGCAGCGTCTCGTCGCGCCCGGCGGCGATGGCCACCTGCGCGACCGCGGCGGCGAAGGCGGCGGCGTCGACGGTGCCGGTGCTCTCCGGCATCTCCGGCAGGGACGGGTAGTCCTCGACCGGCATGGTGGGCAGGGTGAACCGGGCGCTGCCGCAGACCAACTCGAGGTGCGCGCCGACGGCGGCGATGTCCACCGGCTTGGCGGGCAGCGCCTTGGTGATCTCGGCCAGCAGCCGGCCGGAGACCAGGGCGGCGCCGTCGGCGTCCCCCTGCACCTCGACGGTCACCTGGCTGGAGACCTCGTAGTCGAAGCCGGAAACCTGCAGGTTGCCGTCGGTGACGCGCAGCATCACGCCGGCGAGCACCGGTACGGACGGCCGGTTGGGCAGGCTCTTCGCGGTCCAGGCCACGGCCTCGGCGAGCGCGTCGCGCTCCACTCGGAACTTCATCAATGCCTCCGCGTCGACGTCAGCGACAACTCTCTCATGCCGACCGCTGCCTACCGACCCGCCTGTCCGTGCGGGTACCCATCGCACCTTAGGGCGCGTGGGCATCGGCTGTGCGCCCGACCCCGTGGACTCCTGGTGCCGGGAGGCCGTCCACGACGGCGTTCCGGCCAATCCACAGGAAGTCCAACGGTGATGATTGGTTTTTGTTCTCTTAGAAGAGATAACTCGTCATCTTCATCGCACCTGTGCAAACTGTGGAGAACCCGCGTTTGCGCAGCTCAGACACGTTATCCACCGGTGGTTTACCTGTGGAGAACCCGGGGTAAAACTCGCGTCCCGGTCCACAGGCGGCCGGCGCCCCCAAGTTGTCCACCGTCGTCCACCGGTTATCCACCGGTTATCCACCGACTTTCTCCCCAGACCTGTGGACAGGCGGAAGCCGCACCGACGGCGTCATCCCCAGAACCTTCAACAGGTTTCCCACAGGTAGATCGTCGTCGGTGGACAACCAACCGGTTGTCCCCAGGCGTCCACAGGCTCGTCCCCAGGGTTTGTCCACAACCTGTGGGTAACTGGGGGTGGACGGACCGTAGTTTCCCACAGGCTGTGGACAACGAGATGTGGACAACGATCCGGGCGGTGGACGGTCACGGCTCAGATGCTGTGGCCTAGACCATGTCGAGGGTCAAGCCGGGACCGGCTGTGGAGGACGAAAAAGCGCCCGACCGATGGTCCGGTCGGGCGCGTCCGTTAGCCGTCGCTCAGGTGTTTTGCTTGATCCGGTTGGTCAGCTCGGCGATCTGGTTGTAGAGCGACCGGCGCTCGGCCATCTGCTGGCGGATCTTGCGGTCGGCGTGCATGACCGTGGTGTGGTCCCGGCCGCCGAAGGCCTGCCCGATGCGGGGCAGCGACAGGTCGGTCAGCTCCCGGCACAGGTACATGGCCACCTGGCGGGCGTTCACCAGCACCCGGGAGCGGGAGTGGCCGCGCAGGTCCTCCAGGCTCACCCCGAAGTAGTCGGCGGTGGAGACCATGATCTGGTCGGCGGTGATCTCCGGCCCGGCGCCGTCCGGGATGAAGTCCCGCAGCACCTCCTCGGCCAGCGCCAGCTCGACCGTCGAGCGGGTCAGGCTGGCGAACGCCGTCACCCGGATCAGCGCGCCCTCCAGCTCCCGGATCGAGTTCGACACCCGCGAGGCGATGAACTCCAGCACGTCCGGTGGGGCGTAGAGGCGCTCCTGCGCCGCCTTCTTCTGCAGGATCGCGATCCGGGTCTCCAGGTCCGGCGGCTGGATGTCGGCGAGCAGTCCCCACTCGAAGCGGGTACGCAGCCGGTCCTCCAGGGTCGCGAGCTGCTTCGGCGACCGGTCCGAGGTGATCACGATCTGCTTGTTGGCGTTGTGCAGGGTGTTGAACGTGTGGAAGAACTCCTCCTGCGTACGCTCGCGGTTCTCCAGGAACTGGATGTCGTCGATCAGCAGGATGTCGACGTCGCGGTAGCGCCGCTGGAACGCACTGGTCTTGTCGTCCCGGAGCGAGTTGATGAAGTCGTTGGTGAACTCCTCGGTCGAGACGTACCGGACCGAGCGCGCGTTGCCCAGCGTCGTGGCGTAGTGCCCGATGGCGTGCAGCAGGTGCGTCTTGCCCAGCCCCGAGCTGCCGTAGATGAACAGCGGGTTGTACGCCTTCGCCGGCGACTCGGCGACCGCGACGCTCGCCGCGTGGGCGAAGCGGTTGGACGAGCCGATGACGAACGTCTCGAACATGTACTTCGGGTTGAGCCGGTTGCCCCCGCCGTCGGCGCCGGGCATGCGGCGGTCGTCCCGGCCACCGGGCCGGTGATCCGCGCCACCCCGTCCGGGCCCGTTGTCCGTGCCGGTGTCGCGGGGCAGCGCCCGGATCACGTGCTGGTCCCGGGGGGAGACGGCGTCCTCGCGGTAGCGCGGCTCGTACCCCCGGGTGTCGGCGGTCGGCCGGTCCAGCCGGGCTGCCTGCTCGTCGTAGCTCCGGCGCTCGGACGGGTGCCGGAGCGGCCCCGACCGGTCGGGGCGCGGCGGCTCGGCGAAGGCGGTGCTGAACAGGGCCTCCTGCCCGTCCCGGTCGTCCGGCCGGTGCCCGTCGTCGCCCGGCGACGACGTGTCGGGCCGGCGCCGGGGGTGCGCCTGTTCGGGGATGAGCGGCGACTGCCCGGCGTCGTGGTCCCCGCCGTCGCGCTGCCCGGGCAACCCGTCGTAGCCGGCGTCGGCGTAGCCGGGCGGCCCGCCGTCGTGGTCGGCCGGCCCCGGCTCGGGAACACTGCGGTAGACGGTCCCCGCCGGGCGGCCGGAACCGTCGTCGGGCACGCGTACGGTCACCGCGACCTGGATCGGCCGGCCCAGTCGGCGGGTGAGCGCCTCCGTGATCGCCGGGCGCAGGCGGGACTCGATCACGTCCCGGGTGAAGGCGTCCGGGACGGAGAGCAGCGCCGTGTCCTCGACGATGGCCCGCAGCCGGGTCAGCCGCAGGTACGCCCGCTGCTGCGCGGAGATGATCTCGTCGGCGAGCTCGTCGGTCGTTGCTGTCCACACCGCGGCAAGGTCGGTCGTACCGGTCACCGTCGTGCCACCCCCTCGCCTCTGCTCCGCCGACGCCGCCGTCTTCTCCGGTCGGCCGTCCCGGGCCCGCCGCGTACGCGCGGGTGGAACGACACCCACCGGACGGCCGACCGGTTCTCGTCCACAAGTTATCCACAGCCTGTGTACGCACCGATTGTGGCCGCCCGCCGGACGCGGGTCGGACCTGCCCCCTGCCTGAACGGGCGCTGAAGCGGGTTCACCGTGCCGAACGATTCACTACCTTGTCCGGTCTTGCCCGCCGGCGACGACCGGACCTTTCGACGCTGACCGCAATCGGGCACGGTAACAGCGTTGTCGGCGCGCCATCAACCGCCGACGCGCGGCGACCCTCGTCGACATCAGCGAAAACCGCCGCTCCGGTCGCCGGGAGGGCCCGGTGTCCGCCCTGCTGAGGGTGTTTGACGGTCGTTGCCGCCCTGCGTAGGCTGGAACGGCTGCTCTCTCGCCCTCTGCTAGGGTGTTAGGTGCTTGCTGTCCGCGGTCGCTTCCCCGCATCGCCGAGGTCCCGCGCCGCCGGGCAGCACCGATCGGGGGCCACCGCCGAGGTGGCCTGGACCACCACACGATCCCGGCGACCCCTCGCCCGGGGCGTACGAAAACGGAGAGCCTGACGTGAGCAAGCGCACCTACCAGCCGAACAACCGCCGGCGCGCGAAGACCCACGGCTTCCGGCTGCGCATGCGCACCCGTGCCGGCCGCGCCATCCTTTCGACCCGTCGCTCCAAGGGCCGCACCCGCCTGTCGGCCTGAGGCCGACCGGGTCAGGTCCGGGGGACGTGGGCAGTCGTGCTGGCGGCCGCACAGCGACTGCGGCGCAGCACTGACTTCGCCGCAGCGGTCCGGGGTGGTCGACGCGCCGGCCGTGGCGCGGTCGTCGTCCACCTGAGTCTGCCGACAACCCCCGAGGCCGCGACAGCAACCTCGCCGGAGCCGGCGCGGAGCAGCGGTGCGGAGCAACCCTCCGCGCCGGCCCGCGCCGGCTTCGTCGTGTCCAAGGCCGTCGGGAACGCCGTGGTCCGCAACCGGGTCCGGCGTCGCCTGCGGCACCTGGTCCGCGAGCGGCTGGCGGCTCTGCCCGCGGGAAGCACCCTGGTCGTACGCGCGCAGCCCGCCGCGGCCGACGCCTCGTACCCGCGACTCGGCGCCGACCTGGACGCGGCGATCGTCGCGGCGAAGGCGCCCCGCGGGCGGCGGTCCCGGTGACCAGCGGACCGGCCGAGCCCCGGCCGACGACGATCGGTGCCCGGGTGCTGAGCGGGCCCGTCATCGCGTACCGTCGGTGGATAAGTCCGGCTCTGCCGGCCCGCTGTCGGTTCTACCCGTCGTGCAGTGCCTACGCCCTGGAGGCGGTGGCGGTGCACGGCGCGATCCGGGGAGCTGGCCTGACGGCCCGGCGGCTGTTGCGCTGCCACCCCTTTCACCCAGGTGGACACGACCCGGTGCCGAAGCCGGGCGGCCGCCGCCGCGCCGATGTGACTGGAGCCTGAGAATTGAGTCTCGACTGGATCTACTACGCGATTTCGTGGATCCTGCTGGTCTGGCACGGGGCCTGGGACTTCGTCGGGGTGCCGGATCCGGCGGTGATCGGCACCAACTGGGCCTGGATCCTCGCCATCATCTTCCTGGTGGTCACCGTCCGGGTGATCCTCTTCCCCGTCTTCGTCAAGCAGATCAAGTCGCAGCGGGCGATGCAGGCGCTCCAGCCACAGGTGAAGGCGCTGCAGGAGAAGCACAAGGGTGACCGGGAGACGCTCCAGAAAGAGATGATGGAGCTCTACCGGAAGGAAAAGGCCAACCCGCTCATGGGCTGCCTTCCGATGTTCCTCCAGATTCCCGTCTTCCTGGGCCTCTTCCACGTGCTCCGTCGGCTCAACCCGGACAAGAGCGAGGCCGGTAAGACCCTCTACGGCTGGACGATCAGCCAGTTCGAGAGCGCCTCGTCCGCGAAGCTCTTCACCGCCCCGATCGCCGGCAAGTTCGGCTCCACCGCCGAGGAGCTGACGCGGCTCGGCGCCAACGGCACCACCGTGAAGATCATCGCCGGGATCCTCGTCCTGGTGATGATGGGCACCACCTACCTCACCAGCCGCCAGATGATCCTGAAGACCGGTTGGGCCGAGGACCCGCAGCAGCGGATGATCCAGAAGCTGATGCTCTACGGCATCCCGCTGTCGCTGCTCATCTCCGGTGCCATCTTCCCCATCGGTGTGATCATCTACTGGGTCACCAACAACCTCTTCACCCTCGCGCAGCAGCAGTGGGTGCTGCGGAAGTTCCCGCCGCCGCCCACCGCCACCAGCAAGCCGGGCACCTCGTCCCGCAACCCGGTGCAGCCGGCGAAGACGGGCGGCCTGCTGGGCCGCACCAAGTCGGCCCCCCCGGCCCCGGCCAAGCCGGTCGCGCCGAAGGTCGCCGGCCCCAAGCCGGGCGCCAAGCCGGTCAACCCGAAGAAGGGCCCCGCCAAACGGCAGGGCTGAGAACGTCCGGGCCGCCGTCGGGAGACCGGCGGCGGCCCGTTCCGCACCGCGCAGCCGCCGTACGGCCGGCGCCGGGGCGGAACCGCCGCGCGCGGCGCGGCCACGGGCGAAACTGCCCTACGACAGACGTGCCCGTGGGCACCGGCGACCTCCCGCCGGCCCCGGGAAACCAGCGGACCCGACGGTCCGGCCGAGCGAGTACGGAGATGAGACCGTGACCGACACCAGCACCCCCCGCGCCGACGAGTCCCTGGACGAGGAGGGGACCGAGCCGACCGCGGTGAACGGCGAGACCGAGGAGACCGACGAGGAGTCGGGCACCCGGGAGAAGAAGGCCGTCGGCGAGAGCGAGCTGTTCCGGCAGAGCGAGATCGCGGCCGACTACGTCGAGGGCCTGCTCGACATCCTCGACTACGACGGCGACATCGACGAGTTGGTCTCGGCCGGTCGTCCCGTCGTCGAGGTGGTCGGCGGCCGGCTGCAGAACCTCGTCGGCCAGCGCGGCGCCACCCTGGAGGCGCTCCAGGAGCTCGCCCGGCTGGCCGTCTTCCGGCAGACCGGCACCCCGAGCCGGCTGCTGCTCGACGTCGGCGGCTACCGGGCGACCCGCCGCAAGGAACTCGCCGCCGTCGCCAAGAACGCCGTGGAGAAGGTCAAGGAGCACGGCGAGCCCGTGCGCCTGGAGCCGATGTCCGCGTTCGAGCGCAAGTGCGTGCACGACGTGGTCAACGCGATGAGCGGCGTGGAGAGCGAGTCCGAGGGCGTCGAGCCGAACCGGCGCATCATCGTCCGGCCGGCGGACTGACCCGGGTGACCCACGACGACACCACGGCCGGTGCCGTGGACGGCCCGGGTGGCACGCCGCCCGGGCCGTCGCCTGTCCGGCCCGAGCCGACCGTGACTTCCGACGCCGCGCCGTCGATCGACGCCCCTGAGGGCGCCCCGTCCTCGACCGTCGCCCCTGAGAACGCCCCGTCACCGACTGACACCTCCGAGGACGCCCTGTCCTCGGCCGTGACGGCGGAGGACGCTTCTCCGGCCGTGGCGGTGCTGCCGCCGGAGTTGGCCGCTGCGGCGCGCACCCTCTTCGGCGACCGCCTCGACCTGGCCGCCGCGTACGCCGAACTGCTCGCCACCGACGGCGTGGTCCGCGGCCTGATCGGCCCGCGCGAGGCGCCCCGGATCTGGGATCGCCACCTGCTCAACTGCGCGGCGGTCGCCGAGCGCATCCCGGAGGGCGCGACGGTGCTCGACGTCGGCTCCGGGGCCGGGCTGCCCGGCCTGGTGCTGGCCATCGCGCGACCCGACCTGACGGTGACCCTGATCGAACCGCTCTCCCGGCGCACCTCCTTCCTCATCGAGGCGGTGCAGCACCTCGGGTTGGCGAAGATGGTCCGGGTGTTCCGGGGGCGCGCCGACGAGGCGGCGACCGGGTCGACCGGCATCGGTCCGCTGAGCGGGGACGTGGTCACCGCGCGCGCCGTCGCACCGCTCGACCGGCTCTCGACGTGGTGCCTGCCGCTGGCCGTGCGCGGCGGTCGGCTGATCGCGCTCAAGGGGGCGTCCGCCGCGGAGGAGATCGCCGAGCACGCGCAGACCGTGGCCCGACTCGGTGGCGGTGAGCCCGAGGTGCACCGCTGCGGCGAGGGAGTGATCGACCCGCCGACGACGGTGGTGGAGATCGTGCGGGAGCGGATGATCGGACCGGCCCGGCCGAAGGCCGCGAAGAGCGCTCGCGGCGGCCGCTCCCGGCGGCGGTGAGTCCCTCTCGGACACCCACGCGGGATGTCCGCCTACCGGCTTCCCGGCCGGCGGTTGCGTCGTTGAACCGGTACGGGTGGACGGAAGGATGAGAACCCGACGTGGACCGGTCGCGCCCGTGAGCCGTAGGCTGGCTGCGCGTCGATAGTGTGGAGCGGGCGGCAACGGACGTTCACCGGTCCCGCCGCTCCCGCCGGGCCGTACGCTCCGCGGTGCGATCGCGTACGGCCAGTTGACGGGGTGCGGACCGACCATCCGAAGCGGGCAGGGATGACAGGTGCATGACGACGGAAGGTACGACGATCCACGCGTGACGGGGCCAGCGGGCGACCCCGTTTCACGTGAAACCGACTACCCGAGCTGGTCGCCCGACGGGCCGACGAACCCGCCGCAGGACGGGGACGCGGCCGTTCGGTCGGGCGGCGCCGAGCCGGACGTGCCGGAGCCTCCGGCGATCCGCGCCACGGCCGACGTGCCGCGGGCCGGCAATTCGGCCGGCGGCCGGGTGATTGCCGTCCGGCGCAACCCGTCGGCCTCGGCGCGGTTCGAGTCCGCCGTGCCGCAGCAGCCCACCCCGGACTCCGTGCCGGACGCGACTCCCGAACCCGTTCCCGTCACCGACCCGTTCGCGCCCCCGGCCGGCTCCCCCGGAGCCACCGTCGCCGAGGCCGCGTACGTTTCACGTGAAACCCCGACGCGCGAAGAGGATGACCCACCGTTGGCTATGGAGGCGATGCGCGCCGTGCAGATCCTTAATCCGAGTGGCGAGGTGACGATGCCTCGCCCGGAACGGACCCGGGTCATGTGCGTCGCGAACCAGAAGGGCGGCGTGGGAAAGACCACGACCACGGTCAACCTTGCGGTGGCGCTAGCCCTGCACGGCAACCGGGTGCTGGTGGTCGACCTGGACCCGCAAGGGAACGCCTCCACCGGGCTGAACGTCCCGCACCACACCGGTGTGCCGGACGTCTACGACTGCCTCATCAACAGCGTGCCGCTGGAGGAGGTCGCCCAGGGCGTCGAGGGGATCCCCAACCTCTGGTGCGTACCGGCGACGATCGACCTCGCCGGCGCGGAGATCGAGCTGGTGTCGGTGGTGGCCCGCGAGTCCCGGCTGGCCCGGGCGATCGCCGCCTACCCCGGCCACTTCGACTACGTCTTCATCGACTGCCCGCCCTCGCTCGGCCTGCTCACGGTCAACGCGCTCGTGGCCGCGCAGGAGGTGCTAATCCCGATCCAGTGCGAGTACTACGCGCTGGAGGGGCTGAACCAGCTGATCAACAACATCAACCTGGTGCGCCAGCACCTGAACCCGAAGCTTGACGTCTCCACCATCCTGCTCACCATGTACGACCGGCGCACCCGGCTGGCCGACGCCGTCGAGCAGGACGTGCGGAACCACTTCGGCGACAAGGTGCTCCAGGCGGTCATCCCCCGCAACGTCCGCGTCTCGGAGGCACCCAGCTACGGCCAGTCGGTGATGACCTACGATCCGGGATCGCGGGGGGCGACGAGCTACTTCGAAGCTGCCCAGGAGATCGCCGAGCGTGGCGTCAAGGAGCCGGTGGGCCGGAATGCGTAGTGCGGAACAGTCGCTGGGAGGCGTGGCATGAAGAACCGTCCTCGGGGCGGTCTGGGGCGGGGCCTGGGGGCGCTCATCCCGACCGGGCCGGCGCCGACCGCCGTAGTTGAGCCGATCACCGCAGAGGAGTCGCCAGCTCCCGTGGAGGCGGCTGCTGACACTGCCGCGGCTGCGCCGGCGGGACCGGTGCCCACCGGCCCGGTGCCGACCGTGGCGATCCCACCGGTGGTGGCACAGCCCGAGCCGCAGGCCGAACTCAGCCCGGTGCCGGGTGCCCGGTTCGCCGAGATCCCGGTCGACGCCATCGTGCCGAACCCGAAGCAGCCGCGTCAGGTCTTCGACGAGGACGCCCTGGAGGAGCTGAAGACCTCCATCCAGGAGGTCGGCTTCCTCCAGCCGATCGTCGTACGACAGCTCGACGACGAGAAGTACGAGCTGGTCATGGGTGAGCGGCGCTGGCGTGCCGCGCAGGCCGTCGGGCGGGAGAACATCCCGGCCATCGTCCGGGACACCCACGACGACGCCATGCTCCGGGACGCGTTGCTGGAGAACATCCACCGGGCGAATCTGAACCCGCTGGAGGAGGCGGCCGCGTACCAGCAACTGCTGGACGAGTTCGGCGCCACCCACGAGGAGCTCGCCCGGCGCATCGGGCGGAGCCGGCCGCAGATCTCGAACACCATCCGGCTGCTCAATCTGCCCGCGCAGGTCCAGACCCGGGTCGCCGCAGGGATCCTCTCCGCCGGGCACGCCCGTGCGCTCCTGAGCCTCGACGAGGCCGAGGCGCAGGAGCAGCTGGCGCGCCGGATCGTCGCCGAGGGGATCTCGGTCCGCGCGACCGAGGAGATCGTCGCGCTGGCCCTGAGCGACGGTACGAGCAAGAAGGAGACGGCCAAGCGTCGTCCGAAGCCGCATGCTCCCGCACTGACGGATCTCGCCGACCGCCTCTCCGACCGGTTCGACACCCGCGTGAAGGTGGACATCGGCCGGAGCAAGGGCAAGATCACCATCGAGTTCGCAACGGTCGACGACCTGGAGCGGATCGTGGACCTCATCGGCGTCGGTCAGGAAGAGGAGCCGGAGGCCTGACCCCGGTCGGCGGTCCTGCGGGACAACGCCGCCGCGTTGCGCAACGGGGCTCGGCGTGACGATCGGGCCCAGCATCGTTGCGAATGGCACCACTGCCGGCCGCGTGATCCCGGATCACGCGGCCGTTGCATGTGCTGCGGGTTGCGCATCCTCGATCAGCGCGTTCAGGAGATCCGGGCGGGTGGCGGCGTTTCACGTGAAACCCGGGATCGGGTCAGGGCGGTTCTTGAGCCGCCTCGACCGTTTCACGTGAAACCGGCCGGGCCTGCGATCTGCGAAGCGGTGGGTGGGCAACGGCGAGGGCGGGACCCTGAGCCCGGAGGAGCCTGACCGGATCCAGAACCTGCCGCGCCCCTCGGTGAGCCGGTAGCGGAAACGCCGCCGAGGAAACCACAGCCGAGTCACCGACGATCCTCAGTGCCTGCGCCAGCGCCCTCAGCGCGCGTTGAGGGCGCTGGCGCAGGTATCGGTACCCACAGGGCTGGACCCGCTCGACAGGGCCGCTCAGCGCCGCGAGAGGGCGGGGGGAGCCGACCCTCCCGTCGCTAACAGGACCGGCATCGGCACCTCCTCGCTGACGCGGGGAGGTGCCCGCTCAGTGCCCTGCCCGGCCGACGGCCTGTTTCACGGGGGCCGGGTTGTAATGGCCGTTCCGTTGCGTGGCTGATCTCGCTTGTCTCAGCGGTTCGAGGCTTCTCGGTCTCCCGGCCTCTTCACCCTCCCCGCCCGGCAGCCCGGACGCGTCCTGCGTCGAGTGTCAGCCGGCATCCATGTGGCCACGGCCGCTGCGGACACGCGTAAGTCGATGCTGCCGCCGTCCACCGCGTTCGGATGGTCGCTCGGCGGTTGCTGCCTGACCGATCAGGACTGGCCCGTCCCTACCTCCGTCCGTTCACCCCTCCGCTCCCAGACCCCCCTCCGGACAGGCTGCACACGATGCACCCTCCCGCCGTACCGAACCGGCGTGGATGACAACCGGTCATGACGCTCGTCCAACTATGCGGGCACGCCGATGAGTGCCTTCCGCCGCCACACGCTGGCCCGCGCCTCCGATCGCCTGCCGCCCTGCGCGGGGCGCGGTCCGCGGGCGGCGCGGCACTGGTCGGGGTTCGGTGCATGTCGCGCTGCGGAAGCGGTGGACGGCCCAGGTCGTTCGCGTGGCGACGACCTGGGACAGCGGGGACAAGATCCTGAATGCAACGGTGAGCCCGAACCACGGCGATGCCGACCACGGCGTCCAACGGCGGCGGAAGCGATGACGGAACCCACCCGACGTGCCTCCGTTTCACGTGGAACCGACGACTCCACCCCGACGGAGGATCCGTGCTCGCGTGCCCGAAAGTTATCCACAGGGGTTATCCACAGGCGCCCCCGTTTCACGTGAAACCCCGCGTGAAATGGGGTGGCAGCCTGTGGATGACGGCCTGTGTCCGGCGTCTCATCAACCTGTGGGCGCCTATGGATACCTGTGGACAGAGCCACTCTCGGTGCTCCCGTCATGGCTGAACTGGGGCCGTCCGGCCGATCGTTCGGGTAGGGACAGCGGTGCCGAGACCGGTTAGTGTCAGCGTCGTGCACGACACCCCTCCCTCCGTTCCGGACTTCACCCAGTGGCCGTCCTTTCCCTTCGAGGGCGACCTTCGTGTCAAGCAACTCGATGACCCGGTCCCGGTCGAGCCGCCGCGCAAGGGCGAGGGAAACCGGGACTGCACCGCCTGCAACGCCCCCGACGACGCCTACATCTGGGTGGGTGAGCGATGGCGGGTACGCGCCATGGACCGCCCTACCGGGCTGCCGATGGTGCTGATCCTGGAATCCCGCTCGCATCTCGACCTCGGCGACCTGCCGAATCTGCTCGCCGCCGAACTGGGCGTGATGACCGTACGGCTGGAGCGGGCCATCCGGTCCCTCGACGGGGTCGCCCGGGTGCACGTCAACCGCTGGGGCGACGGCTCGGCGCACCTGCACATGTGGTTCCTCGCCCGGCCCTACGGTCAGCTCCAGCTGCGGGGGACCTTCCTCTCCCTGTGGGACTCGATCCTGCCGCCCATCTCCGAGGCGCGGTGGCGGGAGAACCTGGCCATGGTCGCCGCCTGGCTGGCGGAGTTCGGGGGCCGACCGCTGGCGGAGCCACCGCGCATCCAGTGGCAGGCGCCTTCCAGCTTCACCGGGCAGCCCCCGGCGGAAGACGCTCCGACGGAGGGCGAGGCGGTGTCCGTGATCGAGTCCGCCGAGGAGACCCCGCCGGCGCAGGAGTCGGAGGGCGAGGCGTCCCCCACGGACGCCGGACGGTCGGGCAGCCAGCCGTAGAACCGGGGCGGCCACCCAAGGACGTACCTACGGGTGGCCGCGCAGCGGACAGCCCGGCCAGCGCGGCGAGCCAGGTGGTCACCGCCAGTCCGGCAAGCGAGGCGGCGGACCGGACGGGGCGACGGCCGGCGGCGGCACCCCAGCGCTGAACCCCCGCCCGGAAGGTGGGCCGGTGGACCGGTCGGTCAGGGGTGGCGGGCTGCGGCGCGGGCCACCAGGGTGCCGACCATCCTGCCGAAGTCGAGACCGGCGGCCTGGACCGCGAGCGGCAGCAGTGAGGTCTCCGTCATCCCCGGTGAGACGTTGACCTCCAGCACGTGCGGCTGGCCGGCTGAGTCCACGATCAGGTCGACGCGGCTCAGGTCGCGCAGCCCGAGCGCGGTGTGCGCGGCCAGCGCGACGTCGGCCACCGCACCGGCCACCGCCGGCTCCAGCCGGGCGGGGGTGTGCCAGGTCGTCCGGCCGGCGGTGTAGCGGGCGGCGTAGTCGTACACCCCGTTGCGGGGCACGATCTCCACCGCGGGCAGGGCGCGCGGCCCGTCGCCCAGGTCGACCACCGAGACCGCCACGTCCATGCCGGGCACGTACCGCTCGACCAGCGCCGTGGGGTCGTACGCGAAGCAGCCGACCATCGCGGCCGGCAGGGACGCGGCGTCCCGGACCACCGCGGCGCCCAGCCCCGAACCGCCCTGGGCGGGCTTCACCATGAGCGGCAGCCCCAGCCGCTCGACGATCCGGTCCAGCACCGCCACGGCGCCCAGCTCGGAGAACCGGTCGTGCGGGAGGGCGACCCAGTCCGGGGTCGGGATGCCCGCCTCGCGGAGCACCGCCTTGGCCGAGGGCTTGTCCCAGGCGAGCCGTGACGTGCGGGCGTCGCACCCCACGTACGGGACGCCGCAGAGGTCGAGCACGCCACGCAGCGATCCGTCCTCGCCGGTGGCGCCGTGCAGGGCGATCACGACGGCGTCCGGCGGATCGGCGCTCAGGGCCGGCAGCAGCGCCACGTCGGCGTCCCGCAGCTCGGCGTCCATCCCGACCGCGCGCAGCGCGTCGAGCACCCGGCGACCGGACCGCAGCGAGACGTCACGTTCGTAGGAGAGCCCGCCGGCGAGCACCAGCACCCGCAGGTCGGCGGTGACGGCGGAGTCGGTCACGACGGAACGGTCGGCAGCGGTGGGAACCATGCCGGAATCATGCCAAGTCGGGTCCCGGCGTGTCCGCGCCGGCCTGCCCGCGCCGCGCTCCGGGGCGGCCGACCGTGCCGAAGACCCGCCGCATGGCAATGTCCTGCTCCATCACGCCGGCCAACCGGCGCACGCCCTCGCGGATCCGCTCCGGGGACGGGAACGAGAAGTTGAGCCGCATGTTGCCGGTGCCGGTGCCGTCGGCGTAGAAGCCGGTGCCCGGGACGTACGCCACCCGGGCGGCGATGGCCCGGGGCATCATCGCCTTGGAGTCGAGGCCGTCGGGCAGGGTCGCCCAGACGAAGAGGCCGCCGGCCGGCGTCGTCCACGTAGTGCCGGCGGGCATCAGGTCGTCCAGCGCGGCGAGCATCGCGTCGCGCCGTTCCCGGTAGACCTCGCGGTAGACCTTGAGCTGCTCGCGCCAGGGCATGGTGCCGAGGTAGGTGGAGACGGCGGCCTGCGCGTAGCCGCTCGGGCAGAGGATCTGCGCCTCGCTGGCGATGACCAGCTTGTCGCGGACGGCGTGCGGCGCGAGGATCCAGCCGACCCGCAGGCCCGGGGCGAAGGTCTTGGAGAAGGTGCTGAGGTAGAAGACCCCGTCGCGCCGCCGCGCGCGCAGCGGCGCCGGCGCGTCGCCCTCGAAACCCAGCTGACCGTACGGGTCGTCCTCGACCACCAGCAGGCCGGCGCGCTCGCAGATGTCGAGCACCCGCTCCCGCCGCTGCTCGGTCAGCGTCACGCCGGTCGGGTTCTGGTAGGTCGGGATGGTGTAGAGGAACTTGACCCGCCGGCCGGCGCGCGCCTGCTCGGCGATGGCCGCCTCCAGCGCCTCCGGGATCAGCCCGTCGTCGTCCATCGGCACGTGCACGACCTGCGCCTGGGCGGCCTGGAACACCCCGAGCGCGCCGACGTAGGTCGGGCCCTCGGCGAGCACCACGTCCCCGGGGTCGAGGAAGAGTCGGGCCACCAGGTCGAGGGCCTGCTGCCCGCCCACGGTGACCACCACGTCGTCCGGGGAGGCGCCGCAGGCGGCGTCGATGCCGGAGAGCGCCATCACCTCGCAGATCCGCTCGCGCAGTTCCAGGGTGCCCTGGCCGATGCCGTACTGGAGGGTGGTGGCGCCGTGCTCGGCGCCGAGCCGGCCGAGCATCTCGCCGACCGCGTCGAGCGGCAGCGCCGCGATGTAGGGGGCGCCACCGGCGAGCGAGACCACCTCCGGCCGACTGGCCACCGCGAAGAGCGCACGGATCTCCGAGGCGGTCATGCCTCGTACGCGGCGGGCGTACCGGTCGGTGTAGTCGTCGAGCGTCGTGCCGGTCATGACATCACCTCGATGGCTGCTCGGGTGGCTCCCGCCCCGGCGTACCCGGGACACCTGCGACCATGGCGACGCGGGACGCCGAGTGTCGATCCTAGTCGCCGTCTGCCAGGGGCGTAACCGCGAAGTGACCGGCGTCCACATCGCGGACCCCGGCCGGCGCCCCGGAAGGAGAGGCATTCGCGAGTCCCCTCCCGCAGCGTCCGTTTGCGGCGTACGATCGCTCGTCGGGGGCAGGTAGGCGGTGTTGTCGTTCCGTGCCGGTCTCACCTCCGAGCCTAATGTGGGGATACACCAATGTCGCGACGTCTGGTCAGCTTGACCCTCGACACCCTGGAGGACCTGCCCCGCCCGTGCCGGCAGTGCGTCTACTGGGAGCTTGATCCGGTCTCGGCGGACCGGGCCTGTGCCGCGGGCGACCCGGGGCTGGAGAAGGAGGCCTGGGTCTCGCAGACGCTGCTGGAGTGGGGCTCCTGCGGCAAGCTCGTCTACGTCGACGGCATGCCGGCCGGCTTCGTCCTGTACGCCCCGCCGGCCTACGTGCCCCGCTCGATGGCCTTCCCCACCTCCCCGGTCTCCGCCGACGCCGCGCTGCTGATGACGGCCAACGTGGTGCCCGCCTTCGTCGGCGGCGGGCTGGGCCGGATGCTGGTCCAGGGCGTCGCCCGGGACCTCACCAAGCGCGGCATCAAGGCGATCGAGGCCTTCGGCGACGCCAAGTTCGGCGACGCGGCCGACCCCGCCGGCGCCTGCGTCGCCCCGGCCGACTTCTTCCTCTCCGTGGGCTTCAAGACGGTCCGCCCGCATCCGCGCTTCCCCCGCCTGCGGCTGGAGTTGCGTACCGCGTTGAGCTGGAAGTCCGACGTCGAGTACGCGCTGGAGAAGCTGCTCGGCTCGATGAGCCCCGAGACGCTGCTCCGCCCGGTCCGTCCGGCCCCGGCCACCCGCTCAACGGCCGGCTGATCCCGCGCCGGCGCGTCCGGCCCCGGCGGCGGAGTCCGGTCGGGAGTCGGCAGGCGGCTCAGTCGACGACCGTGCCGGCGGCCACCACCGCCCGCAGTGCGCTCACGTCGATCGAGCCGGTGGGGACGTCGCGCTCGACGGGGAAGTACATGCGCTGCACGGCGGCGACGACGGCCTCCACCACCCTGTCCCGGAACCGGGGGCCGACCAGTCGGGCCCGGTCGGTGGGCGAGGTGAGGTAGCCGACCTCGACGCGTACGGCCGGCATCCGGGTCAGCCGGAGCAGGTCCCACGCCTTCGCGTGCGTACGGCAGTCGCGCAGCCCGGTGCGGGCGACGATCTCCCGCTGCACCAGCCCGGCCAGCCGCTCCCCGGTCGCCGAGGTCACCCCGTTGTCGGTGCCGTAGTGGTAGGTCGCCACCCCCTCGGCCTCCGGGTTGACGTGCTCGTCTACGTGCAGCGAGATGAACACGTCGGCGCCGAGCGAGTTGGCCAGCTCCGCCCGGTCGACGTCGGGCAGGCAGTCCTCCTGGGCCGGCCCACGGGTGAGCTGCACCCGGACGCCCGCGGCGGCGAGCCTGCCCTCCAACCGGCTGGCCAGGTCGTACACGAGATCCGCCTCGGTCCACCGCAGCGATCCGTCCGGCACCACCACGCCCGGGTCGGTGCCCCCGTGCCCGGGGTCGATGACGACGGTCCGGCCCACCAGCGCCGGGCCGGACTGCCGGATGGCGTCGGACTCGCGCAGCCACTGCGGCCGCCCGCCGACGACCTTGCGGCCGAGTCGGCGCAGCGCGTTCATGGTGTGCGGACCGCACGAGCCGTCGGGCGTCAGCCCGACCTCGCGCTGGAACTGGGCGACCGCCCTGGAGGTCCGTACGCCGTAGATGGCGTCCGCGCGCCCGACGTCGTACCCCATCTCCAGCAGCCGCTCCTGGAGCGAGCGGACGTCCTCACCGGTGAGCGGCTCCGGAACCGCGTGGTAGAGCGTGCGGGCGCCCAGCCGCCAGCGGGCGGCGTCCAGGGCCCGCCAGGTCTCCGCACCGACCCGGCCGTCCACGCTGAGCCCACGCGACTGCTGGAAGGCCCGCACGGCCCGTTCGGTGTGCGTGTCGAACTCGTCCGCGCCCGGTGCCGTCGGGACGAGCAGGTCGAGGCCGGTCAGCACCGTACGGATCTCGGTCACCGCGGGTCCACGGTCACCGGGTCGGATCGGACGCACGCACGACCCCCTCTGCACGGACGGTTGCTGGCCGGGCGGCCCCCGCTTGAGGCTATGCGTTCCGGGGGCTCCGGGTGCCCCACGTCGGGAAAAACGCGTCGACCCCGTGCCCGGCGGACCGGGTACGGGGTCGACGCGCGTCGGTGCTGCTCAGAGCGCCGATTCGATGAGCCTGACGAGCTCGCCCTTCGGCTTGGCGCCGGCGATCGACTGCACCGGCTCGCCGTTCTTGAAGACGGTGAGGGTGGGGACCGACATCACCCGGTAGGTGCGGGCGGTCTCCGGGTTCTCGTCGATGTTGAGCTTGACGATGGTGACCTGGTCGCCCATCTCGCCGGCGATCTCCTCCAGCAGCGGCGACACCTTGCGGCACGGGCCGCACCACTCGGCCCAGAAATCCACCAGAACCGGCTTGTCGGACTTCAGCACGTCGGCGGCGAAACTCGCGTCGGTGACCGACCTCGTTGCTCCCACTATGACCCTCCTCCGGGATGTGTTTCGGTTGTTCAGCCCTGCAGCGTGGCGATGAAGCGCTCGGCGTCCAGCGCGGCGGCGCAGCCGGTGCCGGCGGCGGTGATCGCCTGCCGGTACGTGTGGTCCACCAGGTCGCCGGCGGCGAAGACGCCGGGCACGCTGGTCCGGGTGCTGGGCGCCTGGACCTTCACGTAGCCCTCGTCGTCCATCTCCACCTGCCCCCGGAAGAGCTCGCTGCGCGGGTCGTGACCGATGGCCACGAAGACGCCGGTGACGTCGAGGACCTTGGACTCGCCGGTGTGCGTGTTGCGTACCCGCACCCCGGAGACCTTGCCGTCGTCGCCGAGGATCTCCTCGACCGTGGTGTTCCACTCGACCTTGATCTTGTCGTTGCTCAGTGCCCGCTCGGCCATGATCTTGCTGGCCCGGAAGGAGTCCCGGCGGTGGATGATGGTGACCGAGTCGGCGAACCGGGTGAGGAAGCTGGCCTCCTCCATCGCCGAGTCACCGCCGCCCACGACCACGATGTGCTGGTTGCGGAAGAAGAAGCCGTCACAGGTCGCGCAGGACGAGACGCCGTGGCCCAGGTACTCCTGCTCGCCGGGCACGCCGAGCGGACGCCACGCGGAGCCGGTGGAGAGGATGACCGCCCTGGCCCGGTAGGCGGTCTGGCCCACCCAGACGGTGCTGACGGCGTCGGAACCCACGCTGCCGGTGTCCTTCAGCTCGACCCGCGTCACGTCGTCGGTGAGGAACTCCGCGCCGAACCGCTCGGCCTGCTTGCGCATGTTGTCCATCAGCTCGGGGCCGAGGATGCCGTCGGCGAAACCGGGGAAGTTCTCCACCTCGGTGGTGGTCATCAGCGCACCGCCGGACTGCACGCCCTCGATGATGAGCGGCTTGAGGTTGGCGCGCGCCGCGTAGACCGCCGCCGTGTAACCGGCTGGCCCGGAGCCGATGATGATCAGGTTGCGGACCTCGTCCACTGCCGTCTCCCGATTGTGTTGTTCGCCATCGGCGCGCACCGATGCCGATCCGATGCCGACGCCGCTCGGTGCCGGCACTTCGATGTGCAGAACGTCATCGTACGAACCGGGGATTCCCGAGCCGGTCATCCGGTGGGTCAGGTCACGTGGACGGCCAAACGGCCGGTGACCGCGAATTCACCCTACCCGCGTGCGGTAGCGGCTGTCCGAGCCGGACCCGGGCACACCGCATTCCGGCCCGCTCGCCCAGGCCCAGTGCGCTCCCGTGGCGTCGGTGAAGCGCACGATCAGCGCCGGACGCCCCTGGAACCGGGCGTAGTCGACCACGTCGACCACCAGCGGACCGTTGCCGTGCTCGGCCTTGATCTCAGCGATGCAGGCGCCCAGCGCGGCGGGGTCGGTGAGCCGGTCGAGCCCGGTGACGGAGCCGGGCAGCCGCCCGCCCTCCGCCTGGACGCCGGGCTGCTCCCCGGGCGGGCCGCCGGTGAACGGCCGTGCCTTCGGCGACGACGGAAGGGCGGCCAGGGACTCCTGCGTGTAGTCCGTTCCGCTGCGCACCGACGGCTCGCCGGCGATCCGGAAGGGCGTGGCGGCGGGGGCGGCGTCCTCACGGTTCGTCGTCGCGGGCAACGCCGTGTCCGCGGCACCGCCCATCTGCTGGTCCCTGGTGAGCTGGTCGACGCCGAGCCCGACCGCCGCGATCGACACGGCGGCCAGCGCGACCGGCCCGGCCAGCCGGGACCAGCGGCGCCGTCGTCGCCCGGGCCCGGTGGCCCCGCTGCGGCCCGGCTCCGACCGGGGTACGCCGGCAGGACGTCTCCCGGACCCGCCGAGCGGCTGTGCCGGCACCGCCCCGATGCCTGTTCTGACCGTTGGTTGACCCTCCGCCGGCCGTTCCTCGGCGGACGTCGCGTCGTCCCCCGCCCCCCGGCCGCCCGGCTCAACCCGGCCGGGCCCCGACCGGCCCGGCTCGGATCGGCCCGGACCTGCGGAGTCCGCAATGGCGAGGTCGGACGCGGTGCCGGGGTCGGACGCCGTGGCGTGGGCCAGGGCGGCAACGATCCGGTCGGTGACGTCGGCCGGCATCTCGGGTGCGGACGCGCCCCAGGTGGCCAGGTCCGCGTGGACGTCCGCCACGGCCGGAGCCAGCAGCGCGTACGCCTGCGCCCAGCCGGGGTCCTCGTCGACCAGTCGGGCGACGAGATCCTCGTCCGGGGTGCCGTCCAGCGCCCCGCCGAGGTAGTCGGCGAGCAGGTCGTGGTCGACCTCCCTGTACCCCCCGGCAGTCACGCGTCCTCCTGGTGGAGATCCCGCCGGGACCGTCCCGACCCCGATCGGACGCCCTCGGGCGACCGCGGGTTCCCTCGGGTGACGGCCGGCACGTTCGGGCCCGTCGCCGGGGCCGGCTCCGCCCGCTGCGGGGTGGCCTGCGGCTCCGTCTTCTGCCTGGCGGGGCGCAGGTGCCCGAGCTGTGTCGCCAGGCGGGCCCGGCCCCGGGCGCACCGGCTCTTGACCGTCCCCTCGGCCACGTCGAGGATCCGGGCCACCTCGGCCACGGGGTAACCCTGCACGTCGACCAGGATCAGCGCCGCCCGCTGCTCGGGCGGCAGATCGGCGAGTGCCTGCCGGACCACGAGCGCCGTGTCGTGGTCCTGGACGGGTGCCGCCGGCTCGACGCCCCCGGTGCCGGAATCGGTGTCCCGGACGCCGTCCGGCAGCGGCACCGTCGGGTGCGCCTGGCGGCGGCGGATCCGGTCCAGGCACGCGTTCACCACGATCCGGTGCAGCCAGGTGGTGACCGCCGAGTCGCCCCGGAACCGCCCGGCGGCGCGGTGGGCGGAGAGCAGGGCGTCCTGGAGGGCATCGGCGGCCTCCTCGCGGTCGCCAAGTGTGCGAAGGGCCACCGCCCAGAGCCGGTCCCGGTGCCGGTGGAAGAGCTCGGCGAAGGCGTGCGGGTCGCCGGCCACGTGGGCGTGCAGGAGATCGAGGTCCGCCGGCCCGGACGGTGGCACCGACGACGAGACCGGCGGACCCGCCGGTCCACCGGTCACCCGTTCGCCGCGTACGCCCATCACCACGTCCGGCGGATGCGGTGCCCGGAGCGCGGTGGCCGCCTCACGACCCCTGGACCGTGATCTCCTGGACGCCGAGCTTGTAGCCGCCGTCGCTCGACGGCAGCTCGGTGATCCAGAACAGCAGGTAGCGGTACTTCTGGTCGGCGTTGAAGCCGTTGAAGGTCATCTTGGTGCCCTCGTGCTCCTCGAACGGCTGGCCGATCGCGGTCTTCCTGTAGTCCGCGAAGAGCTGGGCGTCCCCGGAGGACGACGACGGCCGGTCGGTGGTGCCGGCGTAGAGCTGGGCGGAGGCGCCCCGGGCGGACAGGAGCACCTGCACGGACTTGACCGTGTGCTCGCCGCCGAGGTCGATCCAGACGCCCATGCCCTTCTTGAGGTTGCCGAAGTTGGCGCGCCCCCGGTAGGTCTGGGTCTCCCAGCCCTCGTCCTCGTCCCCGTCGTACACCTTGTCGGCGTTGCGGACCTCGGTCCGGTCGCCCTCCGGGTCGATGATCCGGGCGGTGCTGATCTTCAGCGGCCCGGCCGTGATGGCGGCCGGGGTGGCGTCGCCGGCGGGCGCGTTCGACGAGGGCGCCGCGACCGGGTTGGTCTGTGGGTCGTCGTCACCGCCGCCCAGGGCGGTGATGCCGATCAGCAGGCCGACCAGCGCGACCGCCAGCAGGCTGGCGATGCCGATCGCGACCTTGCGTCCGCCGGCGGCGGCGAGCGGCGACGGCTCCTCGCCGGTGTCGGCCGCGAAGCGCAGCGGGCCGGCGCTGTCGAGGAACTGCTCGTCGGCCGGCACGTCCAGCCGGGCCAGCTCGGCCGCGAGCACGTCCGACGAGGGCGGCTCGATCTCGGCGTCCAGCAGGTCCATGGTGAGGTCGTCGAGGTACGCCGGCACGCCCGCCCGCACCTGCCGGGGGGCGGCGATCGCGCCGGCCGCGTCGCGTACGGCGTCGGGGATGGCGGCCCGGCCGTGGCCGGCGGTGGCGCCACGCAGCGGGGCCTCGGCGTGCGGCCAGTGCCCGGTCAGGGCGAAGTAGAGGACCCCGCCGATCGCGCGGACGTCGCTCTGCTGGCTGTCGGCGCCGTCGGTGCGCGCGTCGGCCAGCACCACCCGGCCGTCGTCACTGATCATCACCGTGCCGGGGTGGACGTTGCCGTGCACCATGCCGGTGGCGTGCACGGCGGCGAGGGCGCTGGCGACCGCGTTGCCGATGGTGGTGGCGCGCGCCGGGTCCATCGGCCCGTCGGTGACCAGCTCGCGCAGCGACTGCCCGTCGACCCACTCCCGCACCACGTACGCCCGCTCGGCCTCGTCGATCGCGTCGTAGACGCCGACCAGGTTGGGGTGGATGACACGGCTGGCCGCGACGGCGCCCTGGAGCATCTCGGTGGCCGAGTCGCCACCCGGGTAGCGCAGCACGACCGCGACGGGACGGCGCAGGATGACGTCGACCCCGCGCCAGACCAGCCGACCCGCGCTGTCGTTGTTGATGTGCTCGACCAGCTCGTAACGCTCGGCGAGGATCTCACCGGCCGTGGGAGCACCGAAGGTCATGACCTGAGGAGCGCTCTCCTCCGCCTCCTGACCTTCGCCGACCTGGGTCACCCGTCCTCCCTCGGTGATCGTGTCGATCGATGGACCCGCGCTGCTGGGCATGTGGCTTCCCGCTCTGCCTTCGAAGGAACCGGCCGACCGGTGTCGACGCGGAGCGCCGGCGCCTGCCGTACCCGTCGAGAGCGACCTTACCCGGGTTGGCCGTCTCCCCGACATGTCATCTTCGCGCCGCTCCCGGGCCGAGCTGCCGGCAGGCGGCCGACTTGTCCGGTTGCTCCCGTTGTCAGCCACGTTGCTGGCACATGTACTGGCCAATCTAGAGGTTGGCCGCAAGCGTCCGCAGGGAGGGGCCGGCCGTTGCGGCGATCGCGCCGACGCAGCCGGGTTCCCCCCGACCGGACCGCCATGCTCAGCCGTACGGCTGGTTATCCACAGGCCCTTTCGGTGCCTGAGCGGCGAATCACGGAGTTATCCACAGGCGCATCCCCAGGCTGGTGATCCTCGTTCACAGAGAGTGCAGTCCGCCCGCAGCGTGTCGCCCGCCCCGAGAGACGGGTTTCGGTCAGCGGCCCAGCCGGCGGCGGACCATGCCCACGACCTCGGTGATCTCGCCGATCCGCAGGACCATGGCCAGCCCGAGGTACGTCCCGCCGATCACCGCCCCACCGACCACGAGCTGGACGACGGCCTCCAGGCGGCTCGGCGTGTCGTCGCCGGGCAGCAGCTTGACCACGATCAGGCCGACCACCGCCGCGCCGAGCGCCGCGACCGCGACCCGCGCGCTGGTGCGCATGATCTCGCCGAGGCCGATCCGACCCACCCGGGGACGTAGCAGCCAGGCGGAGGCGATCGCGGCGGCCAGGTAGGAGACGGCGTTGCCGATCATCATGCCGGCGCCGGCGAAGCTTGCCGAGAAGACCGCGAAGAGCACGATCTGCACCCCGATGCGCAGCGCCACCACCGGAATGTTGATCAGCGCCGGGGTGCGGGTGTCCGGCAGGGCGTAGAAGGCGAACGTGAAGAGCTGGCTGACCGCGAACGGCACCAGGGCGAGCGCGGCGGCCAGCAGCACCACCGAGGTGGCGGTGGCGTTGCCCTCGTCGAAGGCGCCCCAGCGGAACAGGGTGAACGAGATCGGGGAGGCGAGCACGGCGTAGCAGACCGCGATCGGGGCGAGCACCGCGGTGACCGTCCGGGTGCCCCGGGACAGGTCGGCCGCCACGTCGGCGTACCGGCCGTCGGCGGCGGCCGCGCTCATCCGGGGCATCAGCGCGGTGATGATCGAGACGGCGATGATGCCGTGCGCCGTCATCAGCAGCAGGAAGACGTTGTTGTAGATTAGCGGGCCGGCGGCGTTCTCCCTGCCCGCCCGGTTCAGCAGGTTGAACAGCACGATCAGGCCGATCTGGCTGACCGCGACGTAGCAGAACATCCACGCCCCGAGCCGGCCCAGCTCGCGCAGGCCGAGCTTGCGGAAGTCGAAGCGCAGCTTCCAGCGGAAGCCGACCTTGCGCAGCGCCGGCAGCAGGCCGGCGGCCTGGATGGCGACGCCGAGCAGGGTGCCGCCGCCGATCAGCAGGATCCGCCCGGTCGTCATCTCGTCCGGCTTGATGATGTCCGCGCCGAAGATCGCGATGTAGAGGCCGGCGGTGGCGATCACCACCAGGTTGTTCAGGATCGGCGCCCACATCGGGGCGGCGAAGTGGCCCCGGGTGTTGAGCACCGCGCTGATCAGCGCGCTCAACCCGGAGAAGAAGATCATCGGCAGCATCAGGCGGGCCAGCCCCGTGACCAGCTTCGAATATTCGCCGGCCGACTCACCGCTGCCGTAGAGCATGGTCAACCACGATGCCGACAGCACTGCCAACAACGCGGCCACGCCGAGCGCCAGCACCGCCAGGGTGAGCAGCCGCTGGGCGTACGCCTGGCCGCCGTCCGCGTCCGACTTGCGCCGCCGTACCAGCACCGGGATCAGCACGCTGGTGAGTACGCCGCCGAGCAGGAACTCGTAGACCATCCCGGGCAGGATCTGCGCGGTGGTGTACGCGTCACCGACCAGCGCGCCGCCGAGCGCCGCCGCGATCACCAGGTTGCGCAGGAAGCCCGTACCGCGGCTGACCAGGCTGCCCATGGCCATCACCGCGCTGTTGGTCGCGGCGCTGGCCTCGGCCACCTGCTCCTGTGGCGGCGCGGTCGACTCCATGGCCGGCTGGTTGAGCGGCTCGGCGGAGATGAACGTGGCGCCGTCCGACGGCCCGCCGGGCGTCGCGCCGCCGGGTGCGCCGCCCTGTGCGGCGTTCGCGCTGCGGTAGAGACCGCCGCTCATCTTGTCGCCTCCAAGGCAGGGGAACGTCGGAGCCGGGCCCGGGCCCGCACGTCACAGACGATAGTCAACGGCCACCCGTTACCCGCGCCCGGCGGACCGCATCCCCGTCGGGACCGATAGTCTGGCGCTCCCATGTCCGAAGCCTCCGCTCCCCACGCCGCCGACCGCCGCGAACTCACCGCCGCACAGCGCAACGCCGTTGCCGAACTGCTCCGGGTCTCCCCGGTCGCCGACGAGTTGGGCCGCCGGTTCGCGCGGGCCGGCCACGAGCTGCACCTGGTGGGCGGTTCGGTACGCGACGCCCTGCTCGGCCGCCTCGGCGACGACCTCGACTTCTGCACCGACGCGCACCCCGACGAGACCCTGCGCATCGTGCGCGGCTGGGCCGAGTCGATCTGGGAGACCGGCCGGGAGTTCGGCACCATCGGGTGCCAGCGCGACGGGCTGCGGCTGGAGATCACCACCTTCCGTGCCGAGTCCTACGACCAGGTCAGCCGCAACCCGATCGTCGAGTACGGCACCGACCTCGCCGAGGACCTGCGGCGGCGCGACTTCACCATCAACGCGATGGCGGTCAGCCTGCCCGAGCACCGGTTCACCGACCCGCACGGTGGGCTGGACGACCTGGCCGCCAAGGTGATCCGCACCCCGGGCACCCCGGCGGAGTCGTTCGGCGACGACCCGCTGCGGATGCTGCGCGCGGCCCGCTTCGCCGCGCAGCTGCGCTTCGCGGTGCACCCCGACGCGTACGCGGCGATGACCCGGATGGCCGGCGACCTGGACCGGATCACGGCCGAGCGGATCCGCGACGAGTTCACCAAGCTGCTCTGCGGCGCGGACCCGATCACCGGGCTGCGGCTGCTGGTCGACACCGGGCTCGCCGAGCGCTTCCTGCCGGAGCTGACCGGGCTCAAGCTGGAGATCGACGAGCACGCCCAGCACAAGGACGTCTACGAGCACACCCTGACCGTGGTGAGCAACGCCGTCTCGTACGAGACGGAGGGGCCGGACTTCGTCCTGCGGATGGCCGCGCTGATGCACGACGTCGGTAAGCCGGCGACGAAGGCGGTGGGCTCGGACGGCCGGGTCAGCTTCCACCACCACGAGGTGGTCGGCGCCCGGCTCACCAAGGCCCGGCTGAAGGCGCTGCGCTACCCGAAGGAGATCACCTCCAAGGTGACCGCGCTGGTGGCGCTGCACCTGCGCTTCTACGGCTACGGCCGGGGCGAGTGGACCGACTCGGCGGTGCGCCGATACGTCGCCGACGCCGGTGACCTGCTGCCGCGGCTGCACAAGCTGACCCGGTCGGACTGCACCACCCGCAACCGCCGCAAGGCGGCCCAGCTCGCCGCCGACTACGACGCGCTGGAGGAGCGGATCGCCCGGATCGCCGCCGAGGAGGACCTGGCGCGGGTCCGGCCCGACCTGGACGGCAACGCCATCATGGAGCTGCTGGGCGTACCGCCGGGACCCGTCGTCGGACAGGCCTGGAAACACCTCAAGGAGCTGCGCCTGGAGCGCGGCCCGCTGGACCGCGACGAGGCCGAGGCGGAGCTGCTGCGCTGGGCCCGCGACGAGGGCATCGTCGAGTAGCCCGGCCAGGGCGCCACGGATCTGTCGGCCTTCAGGGAGCCGGTCCGACGCGGGCCACGCCCGGACGACACGAGAAGGGCGCCGCTCCCGGCCGGGGACGGCGCCCTGTCGCGCTCAGCGGATCCGACCGCTGCCGGATCGCGTCAGCGGGTCTCGACCGCCGTGCCGTCGACGGGCGGCTTGCCGTTGCCGGTGGTCGCCGCCGCTGAGCCGAGCTTGCCAAGCAGGCCGGCCAGGTCGATGCCGGTCAGGTCGCTGCCGAGCTGGAGCCCCTGGGCCACGTTGCCCGCCACCGACTTGGTCAGCGACGAGGCGCCGTCGGTGGAGATGACGGTCATCTTGTCGATCGCGCCGATCGGGGCGCTGGCCGCCTCGACGACCTGCGGCAGCACCTTGACCAGCAGGTCCAGCACGGCGGCTTCGCCGTACGCCGCGAAGGCCTCGGCCTTGCGGGCCATCGCGTCGGCCTCGGCCTGCCCCTTGGCCAGGATGGCCGCGGCCTCGGCCGCACCCTCCCGCTCGACCGCCTCGGCGATTGCGGAGCGGCGGCGCTGCTCGGCCTCACCCTCCTTGGCGCCTTCGATGGCGTTGGCCTCGGCCAGCGCGGCCCGGCGGGCCCGCTCGCCCTCACCGGTGAGCCGGGCCTGCTCGGCGGCGGCCTGGGCGGCGGCGATGACGGCCTGGCGCTGCGCGTCGGCGTTCAGTACGGCCGCGTTGCGGGACGCCTCGGCCTCCTGCTCCACCTTGTACCGGGCGGCGTCGGCCGGCTTGCGCACCTCCGTGTCGAGCTGACGCTGCTTGAGCTCGGCGTTGCGCTCGGCGACCTTCTGCTGCTCGGAGAGGATCGCCTGGTCCCGCTCGGCCTGGGCGAGCGGCCCGGCGGCGGCGGACTTCGCCTTGGCCGCGTCGATCTCCGCCTGGATGGCGGCCTGCTTCAGCGACAGGTTCCGGTTGGCCTCGGCGATGGCCTCCTCGGCGAGCAGCCGCTCCTGCTCGGCCTGCTGCCGGGCCCGCGCCTCGGCGATGGCCGCGTCCTTGAGCACCCGGGCCGCCTCCGGCCGACCCAGGTCCTGGAGGTAGGAGCCCTCGGCCAGGATGTCCTGGAGCTGGAAGGTGTCCAGCACCAGGCCCTGGTTGGTCATCGAGTGCTCGGCCTCCTCGGCGACCGCGCTGGCGAACGCCGCCCGGTCCCGGATGACCTCCTCGACGGTGAGCCGGCCGACGATCGAGCGCAGCGCGCCGGCCAGCACCTCGCGGGTGAAGTCCTCGATCTCGTCCTGCTGGTGCAGGAAGCGCTGCGCGGCGGCGCGGATGGCGTCCTCGGTGCCGCCGACCTTGACGATCGCGACGCCGTGCAGGTCGGCACGGATGCCCTGCTTGCTGACCGCGCCCTTGATGCCGACGTCGATCCGCCGGCTGGACAGGTCGAGCGACTGGAGCTTCTGCACCACGGGCAGGACGAAGACGGACGCGCCGAGCACGACCTTCTGCCCGGAGTTGTCGGTCGACCGGCCGCCGTCGGCGGTCTGCGTGGTGCGGCCCTTGCGGCCGGTGACGATGAACGCCTCGTTCGGCCCGGCCACCTTGATGCGGGAGAGCACGAAGAGCACGAGCACGAGGACGAGGAGGACCGCGCCGCCGATGGCGATGAGAAGGGGCATGTGACCGTCCTGTTTTCTATGAGGGGGTTCAGTAGGTCTCGACGTGCACGCTGGTCTCGCTGAGCGCCTCGACCACGAAGATCTGGGCGCCGACCGGGATCGGCCGGTCGGCGCGGGCGTTGAGCTTGACCGGCTGGCCGGCCACCCGGACCCGGACCTCGCCGTAGCCGTCGGCGGGCACGGGGGTGACCACCAGGCCGAGCGCGCCGACCAGGTGGTGGCGGGTGGGGGTGGGGTCGGTGCGCATGTCGCGGGCCGCCCGGCTCAGCCGGGCCGCGGCCCAGGCGGTGGGCACGGCCGCGACGACGCCGCCGGCCAGGGCCACGGCGATCATGCCGGGCGTACGCCCACCGACCAGCTCGTTGACGATCGCGGCGCCGAAGCCGAGCGCTCCGGTGAACCCGGCGACCGCCTCCACCGACACCGGACCGTCGAAGTCCGGGTTGCCGAAGTGGAGCAGCTCGCCGCCGAGCAGGGCGAGCGCCAGTACCGCGACGCCCGCGCCGCCGATGATGAGGAAGATCAGCGTCCCCGTGGCCACGGCCTGCACGGTATCGGTGCCCCGCAACGTCGGCCGGGACGCCGGCGGCTCAGCAGGGCCGCGACGTGGGCCGTTCAGCCGGGCGCGACGTGGGGCCGCTCAGCGGGGCGCGATCGCGAGGGTCAGGTTGACCTCCAGCGACGCGGGGAGGGCCTGCCGCGCCAGTTCCCGACCGTCGAGGTCGACCAGCACCATCTCGGCCGTCCAGCCGGCGCGGTGCAGCAGCCGGTCGTCGGCGACCCAGACGGCGTCCTCGGCGGGAGCCGGGCCGATCACCCGCCCGGTCGCCACCTCCGCCAGCTTCGGGCCGTCCTGGCCCTTGACGACCACGAGCCGCCCGTCCGGCGACCACGACCAGGGGCCGGCGGGGTCGCCCGGGACGGGCACGAACCGGGTCGGCCGGCCGTTCGTGGCGGAGAAGAACTGCACGCCCCGGCGCGCGTGCGGCCGGGACTCGGAGCGCGGGGCACCGGGATCGGTCTGCTGGAGCGCGACCTCCCGGCCGTCCCGGCTCCAGGTGAAGAAGCAGCGGTCGGTGCAGAAGTACCGGTCGGTGTCCACCGGGAAGGTGCGGTAGGCGCCGGTGGCCGCGTCGAGCACGCCGAGGGAGAAGCTGGCGCTCTCCTTGTCCAGCAGGGTCAGCGCCAACCGCCGCCCGTCCGGCGACCAGTGCGGGGTCATGATGTGGCTGCCGGTGCGGATCCAGCGGACCGTCCCCTGGCCCAGGTCGAGCAGGCCGATCCGGCCGGCGCGTTCGTAGTCGACGACGGCGGCGGTCCCGCCACGGGGCGCGGCCCACGTCTCCTCGTACCGGCGGTCGGCGGCGACGTACCGGCCGCTCTCGCGGTCCAGGGCGTACCCCTGCACGGCGGGAGTGCCGGTGGAGGTGGCGCCGGTCAGCACCCAGCCGCCGGGCAGCGTCACGACCACCCGCGTCCAGTCGCCGGTCGGCGCGGGGACGACGGACATCGTGCGCGGGGCGGCCGACACCGTCGCCACCGGGGTGACGACCGGTGCCCAGGTGGCGGTGTCCGGGGGTGCGCCGGGTCGCAGCCAGGCGTACGGCCCGACGAGGGCGACCAGCGCCGCTAGGGCGCCTCCGGCGGCGGTCGTGCGGCGACGGCGACGCAGCCGTCGGCCCCGGCGCAGGGCCCGGTCGGCGAGGTCGGGCGCCGCCCGGGCCTCGGCCGCGATCTCCCGTACGGCGGAACGCAGGACGTCCTCCCCGGAGCCGTTCATCGGACCTCCTCCGTGACGCTGTCGTCGAGGACGGGTACCAGTTGCCGCAGCCTGGCCAGTGCCTTCGAGGTCTGGCTGGCGACCGTGCCGGCCCGGCAGCCGAGCAGCGCGGCGGTCTGCTCGACGCTGAGGTCCTCCAGGTAGCGCAGGGTCAGCACGGCGCGTTGCCGGGGCGGCAGCGACAGCAACGCGTCGCGCAGCAGCATCCGCAGGTCGGCGTCCTGACCGCTGTCCCGGCTGCCCACCCGCTCGGGCAGCACCGCGACCGGCACCTCGGGCCGCCGGGACCGGCGCCGCCATCCGGAGACCTGGTCGTGGTAGAGGATCCGCCGCACGTACGGCTCGGCGTCGCCGCGGATCCGGGGCCACCGGGCGTACGCCTTGGCCAGCGCGTTCTGCAGCAGGTCCTCGGCGCCGCGCTGGTCGCCGGCCAGGGCGTATGCGATGCGCAGCAGGACGTTTCCCCGTTCGTTGACGAACGCGGTGAACTCCCCGTCGGTCCCTTCGGTCACCGCCCACCTCCGGTAGCTCTGACGCTCCCCGGCGTCCGAACTTTGCCGTCGCCCGCAATCCAGATGTTGACAAGATCCGGATCGGGCGCCGATCTCGACATCGACGAGAAGGAGCCACCCTTGTCCTCGGCAACCCCTGACCACCGTCGGCAGCTGACCGGCCCGGCCGCCTCTCGTCGGCGACCCGGATGCCCGGCGGCCCGTCCGGCGGCTCGGGCGGGAGGCACTGTCGGGGCACCGGGGACAATGGGGAGATGCGCTGGACCGTGCTCGACTCCCCGATCGGCGAGTTCTCCGTCGCCACCGACGGCACCCACGTGTGCCGGGCCCACTTCGGCCGGGTCGACGCAGCGACCGAGGAGCCGGGCGACGAGGCGGCCCGACAGGCGCTGGCGGAGCTGCGGGCGTACTTTGCGGGCGAGCTGACCGGGTTCGCGGTGCCGCTGGCCGCGCCGGGCGGGTCCGACTTCGAACGGGGCGTCTGGCGGGAGATGACCCGCATCCCGTACGGGGAGACGCTCACCTACGGCGAGGTGGCCCGCCGGCTCGGCGACCCGGGTGCCGCCCGCGCGGTCGGGGTGGCCTGCAACCGCAACCCGATCCCGGTGCTCGTGCCGTGCCACCGGATCGTCGGTGCCGGCGGCAAGCTGGTCGGTTTCGGCGGCGGCCTGGACCGGAAGGTGAAGCTGCTGGAGCTGGAGGCCGGGGTCGCCCTGCGCCGCGCCTGGTCCTGACGCGGTCCCGCCCGCACCCGCCCGGTTCAGCTCGGGGCGGGCAGACAGCCGCCGTCGGCGATGCGGGTGCCGATCTCCACCGTGACGTCGCCCGCCCGGACGCTGCCGAAGACGCACGCCCGGCCGGTCCAGCCCGCGAAGACCAGCCCGTCGACGGGGCCGAGGTCGAGCCGACCCGGTGGCCGCACGGTGACCCCGGTCAGCCCCGTCGCCACGATCGCCCGCCGGACGGCCTCCTGCCCGGGCTCGTCCCGGCCGCCGGCGGTCAGCAGCTTGAGGCTCTTCCTGACGTCCGCAGCGCAGGCCCGGGCGCCGCTGGCCGCCTCCTCGCCGAGCGTCCCACGCTGCCGGAAGGCGTCGTTGGCCGCCTGCTGGCGGCGGAACTCCTCCGCGCGGCGCTGCTCGTCGGTCAGCGGCTGTCGGGTGCCGGGTGGACGCGACGTGACGGCCGGGACCCCGCCACCGGACGGGGCGACCTGCCCGGGGCGCGCGACCGGCGTGCCCGCCCTGACGCAGTCGGCCTCGGGCGGCGCTGGGGAGGTGACTGGGCGGGCCGAGCCGACGCCGCCGTCCGGTGCCGTGCTGGCTGCCGGTGCCGTGCCACCGGCTGTCGTGGTGCCGTCGGCCGGTGCCACGCCGCCGGCCGGCGCGCTGGTCGGGTCGGATCCCGGTGCCGCGCAGCCGACGAGGACCGGAAGGAGCACCGCGACGGCGAAAGCCCCGACGACCCGTCGCGCGCCGCCATGAGGGAGGGACGTCACGTCGGTCAGCGTAACGGCGCGTCGCCGTCCCTTCGACCCCGTGTGCGGCCGGTGGCCGTTGCGCGTACGGCTGCGGAAGGGCTGGACGCGGCGAGGGCCGGGTCCGTGCGGACCCGGCCCTCGATGGTGCTGGTGTCGGCGCGTCAGCGCTCGGCGTCACCGGCGATGAACGCCTCGACGGCGGCGTGCGCGTCGTGGTCGGCGTACTGCACCGGCGGGGACTTCATGAAGTACGACGAGGCCGACAGGATCGGGCCGCCGATCTTCCGGTCCAGCGCGATCTTCGCGGCGCGGACGGCGTCGATGATGACACCGGCCGAGTTCGGCGAGTCCCACACCTCGAGCTTGAGCTCGGCGTTCAGCGGGGTGTCGCCGAAGGAGCGGCCCTCCAGGCGGATGTACGCCCACTTGCGGTCGTCCAGCCACGGCACGTGGTCCGACGGGCCGATGTGCACGTCGCTCTTGCTCATCTCGTGCGGGATCTGCGAGGTGACCGACTGGGTCTTCGAGATCTTCTTCGAGACCAGGCGGTTGCGCTCCAGCATGTTCATGAAGTCCATGTTGCCGCCGAAGTTGAGCTGGTACGTGCGCAGCAGCTCGACGCCCCGGTCCTCGAACAGCTTCGCCAGCGCGCGGTGCACGATGGTGGCGCCGACCTGGCTCTTGATGTCGTCGCCGACGATCGGCAGGCCCGCGTCCTCGAACTTCTTGGCCCACTCCGGGTCGGAGGCGATGAAGACCGGGAGCGCGTTGACGAACGCGCAACCGGCGTCGATCGCGGCCTGGGCGTAGAACTTGTCGGCCTGCTCGGAACCGACCGGCAGGTACGAGACCACGACGTCGACCTGCGCGTCGCGCAGCGCCTGGGCGACGTCGACCGGCTTGGCGTCGGACTCCTCGACGATCTCGCGGTAGTACTGGCCCAGACCGTCGAAGGTCGGACCGCGCTGCACGGTGACGCCGGTCGGCGGCACGTCGCAGAGCTTGATGGTGTTGTTCTCGCTGGCGACGATCGCCTCGGCGAGGTCCATGCCCACCTTCTTGGCGTCCACGTCGAACGCCGCGACGAACTGCACGTCCGAAACGTGGTAATCGCCGAAGGTGACGTGCATGAGACCCGGGACGCGGTCGTTCGGGTCGGCGTTCCGGTAGTACTCCACGCCCTGTACGAGGGACGAGGCGCAGTTACCCACACCGACGATGGCGACGCGGACGGAGCCCATAGCGTCTGCCTCCTTCTTCTTCATCACGGCCGCTCTTTCCTGGACTCTCCAGGCGGAGGCGGGCTGTTGTCTTCTCGTCGGCCGCCGGCCGTCCCGGTTGACGGGACCGTCGGGGCACGGCCGGAGCGCTCGTTGGCGATGAGCTCCTCCAGCCAGCGGACCTCGCGCTCACAGGCGTCCAGGCCGTGGCGCTGCAGTTCCAGCGTGTAGGCGTCGAGCCGCTCGGCCGCCCTGCCGAGCACGTCGCGAAGCCCTTCACGGCGTTCCTCGATCTTTCGCCGGCGACCCTCGAGGATGCGGAGCCGGGTCGCCTGGTCGGTCCGGGCGAAGAACGCGAAGTGCACGCCGAAACCCGTGTCGTCGTACGTCTCCGGCCCGGTCTGCGCGATCAGTTGGGCGAAGCGTTCCTTGCCCTCCGCCGTGATCTCGTAGACCACCCGACCTCGTCGGCTGGTCAGCGCGGGAACCTCCTCGACCGTGGCGGGTGCCTCCGCGGCCTCGGTGATCCATCCCGCCGCCTGCAACCTGCGCAGCGTGGGATAGAGCGAGCCGTAGCTGATCGCCGCCCTGATCGCACCGAGCTTGGCGGTCAGCTCCTTGCGCAGCTCGTAGCCGTGCATCGGAGACTCCTGCAGGAGGCCGAGGATGGCGAGCTCGAGCACGGGCCATCCTCTCTGTACCCTCTACGCGGAGCGGTAACCGCCGCGATGTATCGGACCGATACATCGCACGCTAGCGGATCGCCGTGATCAGGGCAAACCCCCGCTCCGAGGTTCTCCGGTCACGCATCGTCACCGTGGTCGCCCCGTCCGACGAGACCGCGTACCCTTCTCCGCATGCGTACGCAGCGCCAGGTAGTCGACTACTCGCTCCGGAAGCGAGCGGTGCTGCGTGAGCTCCTCGCGGGCCGGGTCGGCACGTACGACGTCTGCGACGCCTCGCCCTACCTGAAGAACGCCGCCCGCTTCCACGGGGAGCCGACCGACGAGCGGTGTCCGATCTGCCGGAGCGAGAACCTGACCCACGTCCACTACATTTACGGCGACGAACTCAAGCAGTCAGCCGGCCAGGCCCGGACACTGGCCGAGTTGCCGGTGCTGGCGATGACGGTGCGTGAGTTCCAGGTCTTCGTGGTGGAGGTGTGCCTCGGCTGTGACTGGAACCATCTCGTCGAGCAGTACCTGCTCGGCCGGGACGGCCTGACCGGGAGTCCGGAGGGTGGGCAGGAGCAGGACGCGGTGGGCGGCGCGGCCGCCTCGGGTAACGGTGCGGGCAGTCGACGGAGGCGAGAGGCGCAACGGTGATCTTCGCTCGATCGGCCGACCCCGGCCAGCGCACGCACGCCTGGGGAGACCGACGGATCGTTGGTCTGATTGGCCCGATTGATTCGCAAGTGGCACCTGTCGACCGGCACGCACGTGCCGCCCTCGACAGGTGTCCCATCTCACGGCAAACCGGTGGCGGCGCAGTCGCGTCCCACCGCGACGGCAGGGTGTGAGGAATGAACTCGTACGGCGATTCCAGTTCCCCGCGCGGGCGGGCCCAGATTCCGGGCCAGCACGGCGACCCCGGCGGTGACGCCTCCGGGGGCGGCTGGTCGGCTGCACAGGACGGTACGGCACCCGCGGGCCGCGCCTCGGTCGCGCCCCGCGCCGCCGGCGGGCGGGCCTCGGTCGGCGGCTCGGCCGCCGTTCCGCCGCGCGGCGGTTCCGTTCCCGGTTCGGCGTCCGCAGCCGTTCCGCCGCGCGCCGGAACAGCCTCGGTGGGCTCCGCCTCGGTGGGTTCGGCCTCGGTCGGTCGGGCGGCGCCCGGCCGGGCCGTGCCGGTCTCGCCTGCGCCCGGCGTCGGCCGGGCGGCGGGCTCGGGTCGCGCTTCGGTGCCGGTCTCCCCGGCCGGCGGGCCGGCAGGTCGCGCCTCGGTGGGCTCCGCCGCCGTCGGCGCCGCCCCGGCCGGACGGGCCAGCGTCGGATCGGCGGCGGTCGGCGGCGTCAGCGGCCGCGCCTCGGCCCGGGCGAGCGTCTCGCCGGCCGCAGGCGGCCCGGGTGGGCCCGGCGGGCCGACCGGCCCCGGTCGGCGCGGGCGCGGCGCGGGCAACCCGGCCGGTGCGTCGCGGGCGAAGAAGCGCAAGCGGGTCAACATGCTGATCGCCGCCTTCGCCGTGTTCATCATGCTCGCCGGGCTCGGCGTCGTCGGCTTCACCTACTACTCGACCAACGTGGTCCTTCCGGAGGACACCACGCCGCCGCAGGCGACCACCCTCTACGCGTCCGACAACAAGACGATCATCGCGAAGGTCGGCACGCAGAACCGGACCCTGGTCACCATCGACCAGATCCCGAAGTGGGTGCAGGACGCCGTCGCCGCGGCCGAGGACCGCAACTTCTACGAGCACTCGGGTGTGGACTACAAGGGCATCGTCCGGGCCGCGTGGAACAACGTCTCCGGCGGCAGCAAGCAGGGCGCCTCGACGATCACCCAGCAGTACGCGCGCAACGCGTTCGACAACCTGAAGGACGACACCTACGCCCGGAAGGTCAAGGAGGCGATTCTCGCCTCCAAGCTCAACGACGAGTACACCAAGCCGCAGATCATGCAGCACTACCTGAACATCATCTACTTCGGGCGGGGCGCGCACGGCATCGAGGCGGCGGCGCAGACGTACTACGGCAAGCCGGCGAACAAGCTGAGCGTGGCCGAGGGCGCGGTCCTCGCCGCGCTGATCAAGCAGCCGGAGGCCGGCATGGGCCACAAGGGCTACGACCCGGCGGTGAACCTTGCCGAAGCCAAGTCCCGCTGGGAGTACGTGATCGGCGGCATGGTCGCCGAGGGCTGGCTGAACGCCCCGGGCAAGCCGGCGGCGCCCACCCTGGCCGAGTACCCGATGCCCAAGAAGCCGAACCAGGGCGGCGCCGGCATCGACTTCGGCGTCAACACCCCGTACGGCAACGTGATCAACTACGTCAAGCAGGAGATGCGGGACAAGGGCATCTGCGTCGACAAGGAGGAGCAGATCACCGACGCCAAGCCGCTCTGTTCCCAGGCGCTCATGTCGGGTGGCTACAAGATCCGCACCACGATCGACACGAAGATCCAGGAGGCGGCGGTCGAGACCGCCCAGCGCAGGACCAAGGGATCTGAACTCGCCGGCCAGCCGCCGAACCTGATGGCGGCGGTGGTCGCCATCGAGCCGAAGAACGGTCGCGTGCTCGCCTACTACGGCGGCGACAACGGCACCGGCACCGACTACGCCGGCAGGAACATCGACTCCTCCGGCAACCCCTACGGCGGTCACCCGCCGGGCTCGAGTTTCAAGATCTACACGCTGGCGGCGGCGCTCAAGGAGGGCAAGGCCCTCGAGTCGCGCTGGAAGGGCAAGGCCTTCACCCCGAAGGACACCAAGTTCAAGGTCAGCAACGCCGGCGTCGACAACCCGGAGTGCGGCAACTCCTGCACCCTGACGGTCTCCACCCTCAAGTCGCTGAACGTGCCGTTCTACCACGTCACCGAGGCGATCGGCCCGGACAAGGTCGTCGACATGGCGGCCAAGGCCGGGGTCAGCATGATGTGGCGGTCGGACACCGACCCGCCGAAGGGCTACGACCTCACCAAGACCGACCCGAAGGACATCGCGCCGAACCCGTTCTTCCACGTCATCGGCTACGGCCAGTACCCGATCACCGTCCTGGACCACGCCAACGGCGTCGCCACCTTCGCCAACCAGGGCCGCTACCACAAGGCCCACTTCCTCTACTCCGTCGAGAAGAGGGACGAGGCCACCGGCAAGTGGAAGAAGATCGCCGACGAGGGTTCCCTCAAGGGTGAGCAGCGCATCGACAAGGACGTCGTGGCGGACGTGACCTCGGTGCTGGAGCAGTACCCGGCGCGGGTCGACCACAAGCTCGACGACGGCCGGAAGGCCGCTTCCAAGACCGGCACCTGGGAACTCAAGGCGGACAGCGACGACAACGGCGACGCCTGGATGATCGGCTACACCCCGCAGATCGCCACCGCCGTCTGGGTCGGCAACGTCAAGGACCGCAAGCCGCTCAAGCTGAAGAACGGCAACAAGATCAGTGGCGGCAACCTGCCGGGCACCATCTGGGAACGGTTCATGGACGAGGCACACAAGGTCAAGAAATGGGAGAAGAAGGACTTCCCGCCTGCGGCGAACGTCGGCAATCCGAACACCGGCAACGGTGAGGCGCCCCCGCCCCCGCCGCCTCCGACGGGCCCGCCGAACTGCGGTCCGCTGGAGCTGCTCTGCCCGCCCGGCGGCAACAACGGCGGTGGCAATCCCCCCGGTGGCCCCGGTGGCCCCGGTGGCCCCGGTGGCCCCGGTGGCCCCGGCGGGCCCACCGCGCCCACCACCCCGACCGATCCGCGCCCCGGCCGGGACGGTGGCGGCGGCGGGCTGCTACCGAGCCTGACACCCAGACCGGACAACGACTGATCGACGAACGCCGCCGGCGGCCGGAGCACCTCTCCGGCCGCCGGCGGCGTTTCGCGTATCGACGTGTCGTGAGAGGGAGGGGACGCGGAGGCCCGATGTACGGCAGGATGCACCTTCATGAGCACGCAGTCGACGCGAGGCATCGACGACGCCGGTGCCCCTGACCATCCGTCCCGCTCCGACGGCTTCGTCCGGGGCCTCTCCGGCGCCATCGGCGGCCCGCTGGGCGACCACGCCGTCGCCCTGGACCGGCCCGCCGGGCGGGAGAACCGGTTCTGGACCGCGACCCGCATCGTCCTGGCCCTGGTCTGCCTGACCCTGGCGTTGCACTGGGTGCAGAAGTCGCCCTGCCAGGACGGCGCCTGGCAGAACAACGTGCAGTACACCCGGTTCTGCTACACCGACGTGCTGGCGCTCTACTACGCCGAGCGGCTCAACGAGGGTGCGGTGCCCTACCAGGACCACCCCGTCGAGTACCCGGTGCTCACCGGCTACTTCATGGGCGCCCTCGGCCTGCCCGTGCACGCCCTCGGCCAGAACGACCCGGGGCTCAACCAGGGCATGTGGTTCTACAACCTGAACGCGCTGGTGCTCGGCGCGCTGGCGGTCGCCACCGTGGCGATGCTCCTCGCCCTACGCCGCCGGCGACCATGGGACGCCGCGCTCTTCGCGCTCGCCCCCGCGCTGATGCTCACCGCCACGGTCAACTGGGACCTGCTCGCCATCGGCCTGGCCGCGTTCGGCCTCTTCGCCTGGGCCCGCAGCCGACCACTGGCGGCCGGCGTCCTGCTCGGTCTCGCCGGGGCGGCCAAGATGTGGCCGCTGTTCATCCTCGGCCCGATCCTGGTGCTGGGACTGCGCGCCGGGCGGCTCCGCGCCGCCCTCACCGCCCTCGGCGCGGCCCTCGTCTCCCTGGTCCTCGTGAACCTTCCGGTCGCCATTCCCTACCGGGAGAACTGGGACCGCTTCTTCGAGCTGAACTCGACCCGGCCCATCGACTGGGGCACCCTCTGGTACATCGGCCGCTACCTGGACGGAAAGTTCGGCAACGCCAACCCCGCCGACCTCGGGCCGTTCGAGTGGCTCAACGCCAACATCCCGACGCTGAACACCCTGTCGTACGCCCTCTTCGGGCTGGCCTGCCTCGGGGTGGCCGCGCTGGGGCTGCTGGCCCCGCGCCGGCCCCGGCTCGCCCAGCTCGCGTTCCTGGTGGTCGCCGCCTTCCTGATCTTCAGCAAGGTGTGGTCGCAGCAGTTCGTGCTCTGGCTGCTGCCGCTGGTGGTGCTTGCCCGCCCGAAATGGGGCGCCTTCCTCGCCTGGCAGGTGGCCGAGGTCTGCTACTTCGTGGCGTTCTACGGCGAGCTGCTCGGCGCGGCGACCAGCAAGCCGGTCTTCCCGGAGGGCGTCTTCGTGCTGGCGTCGACGCTGCGCCTGGCCACCGTCGTGGTGCTCTGCGTGCTGGTCGTCCGGGAGATCCTGAACCCCGAACTGGACGCGGTCCGCAAGACCTATCCGGACGATCCAGACGGTGGCGTGTTCAACGGCACCAGGGACGCATCCTGGGTGGCTCGCTGGCGTCGACCAGCCCCGGCCTCGCCGCAACCGACGGAGTTGGCGGCCAGCTCGGCCGCGGCCGGCGGCGGGGGCGGGGGCGGGCGGACGGTGGCCGGCGAGTGACGTCCTGATGGCGCCCTGTCGGGGGTCCCTTCCCCGTCGACCGGTGTGAGCGCCGTCGACGCGATCCTGCCCGCGCTGCTCGTCACGGTCTGGCTCGGCCTGGCCCTCGTCCGGCGGGCGTCCGGGTGGTTCTTCGGCCTGGGCGGCTGTGTCGCGCTGCTCTGCTTTCCTGCCGGAATCATCGCTGGCAGGTTCGAGCTCGGCGACACCGACTGCACACCGGGGAACCTGTGTTTCTCCGCCAACATGGTCGACTGGTGGTTGAACGGGCTGTTCGGTCTGTTCACGGTCGCGGTGTTGGCGATCCTCTCCGGTGCCCGCAAGCTCTTCGGGGGATCGGACGACCGGGAGGCTGCTGCGAGGTCAACGTGAGGGTGATGAGGGTCACAGGCGGTAGATCACGATGTTCCCTACTTCCTCGCGGGTGATGCCGAGCCCGTCGACCGGTGCGTCCACCGTGACCTCCCACGGCGTGCCGACGATGTGGTCCCGCATCAGCAGCACGTTGCGTACGCCGAGGACGCGCAGGTAGTCGACGCTGGTCTGATCGGGGAAGGCCAGCGTCACCCGGCGTACGTCGTCGAGTTGGCGCGGGGTGAAGCCGCTGCCCCCGTTGACCAGGTCCTGGAACTTGCTGGTGGACCAGAGCATCACCGGCTGGTCGAGGCTCTGGCTGCTCGGCAGCACCAGCAGCGGTCCCTCCACGGTGCGCATCGCGGCCGGCTGGGACGGCACGACCGGGTGCGGCGTGGCGTTCAGCCCCTCGCCGAGCACCAGCACCAGCGGCAGCAGAGTGGCCAGCCGCAGCCACGGGCTCGGCCAGGAGGGGATCCGCTCGGCGTAGACCTCCCGTACCCGGGTGGCGAACGCGCTGACCGCGCCCGCCGCGAGCAGCCCGAGCAGCAGCGTGGTCCAGAGCATCAGCCGGCCCGGGGTGCGGATGCCGTTCCAGCCGGGCAGGTGGTCGAACAGCGGCACGTAGGTGAAGGTGCCGTCGAAGAACCGGGTGCCCATGGCGAGCACCATCGTCACCACCACCCCGGTGAGCAGCAGCAGCCGGTGGCGCAGCTTCCACACCGAGAAGAAGAGCCCGCCGGCGGCGAGCGCGTAGAGCACGAAGCCGGGCAGCAGGGTCATCTCCGGGTGCCAGGGCAGCGCCGCCCGCGCGCCCTCGTGCAGGGCGCCCCAGACCCGCGACTCGGCGGGTGCCGTGAAGAAGCCGGCCGCCGGCGGCGAGTAGACGCCGATGTCGCCGATGGAACGCTCCGCCTGCGGGTGCGCCCCCGCCACCTTGAAGTACGGGATGGCCAGCAGGCCGCCGACACCGGCGAAGAACAGGCCGCCGACCAGGTCCGCGATCAGCAACCGGCGGCCGAACGGGCGCTTGACCGGCCGGACGACCCACCGCCGCAGGAACCAGGTGACGGCCGCGACCAGCACGGTCCCGGCGAGGAAGTACGCGAACGGCAGCCCGATGCCGAAGCCGAGACTGAGTTGCCAGGCCGCCACGAACCAGCCGGCGTAGACCCAGCCGTCGTGCCGGCGTTCGGGACGGTACCCGTGCCGCAACGACCAGCCGTGCCCCCGGGCGAGCATCGCCAACGCCAGCGGGATGCCGCCGTTGGAGATCACGTGCAGGTGCCCGGCCTGGGCCAGCAGCCACGGCGCGTACGCGAAGCTCGCCCCGGCCACCGCGGAGCCGATCCGGCCGGCGCCGAGCTGACGGGCCAGCGCGTACGCCCCGAGCATGGCGAGCGCGTGGGCCAGCACGAACATGATGTTGTAGCGGAGCACGGCGGCTTCGGGACCGGTGCCGATCATGCCCGCCGGGGCGTAGCCGAGCAGGGTGTCGGAGAAGGCGAAGCTCCAGGACTCCGGAAAGAAGGTGTTCGACTGCCACATCTGCGCCGGGTTGGTCAGCAGGATGTGCCCCGACCAGGCCATCTGCCACGCCTGGAGGCTGGGGTCCCAGTAGTCCTGCGGCAGGGTGTGTCGCGGGTAGCGCAGCGTGGGCCAGGTCAGCAGCACGGCCAACGCCAGCGAGGCGAGCGTCGCGAGCGTCCACTCGTGGATCAGCCGGCGGCCCACCGCCCGCACGGCGCGCCCGAGCCGGGAGGGCACCGGTTCGGGGGCGGACGCGAAGGCCTCCCACCGGTCCGGCTTGCCCTCCTTGTTACCCCCGTCCTGGCTCTTGCCGGCCGCCTTGGCGCCGTCCTTGCCCGCCTTGGCGTCCGTCTTGCTGGGTGCACCCGCCTTGGCGCCGTCTTTGTCGGTTCCGCCGGCCTTGGCGTCGTCCTTGTCGGTTGCGCCCGCCCTGGCGTCGTCCCTGCCCGCCTTGGTTGCGGTCTTGTCGGCCCCGCCCGCCGTGTCGTCGGTCTTACCGTTTTCCGTCTCGGTCACGCCGGTCGCGCCGGTCCCGTCGGACCCGACCGCCCCGGCGGGTGCCCCGGCCTCGGCATGGGCCGTGCCGGCACCGGGCCGGGCTCCACCGGCCTTGGGCTCGGTCGCCCCAGCCTTGGGCTCGGCTGCTCCAGCCTTGGGCTCGGCCGCCCCAGCCTTGGATCGGGCCCCTCCGGTCCTGGCGGCGGCCGGGCCGGTCGTGGCGCCGGTCGTGTCGGTCTTTCCGGCGGCTTCCGTCTTCCCGGCGGCGTCGGCCTTCTCGGCGGCGGAGTCGGGACGGGGGCTGCCGGAGGCGGACTGCTCGGTCGTCATGCCGCCGGGCTCCCCGTGCCCAGCCGGTCGCGTAGGAAGGCGATGTCGGCCCCCTGACCGTCGACCCCGCCCGGGGTCTCGACGATGACCGGTGCGCCGGCCGCGCGGATGACCGCCACCACCAGCTCCGGGTCGATCGTGCCGCCGTCGAGGTTGTCGTGCCGGTCCTGGCCGGAGTTGAACGCGCCCTTGGAGTTGTTGGCGTGCACCAGGTCGATCCGGCCGGTGATCGCCTTGACCCGGTCGACGAGCCCGAGCAGCTCCTCGCCGCCGGCGTGGGCGTGGCAGGTGTCCAGGCAGAAGCCCACCTCGTGATCGCCGACGGCGTCCCAGAGGCGGGCGAGCGCGTCGAGCCGCCGGGCGCAGGCGTTGTCACCGCCGGCGGTGTTCTCGATCAGGACGGGCACGCCGAAGCCGCCGGAGTCCGCCGCGTACGCGAAGGTCTTGCGCCAGTTGTCGAAGCCGACGGCCAGGTCGTCGCCGGCATTGACGTGCCCGCCGTGCACGATCAGCCCCTTGGCGCCGATGGCGGCGGCCGCCTGGGCGTGCCCGAGCAGCAGCTTGCGGCTGGGGATCCGGATCCGGTTGTTCAGGGTGGCGACGTTGATGACGTACGGCGCGTGCACGTAGAGGTCGACGCCCGCGGCCCGCAGCCGGTCCGCGTCCTCCCGCGGCTTCGGCGCCTTCCACCCCTGGGGGTCGGAGAGGAAGAACTGCACGGCCTCGGCCCCTCGGGCGGTCGCCTCCGCCACCGGGTCGGTCGAATCGACGTGGGCTCCGATACGCATGCACGGGAGCCTACGTCGCGTCGCCGACAGCCGGGATGACGGCGGTGGCGGACTCGCCGTTCCTCGCGTCACCTCCCAGCGGCGGCGGTCGTTGATGCGAGTGGGATCCACGGTTGCCGCAGCCGGCCCGGAACGGCCGCTGGTCGGCCCGTCCCGGAGGCGCGTCGAACCGCCCGAGAGCGGGGGCACCCCGTCGCGCGGCCCGGCGCGGCGGGGGCCCGCCCTGACGGAACCGGGCTCATCGGGAAATTTGTCGGAGAATTCCGCCATTTCCCCCGACAAGGGGCAAGAGCCGTTGTAACGTCAGGTAACAACACGATAAAGCTCCGCGGGGCGTCCCCGGTCCAACCTCATCGGTGTGGTCGTTCCTCCCCAGGTCCCACCCAAGGAATGCGGACGGGACGCCCCGCGGCCTCGTGTACGGGGGCTCGCATCGACAGCGACGTCGACGCGGGCCCCCGTCGCCTCGCCCGGTGGAAGGACCCCGCCGACCACCCCGGGCATGATCGTCGGGACCGGGTATCCTGGTCCGGTTGTCCGCGTACGGCCGGGTTCCCCCGGAACCGGCGCGGGCCACGACGCACGACCTCCTGCCACGGAAGGACCGTGGCCGCTTAGCCCACAGGAGGTGAGCACGTCTTGCGTCATTACGAAGTCATGGTGATCCTCGACCCCAGCCTCGAGGAGCGCACCGTCGCCCCGTCGCTCGACACGTACCTGAACGTGATCCGGACTGCGGGTGGCTCGGTCGAGAAGACGGACGTGTGGGGCCGCCGGCGCCTCGCGTACGAGATCAACAAGAAGGCCGAAGGCATCTACGCCGTCATCGACCTGCAGGCGACGCCCGCAGCGGTGGCCGAGCTGGACCGTCAGCTGCGGCTCAACGAGTCCGTGCTGCGCACCAAGGTCATCCGGCCGGAGATGCGCTAAAGCATTCAACCCCGGTCCACCCGGATCAGCCTCATCGGCACTGTCGGAGGGCTCTGAGAGCCTGTACGGCAGAACTGATGAGTGCGCGAGGAGATGGTCATGGCAGGAGACACCACCATCACGGTCATCGGCAACCTGACCGATGACCCCGAGTTGCGGTTCACCCCGTCCGGTGCGGCGGTCGCCAAGTTCCGGGTCGCTTCGACGCCCCGGTTCATGGACAAGGCCTCCGGCGAATGGAAGGACGGCGAGCCGCTCTTCCTGGCGTGCACCGTGTGGCGGCAGGCGGCGGAGCACGTCGCCGAGTCGCTCCAGCGGGGCGCCCGCGTGATCGTCTCGGGCCGGCTGCGTCAGCGGTCGTACGAGACGCGCGAGGGCGAGAAGCGCACCGTCATCGAGCTCGAGGTCGACGAGATCGGCCCGTCGCTGCGCTACGCCACGGCGAAGGTGCAGAAGATGTCCCGCTCCGGCGGCGGTGGCGGCGGCTTCGGTGGCGGTGGTGGTGGAGGTGGCCAGGGCGGCGGCGGAGGCAACTTCGACGACCCCTGGGCCTCGGCTGCACCGGCACCCTCGCGCGGTGGTTCGGGTGGCGGCAACTTCGACGAGGAGCCCCCGTTCTAATGGCGCCGAGCGCCCGCGATCGCAAACCAGGAGCACGAGCAATGGCCAAGGCCGCTGCACTTCGCAAACCGAAGAAGAAGGTGAACCCGCTCGACAAGGACGGGATCACCTATATCGATTACAAGGACACCGCGCTGCTGCGCAAGTTCATCTCCGACCGCGGCAAGATCCGCGCTCGGCGGGTGACCGGCGTGACCTCGCAGCAGCAGCGGCAGATCGCCCGTGCGGTCAAGAACGCCCGTGAGATGGCGCTCCTGCCGTACACGGCCACGGCCCGCTGAGAGGAGGCACCGATATGAAGATCATCCTGACTCAGGAGGTGTCCGGCCTCGGTGCCCCGGGCGACATCGTCGAGGTCAAGAACGGCTACGGCCGTAACTACCTGCTGCCGCAGGGCTTCGCGATCGCCTGGACCAAGGGTGCGGAGAAGCAGGTCACGGTCATCAAGCGGGCCCGTTCGGCCCGTGAGATCCGCGACCTCGGCCACGCCAACGAGGTCAAGGGCCAGCTCGAGGGCCTCAAGGTCAGCCTGAAGGCCCGCGCCGGCGACGGCGGTCGGCTCTTCGGCTCGGTCACCCCGGCCGAGATCGTCGACGCCGTCAAGGCCGCCGGTGGTCCGGTCCTCGACCGTCGTCGGCTGGAACTGTCCGGTCCGATCAAGTCGACCGGCTCCTACCCGGTGCAGATCAAGCTGCACCCCGAGGTGAGCGCCAAGTTCGACCTCAACGTCGTCCAGGGCTGACACCTCACCCGAGCACCACGACAGGGCCCGCACCGACCGGTGCGGGCCCTGTTCGTGTACGGCCTGCGGCGTACGCTCCCGCTCGCGCGGTCGGCCAGCTCGTCGCGGTGCGGGCCGACCAGGGCGGCGGTGCGTCAGCCACCGGCCGGCCACGCTGATCACCAGCCAGTGCCTTCGGCTAGCAGCGGCAGCATGGTCGTGTCGTCGCGCTGATCGTCAGCCGATCGGCTGGCCCGTCACCGCGCTGATCATCACCGTCGAGAGACCGCCGCCGACCACGGCCGCCGCCAGCGCGACGCTGGCCGAACGCCACGTCGTACCGACCCGGCGCAGCAGCAGCGCCACGACCAGGCTGCTGGCCAGCGCCAACCCGAAGCGCGGCAGGCCCGCTGCCAGCGAGCCAAGCGCCCGCGCCCGAGGCGAGTCGCAACCCCCTCCGCTGATGTCGGTGACACACCCCGCCGGCACCTGTCCGTCCAGGGTCAGCAACCAGACGAAGATCAGCGCCGCCGGCACCAGATAGCACGCGACCGTGTAGAGCAGCGACCGCCACGGACCGCCAGGATCGGGATCGAGCAGGTCGTCCTCGATACGACGGCCCCACGCCCCCGCCCCGGCGGTCCCGGCCCTACGGCGTACGGCCGACGCCGTCGCGGCACCGACCGGCTCGGCTACGCGCCGACGCGGCGCGGGACGCGGCCGCGGCGCGGAGTAGGGCACCACGGGTGACCGGGGCGCCGACGCCGGCGGGTCCATCCAGCGGGGATCGTCGCCCGCCAGCCGGGTGCCCGACCAGAAACCCTCGCTCCGGTCGTCCTGCCCCGGCCAGGACCATTCCTGCACGGCGCCCCCGCCGGAGCCCGGCGCGGTCCTGTCCCACCCGCCGTCGTCGGAACATCGCTCCCACGCGCCGGTGTCGTCGGACCGGCGCCACTCACCGGTGCCGTCGGTCCGGTCCCACCGACCCGTGCCGTCGCTTCGGTCCCAGCTGCCGGTGTCGTCGGCCCGGTCCCACCGGCCGGTGTCGGCGTGGTCCCAGCGGTCGATCTCACCGGCCGGGTGCCACGCGTGCACACCCGACGCGTCCCACGCGTCCACCGCCGGAGGGGAGGGTGGGCTCTCGGACGCGGCGAGGTGCGACTCCCGGTCCCAGGGATCGACGGCGGGGCGGTCCTCCGCCGCCCGCCGGCCCCGGCGGGCCGGCCGCTCGGCCTCCCGATCCGGTACGGACCCGGACGCGTCCGCCTCCTCCAGGCCGGACCAGACGACCTGCGGGCGTTGCGACGGCAGGCGCCTCGGCCGGCTCGGCGGCGCCGAGCCCGAGACGGGGTCGTCCTCGGCCCGCCGCCGCCCGGAGTATCCCCGCTCCTGCGGACGGTCGAACGTCCACTCCCCGGTGTGCTCCGACTGCTGGGCAGCGCCGAACGTCCACTCTCCGGTGTGCTCCGACTGCGGAACAGCGTCGATCGCCGGGGTCTCGCGCCAGCTCGTCTCGCTGACCCGGTGCCAGCTGTTCGTGGTCTCCGTGGCCCGCCAGGCACCGGAGTGCGGTTGGTGGGCCTCGATCCCCACCTCGTCGTCGGGCGCGGCGTGACGGCCACCGCCGTCGGCGCTGCGGATCCCCGATTCCAGGGCCCAACGCGGCAGGTAGCTGTCGACCGGCTCCTGCTGCCCGCGCTCGACAGCCCGGCGCCGGCTCGGCGTGCGGTGCCGCGCGGGAGCGTGCTCGTACGGATCGACCGGTGCCGGGTCGGCGGGATCGTCCCAGGAGGCGACCGGCTCGCGCGGACCGCCCTCTCCGCGTCCCCAGTCCCGGTTACTCACGGCCGGAGCGTGACCCTTCTCAACCGATTGCGCAATCCGCTGTGCAGGTGTAGCCGTTCGCTGGAGATAGTACGGGACGTTCGACCGCGCAGTTCGACCGAAAACTTGCCGTCCACAGGCTGGGGATTGTGTTTCCGCAGGTCAGCACCTTGCAGCGGAGAATTCCCCAGCCGTTGTCCACAGGCTGTGCACACCCTGCGCACATGCTTGTCCCCCGGCGTCCACAGGTTGTCCCGAGGCTCGTCCACCGACGTGGTTGAGGGGCTGACCTCGGGTTCCGTATGGTTGGCCCCCGACCGGTCGTGCGATGACCCCCGATCGACCGGCAGGTCGAGGTTGTCCATCCCGGCGACAGGGCTGGATCCAGATCCGACGCAGTGGAGGGGGGACCCGTGTCGGTCACCGACGACATGCGGGCGGACTCGCGATCGGGCGGGGGGCACGCGTCCCCGCCGCCGCAGCGCGACGGCCAGTTCGACAAGACCCCGCCCCAGGACATCGCCGCCGAGCAGTGCGTCCTCGGCGGCATGCTGCTGTCCAAGGACGCCGTCGCCGACGTCGTGGAGATCCTCAAGACCAACGACTTCTACCGGCCGGTGCACGCCACCATCTTCGACACCATCCTGGAGATCTACGGCCGGGGTGAGCCGGCCGACTCCATCACTGTGGCGGCGGCCCTGGCCAACTCCGGCGATCTCGTCCGGATCGGCGGCGCCCCCTACCTGCATACGCTGATCGCCAGCGTGCCGACCGCCGCGAACGCGGCCTACTACGCCCGCATTGTCAGCGAGCGGGCGGTCCTGCGGCGTCTGGTCGAGGCCGGCACCAAGATCGTGCAGCTGGGCTACGGCACGGCTCAGGGCGGCAGCCGCGACGTCGACGACGTCGTCGACCTCGCCCAGCAGGCGGTCTACGACATCACCGAGCGCCGCGTCAGCGAGGACTTCGCCGTACTCGCCGACATGCTCCAGCCGACACTGGACGAGATCGAGGCGGTGGGCGCCCAGGGCGGCATGATGACCGGCGTCCCCACCGGCTTCACCGACCTGGACCGCCTGCTCAACGGCCTGCACGCGGGGCAACTCGTGATCGTCGCCGGACGCCCCGGGTTGGGTAAGGCGCTCGCGCTGGACACCCCCCTTCCCACGCCGACGGGCTGGACCACCATGGGGGACGTGAAGGTCGGCGACGAGTTGCTGAGCGCTGACGGCCTGCCGACGAAGGTCACCGCCGCGTTCGAGGTACGGCACGACCGGCCGTGCTACGAGGTCGAGTTTTCCGACGGCTCGGTGATCGTCGCCGACGGTGAACACCTGTGGAAGACCACTACGCGGGCAAGCCGCCGCGCTGCCCCCGCCCGCCGCCGCAACCACTGGTCTCCCGAGGCCATCGAACGGCTGCACCGGGCAGCCGCCGGCGCGGCGCCCGGCGACGACGTCACGATCGCGGAGCTGGCCGCCGTGCTCGGCCCGGAGTTCACGCACACCGCCCACCGGGTGACGCGCGACATCGCCGACGAGTCGCCCGTCGTCATGCGCAGGCGCCCGCGTGTGCGCCCGGCCAGGGCCTATCCGGCCCGCCGTCTCTACCGCCAGTTGCTGGAGCGTGTCGAGCAGTGGTCGGAGAGCCTGGCGGCGGCGGAGCTGCAAGACGTGGTGACGACGGAGCAGATACGAGCGACCCTGCGTACGAACACGGCCGACCGACGACTCAATCATGCGGTCGAAAACGCCGCCGCACTCCGCCTTCCGGAACGCGAACTCCCGCTTGCGCCGTACACGCTCGGCGTCTGGCTCGGCGACGGCCACACGGCGGAAGGAAGGGTCACCACCGTCGACCCGGAGATCCTGGCCGGAATCGAGTCCGACGGCTTCGAGGTCAGACCTTCGGGGCCGATGGTCTACACCATTCGTCCGCCGCGGCTGCCCGCGATCCCGGACCGTGAATGCGTCGTCTGCCACGCCGTCTTCACGCCTCGTGGCCCGGCGATCCATACCTGCGGCCAGTCGTGTGGGGGCCGGTCGAAAGGACTCGTCCCTGCGGCGCGGCGCGAAGGTTGCGCCCACTGCGGGAGAGTGGACGCCAGCGCCTGGAACGCAAGTCGCAGGTGCCGCGACTGCCACAAGCGTTACGGCTCCTTCCGTGGTTACCTGCGGGCGGCCGGGGTGTTGGGCGACAAGCACGTCCCCGCCGCGTACCTGCGGGCCTCGGAGGCGCAGCGGCGAGCGCTGCTGGCCGGGCTGCTCGACACCGACGGCACCGTGACCGTCAGCGGGAACGTGCAGTTCACCACGACGTCCCCCCGCCTCGCCGAGGACGTGCACGAGTTGGTCGTCAGTCTCGGGTACCGCTGCTCGGTCAGCCGGAAGACCGTCAAGGGGCGCACCGCGGAAAGCTCGATCGCCTTCAACTTGAACTTCACGACGAGGGACGAAGTGTTCCGCCTGACCCGCAAGCGGGAGGCGCACCGGCTGCGGCGCCGTAGCGAGAGCAACTCCCGGACGGACAGCCGTTTCATCGTCGACGTCCGACCGGTGGCGAGCGTGCCGGTCCGGTGCGTCACGGTGGACAATCCCGAGCACCTCTACCTTGCGGGTCGGGCGATGATCCCGACACACAACAGCACGGCGAGCATGGACTTCGCGCGCAACGCCGCGATCAGGGCAAACCAGGCGGCGGCCATCTTCTCGCTGGAAATGAGCAAGGTCGAGATCGTCATGCGGTTGCTGTCGGCCGAGGCGCGCGTGCCCCTGCACGTCCTGCGCAGCGGCCAGCTCTCCGACGACGACTGGACCAAGCTCGCCCGCTGCATGGGCGAGATCAGTGAGGCGCCGCTCTTCGTCGACGACACGCCGAGCATGAACCTGATGGAGATCCGGGCCAAGGCGCGCCGGCTCAAGCAGCGGCACGACCTCAAGCTGATCGTGGTCGACTATCTCCAGCTGATGACCTCTCCGAAGCGCACCGAGAGCCGGCAGCAGGAGGTCGCGGACCTCTCCCGTGGCCTCAAGCTGCTCGCCAAGGAGGTGGAGTGCCCGGTGATCGCGGTCAGTCAGCTGAACCGTGGCCCGGAGCAGCGCACCGACAAGCGACCGCAGCTGTCCGACCTGCGTGAATCGGGCTCGATCGAGCAGGACGCCGACGTCGTCATCCTGTTGCACCGCGACGACTACTACGACAAGGAGTCGCCGCGTGCCGGGGAGGCGGATTTCATTGTTGCCAAGCACAGAAATGGCCCCACCGACACGGTGACGGTGGCCGCGCAGCTCCACCTGTCGCGCTTCGTGGACATGGCCATCGTCTGAGGGCGGCCGCGCCGGTCAGCCCAGCAGGGGGAACCAGCCGGCGACCTCGCCGAGTTCGAGCTGGTCGCGGTCGGTGAGCGGCAGTCGGCCGGTGGCCTTGAGCAGGTAATCCGCGTCGCTCCACGCGGCCGGTCGGACGGCGTCGTCGCTGAGCAGGCCGTCCATGGTGGTCACGGCGACCCGCGTGGCCAGCACTCCGGGCAGGGGCGCGTCGGGCAGGTCGAGGACCAGGTCCAGGTGGTGCACGACGGCCTCGGTGGTCAGCGTGGCGAGCAGGTCCGGCACCCGCAGCACGTGCCCCTGGGTGGTCACGTGGCCGTCGGGGTCGGCCGCGCCCGCGGCGCGTACGGCGGCGGGTGCGGTGTTGGTCCAGAGCCGGACGATCCCGCCGGGGCGGTCGAAGGCGGCTGCGGAGCGGCGGGCCCACCAGGCGTGCCGCGCGCCGTCACCGTCCCTCTCGGCCGGGAACGCGCGCCAGTAGGTCACGTCGTCCACGTCGGGCGGGCCCTCGGCGGGGCTGGCCAGCGCGACCAGCGCACGCTGGGCGTCGCAGAGCACGTGGAACAGCAGATCCGCGACGAGCCAGCCCCGGCACCGGGTGGGCCGTTGCAGGTCCGCGTCGTCGAGGTCGGTGACGACGCGGGTGATCCCGTCGTACGCCTGCGCCAGCGCGAGGTGTCGTCCGCGGTGCGTCATGGAGCGCAGCGTCGCACGGCCGCCGCCGCTCGGCACGGCGAACGGCGGCGGAACGGGGCGTGGCACCAGACCACGGGTGACCGGGCCGGTCGAGGAGCCGGCCCGGTCGACGGAGTGGCTCAGCCGAACATCTCGTCCAGGAAGCTCTTGTGCTTCTTGCGCTTGTAGTGGCCGTGGTAGCCGTGGTGCTGCTGGCCGTAGGCGGGGGCCGGCGGGTAGCCGTGCACCGGCGGGGGCGGCGGCGGGACGGCGCCGTAGCCCGGCTGGTGCGGAGCGGGTGCGGGCGGCGGGGGCGGCGGGGGCGGGTAACCGCCCTGCTGGTGGCTCGGCTGGCCGGGGTAGCCGCCCTGCTGGTGGGCGGGCTGTGCCGGGGCCGCGCCCTGCTGGCGACTCCAGTTGGCCTCCGCCTCGAACAGCTTCTCCAGCTCACCGCGATCGAGGAAGATCCCCCGGCATTCGCCGCACTGGTCGATGGTGACGCCGCTGCGCTCGTACTGGCGCATTTCTCCGTGACACTTGGGACAGGTCAGGCTCATCCTCCGACCGTACCCGGTCAGGTCACGCAGTCGCTGTCAGCGCTTCCGTGACTTCGGAGTCGGCGACCTCGTGGAAGTCCTCGTAGTAGGTGCTCACCGCCATGAACTCCGGCGGGTGCTGGGCGCAGACGACCTGGTCGGACTCGGCGGCCAGCATCTCGTACGCCTCCTGGGAGCCGACCGGGACGGCCACCACGACCCGGCGGGCGCCGAGGTGACGGGCGACCTGGACGGCGGCGCGGGCGGTGGCCCCCGTGGCCAGGCCGTCGTCGACGATCACGGCGGTGCGCCCGGTCAGGTCGAGCGGCGGCCGACCGGCGCGGTAGAGCCGTTCCCGCCGTTCCAACTCGGCCTCCTCGCGGCGGACGACCTCGGCGACGTCGTCCTCCGTGAGTCGACTGGCGACGACGTCGTTGAGGACCCGCACGCCGCCGGGGCCGAGCGCGCCGAAGGCCACCTCGGGCGCCCACGGCATGCCGAGTTTCCGGACGACCAGCACGTCGAGGGGTGCGCCGAGACGCTCGGCGACCACCCGGGCCACGGGCACGCCGCCGCGTACCAGCCCGAGGACGATGACGTCCGGTGCGCCGATGAGTGCGGTGAGCCGTTCGGCGAGCGTCCGGCCCGCCTCTTCGCGGTCGCGGTAGGTGGTCATGCCTCAGGTCTACGCCGTGTCGCCGGCCTCCGCCCGCCGGTTCGCGGAAACCGGGGGGTGCAGGGCGGGGGCCCACGCGAGGAGGGCGAGCGGGTAGAGCAGGTAGCCGAAGCGGGTCGTGGGCATCAGCAGGATCGCGGCGAGCAGGCCGTACCCGCAGATCAGGGCGGTGGCGGCGGCGGTGCGGGGCGGGCGGCGGGCGAGCCGGACGGCGATGGCCAGCCCGGCGGCGAGCAGGAGGGCGACGGCGACGGCGCGGCCGGCGGGCAGCGCGGTGGCGATCAGGTGACCGGGGAACGGCGACTGGGCGGGGCTGGTCACCAGGCCGTGCCCGAGCGGGAAGCGGAGCACGTTCTCGACCAGCGCGTCGCGGTCGACGAGCATGGCCGGCAGCAGCGCGGCGGCGGGCACGCCGATCGCGCCCGCGGCGACCCGCAGGCCGGCCCGCCGGGTCAGCCCCCAGATGATCAGCACGAGGGCGACCGGCCAGGCGAAGAGCTTCAGCGCGCCGGCCAGGCCGACCGCGAGACCGGCCCGGCCCGGCCGGCCGGCGGCGGCGAGGGCGAGGGCGAGCAGGCAGAGCGCGAGTACGGGCAGGTCGTCGCCGCCGGTGGCGAGGGTGAGCGCGCAGATCGGGAGGACGGTGGCGGCCTGTACGCCCCGGAGCAGGGCGGCGCCGGTGTGGTCGTCCGCCCTCCGGCGTGCGCCGCGGGTGACGGCGCGGACGGCCAGGGCGAGCGCCAGCGCGGTCCCGACGGCGAACCAGACGCGGGCGTCGGTCCACCAGGCGTCGACGGCCGCCCGGGGCAGCCCGAACAGTGCCATTCCCGGCTGGTAGGGGGTGTAGCCGAGCAGTTGTTCGCCGGGTGGCAGGGCGGCGATCGCGTCGTGTCCGAGGTACGGCGTGCCGGTGTCGACGAGCCGCCGGCCGGACTCCTCGACGACCAGCACCTCCTCCTGCGCCCGGTCGGTGCGTCCGCCGGCCCGTTGGATGCTCTGCCAGGCCAGCGGCAGCAGGGCGGTGGCGAACCAGGCGAACCCGGTGACCGCCCAGCGGGCCCGCAGCCCGGTCAGCGACGAGCCGGGGTCGCGCCGCCGCAGCAGGAGCTGGCCGGTCGCGGCGAGGGCCGCGAGGAGGTATCCGACGGCGGCGACGGCGCCCCAGGCCCGGTGCGGGAGCAGGGTGGACGTGGCGGCGGTGATCGCGGCGAACGCCGCCGACCCGGCGTACAGGCCGAGGTCGAGGGCGAGGCCGCCGGCGGCGGAGTCGAGGCGCTGCCAGCCACGGCGGCGGGCGGTCGGGGCGGCGGTCACGCGGGCCAGTCTGGCAGCAGGTGCGCGTCGCCGCGTCAGGCGGGCAGTTGGCGCCTGCCGCCGCGTCAGGCGGGCAGGTGGCGGTCGGTGCGGCCACGCCCGCCCGGCCGGCGGCCCGGGGCGAGCCGGATCACGGCGCCAGCGTCGTGCAGTGGAGGGGCGAGGGTGCCGGGGCTGCCCCCGGAGCCGCGCCGGAACGCCGCGAGGAGCGTGCCGGCGGGCACCGGCCGGGCGAAGAGGTGCCCCTGGCCGGCCGTGCAGCCCAGCTCCCAGAGGGCCCGGCGCTGCGGCTCGCTCTCCACGCCCTCGGCCACCACGTCGAGCCCGAGGCTGCGGCCCAGGTCGAGGGTGGAGCGGATGACGGCGGCGGCCTCGGCGGAGGTCTCCATGGCGGTCACGAAGCTGCGGTCGATCTTCAGCTCGTGCACGGGGATGCGGGAGAGCAGCGACAGGGAGGAGTAGCCGGTGCCGAAGTCGTCGAGCGCCAGCCGGACCCCTTCGTCGCGCAGCCGGCTGAGCACCCGGTCGACCACGTCGAGCTGGCTGAGGGTGAGCGTCTCGGTCAGCTCCAGCACCAGCCGGTCGGGGGGCAGGTCGTGGGCCCGCAGCCGGGCGAGCACGGAGCCGGGGAAGCGGGCGTCGAGGAGGCTGCGCGGCGACACGTTGACCGCCACGGGCACGTCGAAGCCGGCGTCCCGCCAGCTGCCCGCCGCGATCAGGGCCTGGTCGAGGATCGCCTCGGCGAAGGCGGGGAGCAGGCCCGAGCGTTCCACCGCCTCCAGGAAGCGCAGCGGGTCGATCATTCCGTGGGTGGGGTGGTGCCAGCGGGCGAGGGCCTCCGCGCCGGTGACCCGGCCGCTGCCCAGGTCGACGATGGGCTGGAAGTTGACGGTGAACTCGTGGTCGGCGACGGCGCGCGGCAGTTCGCCGCCGAGGGTGAGCCGGCCGAGGTCGGCGGTGTCGCGGGTCGGTGCGTACGTCGAGGTCCGCTGACCGGCCCGTTTGGCCTGGTACATCGCGACGTCCGCGCGGCGCAGCAGCTCCGGCATGCCGCCGGTGGCGGGTGCGGCGGCGATCCCGCCGCTCGCCTCGACGCTGATCCGCATGCCGTCGAGGTCGAACGGCTCGTGCAGCGTGGCGAGCAGGGTCTCCGCGCGGTGCGCGGCCACCGCGGGGGCCGGCAGACCCCGCAGGAGTACGGCGAACTCGTCGCCGCCGAGCCGGGCCACCAGGTCCCCCTCCTGGGCGGCGTCGCGCAGCCGCTCGGCGACCTGCACCAGGACGTGGTCCCCGGCGGCGTGCCCGAGGGTGTCGTTGACCTCCTTGAAGTGGTTGAGGTCGATCAGCACCAGCGCGGTCACCCCGTCGGCGTGCCGGGTGTCGAGCTGTTCGGTGCCCTGGTCGAGCAGGTGCCGGCGGTTGGCCAGCCCGGTCAGCGCGTCGTGGGTGGCGGCGTACGCGTGCTCGTCGGCGACCCGGGCCAGCTCGGCGTACGCCTGCGCGTTGCGTACCGCAGTGCAGAGCGCCGAGGCGAAGGTGCGCAGCGTGTACTGCTCCCGTTCGGAGAGCTGCACGGGCCCCCGGAACCGCAGTCGCAGTACGCCCACGTCGACCGTCCGGTCGTGCCCCTCCAGGGCGGCGGGGACCACGGTGCCGTCCACGGCGGTCGGTTCGCCGGCCGGCCCGTCGTACGTGATGGCGACGGCACCGCCGCGTACTGTCCGGCCACCGTCGCGCAGCTCGATCTCCACCTCGTCGGCGGAGAACAGCTCGGCGGCCTGGGTGACCGCGGTGGTGAGGACCTTGTCCAGGTCGACGACGTTGAGCGCGTCGGTGGTGCGGGCCAGCCGCTGCCACGCCTGCTGCTCGGTGCGGGCCTTGACCCGGTTGGAGTAGAGCAGGTGGAGGCTGAGTACGAGGGGCGGCACCGCCAGCAGGAGCCGGGGGTCCCCATGGAGGATGAACAACGTGGTGACGATGAGGACGAAGCGCGCCAGCGCGCTCGTCAGGCGCAGCCCGAGGTCCTCGCGGAAGAGTTGCCTGAGCCGGGTGCCCGTGGCGAGTGCGATGACCGGGAGGGTCAGCACTTCGTCGAGGACCACCGTGACGGCGTAGGCGACCCCGATCGGGCCGAGGGCCGGCCACAGGTCGGTGATCGGTGGCGATCCTCCGGCCGCGTGGAGGGCTGCTCCGCCGCCCACCGCCAGCAGCATGGTCTTGGCCACGCCGAAGGCGGCCTTCAAGGGCGGGAGCTTGGCGAGGTACTGGGCTATCGCCACCCCGATGCCGGTGGTCAGGATCACCAGCGGAGTTGGCGCAACCGCCAGGCTCAGGATGATCGCTGTCTCACTCCAGGAGATCGCGTGGACCGTCGCGCGAATCCGGATCCGCCACTTGATCGTCATGGCGAGGAAAGCCAGACAGATCAGAGTGAGCGAGAGCGTCAGGTGGTTGCGTGACCAGCCCAGCTGGGTCAGCTCGCGGAGACACAGGGCGGCCGCGATGGCGGCCGCAACGCAGACGAGGCCGACGTGCAGCGTGAGCCGCCGCTCGGCCTCTGTCTTGCCCACGTTCAGTCGTGTCACGGCATCCCGACTGCTTCCGACTGCAAAGCACGCCAAGATTACCCGCGGTCACGCGCCAGCCACAATGCTCAGTTCCACTCGTGTGCCGACATCGCTATCCCTCCCCGGTTTCGCGTTGGCCCTTGCGCGGCTGTGTTCCGCGACGCCGACAGCCTAAGTGCGGTTCGGCCAATTATGGAGGGATATATGTGACTATGGGCAATGGATGAGAACCGTGCCCTGCGACGTGACTTTCTGCTTCTGGCCGGGAACTCAGTGCTGTGTTTCTGCCGACTTCCGGTTAACGCTAGATAATGAACCGGTGGCGGCGTCGGCGCATCGGACACGACGGTGCAGTTTGCAGCGGCCGACGGCGTGGCACCGGGTCGTGGCCCGTGTCCTGGGCACATCGCGTGGTCGGGGCCACCGCTTCCGTGCCGGTGCGCCCATCCGCCCGGGTGGTTCCGTCAGCGCTCACCGCCTGCCGCCGCTCCCGGCGAGGTCACGGAACGACCGGAGCAAGATGCACTCCGTATGTTGCCCGTTGCCGCCCCGATCGATACGGCCGGAAGATTCTCCCGATGGTGATGATCGCTTCCGTGGCGTTGCGGAGTCAATGACGTCCGTCGTTCGAGGACGGCATGCCGAGCCACCGTCCACCGGGAAGGGAGGGCTATCGGCCCGGTCCATGAAGTGGGATGGAAACGGCCGCGGGACAACGGGCCGGAAACGCGTTCCGAATTCGCGACAGGGGTGGCCCACTCGCCCGGAGTCGCGGCCGTCGCGCGATCGAAAGGCACGTCGGTTCAGCCGGTGCGGGGCCGACCGTCGCCCGGCGCGCGACGCCGTGTGCCCGCGCCGGTGATCCCCTGCACCCGTACCGGAAAGATAGGCTCGCGGGCGTGACCGATCCCGCGCAGCTCACCCACGTCGATCCGGCGGGCGCGGCCCGCATGGTCGACGTCTCCGCGAAGGCGGTCACCGGCCGCCTGGCCGTCGCCGCCGGCCGGCTCCGCACCACGCCAGAGGTCGTCGAGCTGCTGCGCCGCGACGGGCTGCCCAAGGGCGACGCGTTGGCGGTCGGCCGCCTCGCCGGCATCATGGGCGCGAAGCGCACCCCCGACCTGATCCCGCTCTGCCATCCCATCGCCCTGCACGGCGTCACGGTCGACCTGACGCTCACCGACGACACCGTCGAGATCACCGCCACCGCGCGGACGGCGGACCGCACCGGCGTGGAGATGGAGGCGCTGACCGCGGTGGCCGTCGCCGGGCTGGCGCTCGTCGACATGGTCAAGGCGGTCGACCCGGCGGCCAGCGTCGACGCGGTCCGGGTGCTGCGCAAGGAGGGCGGCAAGACCGGCCTGTGGGTCCGCCCGCAGGAGCGGCCGTGATCCGGGCCCGGGTCGTCGTGGCGTCCAACCGGGCCGCGGCGGGGGTCTACGCGGACACCAGCGGTCCCCTGCTCGTCGCGGGCCTGCGCGACCTCGGCTGCGAGGTGGACGGGCCCGTGGTGGTGCCCGACGGCGAGCCCGTGGGCGAGGCGCTGCGCGCCGCCCTGGCCGACGGGATCGACGTGGTGCTGACCAGCGGCGGTACGGGGATCAACCCCTCCGACTGCACCCCCGAGGTGACCCGGGCGCTGCTCGATCACGAGATCCCCGGCATCGCCGAGGCGATCCGGGCGCACAGCCGCGACAAGGTTCCCGCCGCCGCGCTCTCCCGGGGGCTCGCCGGCGTCGTCGGCCGGATGCTGGTGGTCAACCTGCCCGGGTCGACCGGCGGGGCCAGGGACGGCCTCGCCGTGCTCGGGCCGATCCTCCGCCACGCCGTCGACCAGCTCCGCGGCGGCGACCACTGACGACGCGGGAGGGCCGCGACCAACCGGTGGGCGCGGCGCCGCTGACGGCGCGGCCGGCATGCCGCACCGTTAGGCTCGGCCGGTGAGCACGGAAACCGCCCCGGCCGCCGAGCCGGCCACCGCGCCCCCGCCCGCCGGCTGGGAGGAGGCCCGGTCCCGGGTGTACGCGGTCGGCCTGGCCGCCGCGCTCCCCGCCGTCAGCCGGCCGCTCGCCGAGATCGACGGGCACACCCTCGCCGAGCCGCTGGCCACCCGTACGGACCTGCCCGCCTTCCCCACCTCCAGCGTCGACGGCTGGGCCGTGCGCGGCACCGGGCCGTGGCGGCCGGTCGGGCGGGTGCTGGCGGGCGGCACCCCGGCCCCGCTGACCGACGACGGGACGACCGTCGAGATCGCCACCGGCGCGATGGTGCCGGAGGGCACGACGGCCGTGCTGCGGGTGGAGGAGTCCCGTCGTACGCCGGAGGGCCTCGTCGACGGCACGCCGCGGCCGGCGCCGGAGTGGCGCGAGCCGGGCGAGGAGGCGTACGCCGGGGAGGAACTGGTCCCCGCCGGCACGCCGGTGGACCCGGCGCTGATCGGCCTGGCCGCCTCCTGCGGGCACGACAGCCTGCTGGTGCGGCGGCAGCCCCGCGCCGCGCTGCTGGTCTTCGGCGACGAGCTGCTGACCGCCGGCCCGCCCGGCGCCGGGCGGGTGCGCGACGCGCTCGGGCCGGCGGTGCCGGCCTGGCTGCGCCGGTACGGCTGCCTGGTCCGCCCGTCGGACGTGGTCGGACCGGTGGCGGACACGCTCCCCGCGCACGTGGCCGCCCTGCGCGCGGCGCTGAGCACCGCCGACCTCGTGTGCACCACCGGCGGCACGATGCACGGGCCGGTCGACCACCTGCATCCCACGCTGGAGGCGCTCGGCGCGGACTACGTGGTCAACACGGTGGCGGTGCGGCCCGGTTTCCCGATGCTGCTGGCGCGGCTGGTCGACGCCGACGGCCGGGTCCGGTTCGTCGCCGGGCTGCCCGGCAACCCGCAGTCCGCCATCGTCGCCCTGGTCTCGCTGGTCGCCCCGCTGCTGGCCGGCCTGGCGGGCCGCCCGATGCCGGTGCTGCCGCACGTCACGCTCGCCGAGCCGGTGCGCGGCCGGGGCGCGTACACCCATCTGGCGCTCGTGCGGGTGGACCGGGCGGCCGGCACCGCGCACCCGGTCCGGCACGTCGGCTCGGCGATGCTGCGCGGGCTGGCGGGCGCCGACGGGTTCGCCGTCATCCGCCCCGGCACCTCCGGCGAGCCGGGGGACCGGGTGCCGCTCGTACCGCTGCCGCTGCTGCCCGGGGAGCGTGCCTGGTGACCACGCCGACGACCGACGCGTCGGGCCGGCCCGCGACGTTCGGCGAGGTCACCGACCGGCCGCTCGACCTCGCCGCGCACGAGGCGGCGGTCGCCGACCGCCGGGCCGGCGCGGTGGTCTCGTTCCAGGGGGTGGTCCGCGACCACGACCACGGCCGGGCGGTGACCAGCCTGGAGTACGAGGGCCACCCGAGCGCCGGGCGGATCCTGCGCGAGGTCGCGGCCGAGATAGCCGCCGACCCGGACGTGTACGCGGTTGCCGTGTCGCACCGGGTGGGCCCGCTCGACATCGGCGACGCGGCCCTGGTGGCGGCCGTCAGCACCGCCCACCGGGCCGCCGCGTTCGCGGCCTGCGCCCGACTGGTCGACGAGGTCAAGGCGCGGCTGCCGATCTGGAAGCGACAGGTCTTCGCCGACGGCACCGAGGAGTGGGTGAACTGCCCCTGAGGGGCGGCCCATCCGGTCAGCGGCGCAGGCTCGGCGCGGCCTGCCGGCCGAACCGGTCGGCGTAGAAGGCCGGCTCGGCGCCGGGGCGCCACGGCAGGGCGGCGACCAGCAGGATCAGGGCCAGCGCCAGGGAGTTCTCCATCAGGGCGCCGAAGAGGCCGTCCTGGTAGTGCGACACCTCGGGGAGCTGGTGCTCGTACGGCCAGATCGGGGAGACCAGGAAGAGCAGGTAGAGCCCGACGGCGGCGACGCCGTGCCGGAGCCCGGTCAGCGTCGGGTACCAGATCGGTGGGCGCAGCCCCGTCACCCCCGGCGGCCCGCCGTACCCGCCCTGGCCGGCCCGCTGCGCCAACCCGCGGCTGGCCTCGCGGCGGCGTACGGCGGCGTCGGCCAGCACGATGATCGCCGGGATCACCCAGACCAGGTGGTGCGTCCAGGAGATCGGGCTGATCACGTTGGCGGTGAGGCCGACCAGCGTGAACGCGGTCAGCTCGTCGCCGTCGGCGCGGGCGTTGACGGCGCGGGAGAGACCGACCGCCAGCATCAGCACCGAGAACGCCAGCCAGAGCAGGCCGGGCGTCTCGATCGAGTCGTACAGCCGGGCCAGCAGCCCCGCCAGCGACTGGTTGGGCGTCATGTCGGCGGCCCCGACGCGCTCGGTCTGCCAGAGCACGCCGCCGAAGTAGGCCCGCGACTCGGTGCCGACGACCGCGAAGGAACCGACGGTCACCGCGATCACCGTGCCGATCGCGGTGGTCGCGGCACGCCACTGCCGCGTGATCATCAGGTAGGCGATGAACAGCGCCGGGGTCAGCTTGACGGCGGTGGCCAGGCCGATGCCCACACCGGCCCACGCCCCGCTGTAGACGAAGCGCAGCAGCGGGCCGTCGGTCGGGGGGATGTGGGTGCCCCGGCGGGCCCGCCAGCGCAGGCCGATCAGGTCGGCCATGATCAGTGCGAAGAGGAGCAGGTTCACCTGGCCGTAGCCGAGGGTCTCCCGGGCCGGCTCGACGGCGACCGCCAGCGGCGTCGCGATCCCCACGGTGAACCAGAGGGGCCAGCCGAGCCGGTCGACGATCGGGCGGAGCAGCCCGGCCAGCACGACGGCCAGGGCGGCGATGCTGGCGAGCGCGTTGACCATCCCGGCCAGCTCGACCGGCAGGTGCGCCATCGGCAGCATCACCAGACCACCGAACGGCGGGTAGGTGAAGCCCAGGGTGGTGCCGGGTGCGATGAACTCGTAGAGCTCGTGACCGCTCGCCCACCACACCACCGCGCCGTGGTAGATCTTCATGTCGAAGAAGTTGTACGGCCGCCCGAAAGCACCGATGGCGAGCCATGCGGCATAGGCGACGGCGGCCACGATGCCAGCCCGTACGACTGTCCTACGATCGATCCCACGCGTTACGCGACGGACTGGGGCGAGGCGGTCCACCCGTCTTCCGACGGTCGCCGGCATGGCGTGGCCACCCCCGTACCAAGGTCGTCCTACCCGTCCAGGTCCTGCACGGAGCCTAGAACGGCGCCTCACGTTAATGCCTCCCGCGTTATGCGACCGTGTCCGATCCCACACATGTTTTTGACATTTCCACCGCGTTAACGCCTGTCGGGTGGTTCAGGTGATTCGCGGCGTTGACACGTGAAGGCCCGGGCGGGGGGAGGTATCGACGCAGGTCAGCCAGGCAGTCGACGGGCCGTCGCTGCCGATCGTACGGCGATCCGGGCCTCCCTGCGGGCGGTACGGACGGCTCGCTGCACGGAACGTCGGGAGTGGCCGATCCGGTGACCGGTCCGCCACCGCAGCCCCGGCCTGCCGCCGGTGTCGGCGGCGGCGAGCAGCAGCCCGCCGAAGAGGCCGAGGTTCTTCAGGAAGTGGATCTGGTTGTTGCGCCGCGCCGCCGGGTCGTCGTTGTTCCAGAAGGGATGCCCGGCGAGGGTCACCGGGACCAGCGTGCCGGCCAGGACCAGCGCCGCCGGCCGGGCGAACCGTCCGGTGGCGAGCATCAGCCCGGCGCCGACCTGCACCGCCGAGTTGACGCGGATCAGCGTCTCGGTGTCGGTGGGGATGCGGGGGTCGGCCTTCTCCAGCAGCGGAGTCACCCGGTCCGTCACGGGCTTCGCGGCCGGGACCAGCCGCCCGGGGTTCCGGAGGTTGGTGAACCCGCTGACCACGAAGATGCCGCTCAGCATGGCGCGGGCGAGGGAACGTACGGGTTTCATGGGTCAGTCATACCCCGTCGTCGGCCCGGCTACCCCCGCAACCGCCGATCCGGATCGGCGGACGTGCACCTCGCGCCACGCCGATTCGAGCGACCGTCGCTGATGGACGGCCTGTGAGGGGTAACGTGCCCCGCGTGACGACGCTACGGCTGCGACCCGAGGACCCGGCCGACACCGGCGCGGTCCGGCGGGTGCTGGCCGGCGCGTTCGCCCGCCCCGACGTGACCGCGCCGCCCGAGGTGGGGCTGGTCCAGGAGCTGCGGGACAGCGACGCCTGGCTGCCGGAGCTGGCGATGGTCGCCGAGTACGGCGGCGAGGTCGTCGGCTACGCCCTGCTCACCCGGGTCCGGGTGAAGTCCGACGACCACACCGCGCCAGCGCTGGCGCTCGGCCCCGTGGCGGTCGCGCCGCACCGGCGGCGGATCGGCCTCGGCACGGCGGTGGTGCAGGCCGCCATCGAGGCGGCCACGGAGTTGGGCGAGCGGCTGGTGGTGGTGCTCGGCGACCCGGGCTACTACCACCGGTTCGGCTTCGGCCGGGCCGACCGGATGGGCCTGACCAGCCCCTGGTCGGGTCTCGGCGATCCCTGGCAGGCGCTGGTGCTGCCGCCGACCACGAGCGGCGAGGGTCCGCCGCCGCGCGGCGAGGTGCTCTTCCCGCCGCCCTGGTCCAAGGTCTGACGCCCGGCGCGGTCCGTGGTGGCCGGTCAGGCCGGTTGGGTACGCAGGTAGCGGCCGAAGTGCGGGACGGTGAAGGCGACCGTGCCGCGTTCACCGGAGTAGATCAGCCCCTTCTTGATCAGCGCGTCCCGGGCCGGGGAGAGGCTGGCCGGCTTGCGCCCCAGGGCCCGGGCGATCTCCGCCGTCGGCACGGCGGCGTCCATGTCGTCACGTCCCCCGCCGTCCGCCTCGCCCTCCACCAGGGACAGCGTGGCCATGGCCCGCATGTACTCGCGTTCGGCCGGGGTGGCCCGTTCGAAGCGGGAGCCGAAGAAGCCCACGGCCAGCTCGGCCTCGGCCTCGGGCGCGGCGACCCGTACGTCGGCGGCGGTGATCGGCGAGCGGGGCGCGTGGTCCCAGGTCGCCTTCCCGTACGCCTGGACGAAGTAGGGATAGCCGCCGGACTTCTCGTAGAGCAGGTCGAGCGCCTTCTGCTCGTACTCGACCTCCTCGCGCTCGGCCGGCGCGCAGAGCGCCTGGTCGGCGGCGATCCGGTCGAGCCGGTCGATGCGCTGGTAGCGGAAGAGCCGCTCCGAGTACGACTTGGCCGCACTGAGCACGGCGGGCAGGTGCGGCAGCCCGGCGCCCACCACGATCAGCGGCGCGCCGAGCTGGGACAGCTCGTGGCAGGCGGCGCAGAGCGCGGAGACGTCCTCCGGGCCGAGGTCCTGCATCTCGTCGATGAAGATCGCGATGCCGGTGCCGACGTCGGCGGCCACCGCGGCGGCGTCGGTGAGCAGCTCGACCAGGTCGATCTCGATGTCGCCGGAGTCGGCGCGGCCGGTGGCGGCGGGCACGTCGATGCCCGGCTGCCACCGGTCGCGCAGCTTCGGGGCGGCGGTGCCGCGGCCGGTCGGCGCGGTCCGCTGGGCGAACGCCCTGAGCACGCCGAGGAAGGCGTCGATCCGGTCGGGCGCGCGGTGCCGGGGCGCCAGCTCCCGGACGGCCATGTGCAGCGCGGCGGCGATCGGGCGGCGTAGCGACTGGTCCGGTCGGGCCTCGATCTTGCCGCTGCCCCAGAGGTGGTTGATCGCCTGGGAGCGGAGGGTGTTGAGCAGCACCGTCTTGCCGACCCCGCGCAGGCCGGTGAGCATCAGGCTGCGTTCCGGCCGGCCCCGGGCGATGCGCTCCAGCACGACGTCGAAGACGTCCAGCTCGCGCCCCCGCCCGGCGAGTTCGGGGGGACGCTGACCGGCGCCCGGGGCGTACGGGTTGCGGACCGGATCCACGCATCGCACAGTATCGGGCCGTCTAGCTGGGGGACTAGACATCCGTAGATGGGGCAACCGGCGTGTCGGGTCACCGGGATCGGTCTCGACACAAAACTAGGGCTGTCTAGCGTCCATGCTAGACAGCCCTAGTTTTGGCAATCAGCGCTTCTTCAGGCAGAGCACGTAGTCGAGGAAGTCGATCGAGTTGTCGTGCACGTAGTTCGCGGTCGCCTCCGGGGCCCGGGTCTTGCACCGGTCGCCGTCCGCCGTACCCGGGATCCGCAGGAGCACCTCGTACGTGTTGGGGCCGCAGGGCACCTTACGCAGCTCGGCCTTGCTGGCCGTGCCGTCGTTGACCACGCAGTCGCCCTTGGCGAACTCCTTCCTGCTGGGGCTCGGTGCGGCGGTGGTCGGCTCCGCGCTGGGCTCGTCCGTGGGCTCACTCGTCGGCTGGGCCGTCGGCTGGCTCGTCGGCTGGCCCGTCGGGCCGGCGGGGGCGTTCCCCGTCGGGGCCGCGACCGGGTCGTCGTCGCCGGCCTGCCAGAATCCCCAGCCGGCGAGGCCGAGGCACGGGCAGAGCAGGAGCACCGCCACCAGACCGATGATCAGCGCGACCTTGCCACCGCTCTTGTTCGCGGGCGGAGCGGCCGGCGGCATCGCGTACCCGCCGGGCCCCGGCGGCGGGGCGCCCCACTGGTTGCCCGGCGTGGGTGCCGGCCCGGCCGGCGGATACGGACCCGCCTGCGGGTATCCACCCTGGCCCGCCGGCGGCTGCACCCCGGGCGGCGGCGGATAGCCGGCCCCGGAGGAGGGCGGCGGGTATCCGGCTCCGGACGTGGGCGGCGGGTATCCGGCCCCGGAGGTCGGCGGCGGGTACCCGGCTCCGGACGTGGGCGGCGGGTACCCGGCCCCGGACGTGGGCGGCGGGGGGTAGCCCGGTTCCGGGGCCGGCGGCTGCGCGGGCTGGTTCCACGCCGGGTCCTGCTGGCCCCACTGCGGGGTGGCCGGCGCTTCACCCCCGTACGGCGGCTGGCCCCACTGCGGTTCGCCGCCGGGCTGCGGCTGGCCCCACTGCGCGGCGGCCGGCGGCTGCCCCCACTCCGGCAGGGTCGGGTCGATGGGGGGCGGGCCGCCCGGGGTGCCGGGCGGGCGCTGGTAGGGGTCGTCCGGCTGTGCGGGTGATCCGTAGGTCGTCATCTCTTCCTCAGGGGTGCGGTGGCTCAGCGCTGCTTCAGGCAGAGCACGAAGTCGAGGGTGTCCAGCTCGCTGTCGAAGAAGTACCAGTTGGTGTAGCCGTCAACCTTGGCGCACTTCGCCGCGGCGTCCTTCTCGCCGCTGGTCGCCCCGTCGATCCGGCGCAGCACCTCGTAGGTCTGCGGCGCGCACTCGCTGATCAGCAGCTTGGGCTTGCCGCCGGCCGGCCCGTCGTTGCGGACGCACTGGCCGGCCTTGACGAAGCGCGGATCGGTGGAGGACTCGGGGGCGGGTGTGCTCGGCGCGGCGGCCGTCGCGCCCGCCGGGGATTCCGGCGGGTCGGTCCGGGCCGCGGGCGCGGGCCCGCTCGGCGTGGCGACGGGCTTCCTGTCGTCCTGGTCGAGCAGGTAGAGCACCGCGGCCCCGCCGACCAGCACCAGCAACGTCACCGTGGCCAGCACCGCGACGACCGGGGCCGCCCGCCCGCGCCGGCGTCGCGGTGGCGGGGCGGGACCTTCCGCGTACGGGGAGGGGCCGGCGGTGCCGTCGCTCCGGGCGGCGTACGGCACCGGGCCGTGCCCCGGCGTGGGCGGGCCGTACGCGTCCGCCCAGGGCTCCTGCCCCGCAGACCCGGCCGACGGACCGTACGACTCGTCGGGGTACCGCCCGTGCCACGGGTCCGGGTTGCCGCGACCCGGTGGTCCGTAGTTCGCCATGCACGCCTCCCGTGCGAGTGGTGAGAGGCCGGCCACCAACCGGGGACGCCGACGCCGACGTCACCGTAGCGTGTCCACCGATGAGCCCACCTCCACCGAGTGCGCAGCCGCCCGTCGACGCAGGTACCCGGCCCGGCCCGGCCGCCGGGGCGGGTCGTCCGGCTGCTGCCACGCCGGCCCTGCTCTGGACCGCGCTGCTGCTGGTCTACGTCCTGTGGGGCTCCACCTACCTGGGCATCAAGATCGTGGTGGAGTCCATGCCGCCGCTCGGCTCGGCGGCCGCCCGGTTCGCCGCCGCCGGCCTGGTGCTGGCGGTCGTGCTGCGGGCACGGCGGGGGCGGGGCGCGCTGCGGGTGGACCGGCGACAGCTCGTCTCGGCCGCGCTGGTCGGGATTCTCCTGCTGGCCTGCGGCAACGGGTTGGTGGTGCTCGCCGAGTCCGGTCCGGTGGGGGTGGCGGTGCCGTCCGGGGTCGCCGCCCTGCTGGTGGCGACCGTTCCGCTGCTGGTGGTGCTGCTGCGTACGGTCACCGGCGACCGGCCCCGGTCGTGGACGCTGGCGGGGGTGACGCTGGGCTTCGTCGGCCTGGTGCTGCTGGTGCTGCCGACCGGCGGGGCGGACGCCGTGCCGCTCGCCGGGGCGCTGACCGTGGTCGCGGCGGCCACCTGCTGGTCGGTCGGCTCCTTCCTCTCCGGGCGGATCCGGATGCCCGCCGATCCGTTCGTCGCCACCGTCTACGAGATGTTCGCCGGGGCGGCGGCGTTGGCCCTCCTCTCGGTGGGCCGGGGCGAGCTGCGCGGCTTCGACCTGGGCGCGGTGACCACCCGGTCGTGGCTCGCGCTCGCGTACCTGATGGTGGCCGGCTCGCTGGTCGCCTTCACCGCGTACGTCTGGCTGCTGCACCACGCCCCGATCTCGCTGGCCTCCACGTACGCCTACGTCAACCCGGTGGTCGCGGTGGCGCTCGGCGCGTTGTTCGCCGCCGAGCCGGTCACCGCGCGGGTGGTGCTCGGCGGCGCGGTCATCGTCGCCGGGGTGGCCCTCGTGGTGAGCACCGAGAGACCCCGACGTCCCGTCCGGGGGGCCGCGCCGGAGCCGTCGCGCCGGTAGCGTCCGCCCGTGTCGACCGGGCTGCTGGCATGCGTGGCGCTGCTCGGCGCCCTGGCCGGCCTCGCCGCACCCCGGGTCGCCCGCCACTTCACCGCCCCGCTCGCACCGCGAGTCGCCGGCGCCGCTTCGAACGCGGTGCGGAACGCCGGGTCCACGCCGCGCGTCGTCGAGGCCGCTCCGGGCGCGGTGCGCGTCGCCGGGGCGGTGCCGTCCGCCGGGTGGGGCGCGACGGCGGGTGCGGTCGCCTTCGCCGGGCTCGCGGCGGCCCTGGGGGCGGATCCGGTCCTGCCGGTCCTCCTCGTGCTGGCCGCCGTCGGGCTGGTGCTCGCCCTGGTCGACCTGGCCTGCCTGCGGCTGCCCGACCCGCTGGTCGGTGCCGCCGCGCTGGTCGCCGCCGTCGGGCTGACCGGCGCGGCGGCGACGGCCGGTAGCCCCGGGCGCCTGCTCGGCGCGGTGGCGGGGGCGGCGCTCTGCTTCGCCTGCCACGTGGTGCTGGCGGTGCTGCCCGGCTCCCGGCTGGGCTTCGGCGACGTGAAGCTCGCCGCCGTCCTGGGCCTGCCGCTCGGCTGGCTCGGCGGGTCGTCCCTGGCGCTCGGGCTGATCCTGCCGCACCTGCTGCACGGTGTGCTGGTGCTCGTCCTGCTGGTGTCCGGCAGGGTGCGTCGCGACACCCCGCTCCCGCTGGGCCCGGCCCTGCTCACCGGCGCCTGGCTGGCCGCCCTGGCCGCCTGAGGCCGCCGCACCGACCGGCGCACCGGTGCCTGACGGCCTGACGCGCCCCGCACGGACGGGCACACCGGGCCGCCCTGACCGCCTGAGCCGGTCACCCGCGGCCGGAAGGACCCACAGCCAGCCCGACGGGGTGGCTCAGATCAGGCGGAGCTGGCGGTCGCGGGGGCGGCGGGGTTCGGCCTCGCCGAAGCGCTCGAAGAGGCCCGGGTCGATGACGTCGAGGAACGGCGACGGGGCGCACTCGCGTTCCGTGCCGTGCCGGCTGCGGCGGGCCGCGTGGGTCACGTACAGCCGGTCCTGGGCTCGGGTCAGCCCGACGAAGAAGAGCCGCCGTTCCTCGGCGATTGCGTCGTCGTCGGGGGTGCTGCCGGGCCAGCGCAGCGGGAGCAGCCCGTCCTCGGCGCCGACCAGGAAGACCACCGGGAACTCCAGCCCCTTGGCGGCGTGCAGGGTGAGCAGGGTGACCGCCTCGGCGCGCGGGTCGAGCGCGTCCACCTCCGCCCCGGTGGCGAGCTGGGACAGGAACAGCGGCAGGTCGTCGCCGCAGCGGCGGGCCAGCGGGGTGAGCAGGTCGACGGCCGAGCGGACGTCCTCCGGGCGTACCGCGCCGGCACCGTCCAGCGTGGGCACCGCGAAGCGCTCCGCCAGCACCTGCCCGGCCAGCCGGACCCGGGCGGCCAGCGAGCCGTCGAGCCCGTCGGCGTGGCGCAGCTCGCGGGCGATGGCGGACACCCCGGGACGGTCCCGCAGCCGGTCGTGCGAGCGCTTCTGCACCGGGATGTTCGCCCGCGCGAGCGCGTCCACGATCGGTGCGGCCTGCGCGTCGGTGCGGTAGAGCACCGCGATGTCCGAGAACGAGAGCGAGGTGGACCGGCCGTCGATCCGCCCCGAGTCCAGCGACCGGTGGGAGAGGCCGCCGACCAGCTCGTCGATGGTGCGTACGACGAAGTCGGCCTCGTCGGAGACGGAGGCCGCCGGGTAGCGACCCACCAGCGGGGCCTCCGGGTCGAGCCGGGCCGGGTCGAGCCGGCGGCCACGGACCAGCGACGACGGCGCGATGGCCTGCACGGCGGCGGCCAGGATGGGCGCGGAGGAGCGGTAGTTGCGGTTCAGCCGCACCAGCCGGGCGTCGGTGAAGTCCTGCGAGAAGCGCAGGAAGTAGCCGACGTCGGCACCCCGGAAGGAGTAGATCGCCTGGTCCGGGTCGCCGATCGCGCAGAGGTTGCCGTCGGCGGGGCTGAGCAGGCGCAGCAACTCGTACTGCACCTCGTCGACGTCCTGGTACTCGTCGACGAAGATCCAGCGCCAGCGCTCCCGGTAGTGCCGTACCAACTTCTTGTCGGCCCTCAGCAGCGCGACCGGCAGGGTCAGCAGCTCGTCCAGGTCCACCAGGTCCTGCTTGCGCAGCAGCGCCGCGTAGCCGGCCTCGTCGTCGCCGGCCTCGGCGCGGGCCTCCGCCCGCTGGGCGTCGTCGGCGATCCGGAAGTCCGTCGGCAGGCCGGCGGCGTCGGCGTTCTCCCGCAGGATGGTCAGGCCCAGCGAGTGGAAGGTGCCGACGGTGACGTCCTCGGCGACCGGCCCGAGCAGCCCGTCGAGGCGGTGCCGCAGCTCCTCGGCGGCCCGCCGGGTGAACGTGATCGCCAGGCACTGCTCCGGGAAGACGTTCAGTTCCGCGCAGAGGTAGGCGATCCGGTGGGTCAGGGTCCGGGTCTTGCCGGTGCCCGGTCCGGCGACGATGAGCAGCGGCCCGCCCGGCGCGGAGGCGGCCACCCGCTGCATGGCGTCCAGGCGGTCCAGCAGGCCGGTGCCGACCTCCTCCATACCGGCGAGCATCGGCTCGAACGGCTCGTGCGGCGAGGGCGTCGGCGCGATCGGGGGCGGGGGCGCGGCCGGCGCGGCCTTGCGTTTCGGTTCGGGCTTGGCCGCCGCCGGGCGCTTGGCCCGGGGCTTCGGCGCCGGCTCCGCCGGGGTGCGCTGCGCCGGCACGGGTACGTCGAAGAGCGTCTCCTGGGCCCCGCCGGCGTTGCCGCCCAGCTCGGCCGGGTCGAAGAGGGTGATGACGCCGTACTCGCCGTCGTAGCCGGGGACCCGGCGGACGTCGCCCCGGCGTAGCCGGCCGATGCCCTCGGCGAGCAGTTCCCCGCCGACCCGGCCGATCTCGTCGAGCGGCGTGCTGGTGAGGATCTCCAGCTCCGGGCCGAGGGCGGCGATCAGCTCGTGGAGCTTCCCCTCGACCCGCTTGGACCGGGCGCCCACCTTGTTGATCTCGCCGAGGATCTCGGCCAGCGGCACCAGGTGGGTGACGTCGGGGGCGTACGCGGGCCGGTGCCCCGACGGCCGGTCGGCCAGCTCCTCGATCCGGCTGAGTACGCCCACGGTCAGCGGCTTGCCGCACTCCGGGCAGCGGCCGTCGGCGGCCCGGGTCCGCTCGGGCGACCAGTTGATCCCGCAGAGCCGGTGCCCGTCCCCGTGGTACTTGCCCTCCTCGGGGAAGAACTCGATGGTCCCGGCGAGCCCGTCACCGGTACGCAGGGCGTCCCGGATCGCGTAGTAGTCGCGGGCGGTGGCGAAGACGGTCGCCTCCCGGGCCAGCGCCGGCGGCGAGTGCGCGTCGGAGTTCGACACCAGCCGGTAGCCGTCCAGGCTGCCGACGCGCCAGTTCATCTCCGGGTCGGAGGAGAGGCCGGTCTCCACGGCGAAGATGTGCTCGGCCAGGTCGGCGTAGCAGTCGGCGATCGCGTCGAAGCCCGACTTGGAGCCCAGCGCGGAGAACCACGGCGTCCAGATGTGCGCCGGCACCAGGTAGCCGTCGGCGCTGGCCTCCAGGGTGATCTCCAGCAGGTCCCGGGAGTCCAGGCCGAGGATCGGCCGGCCGTCCGAGCCGAGGTTGCCGATCCGCCCGAGCGCCGTGTTGAACCGGGCCACCGCGTCCAGGTCGGGCAGGTAGATCAGATGGTGCACCTTGCGGGTGCGGTCGTCCCGCTTGTAGATCGTGGAGATCTCCACGCTGAGCATGAACCGGACCGGGTCCGCCTCCGCCTCGCTCGCCAGCCGGGGCGGCAGCCGGCGGGCGATGTCCCGCTCCGCCTCCGGGCTGAGCCGGTGCAGGCCGGGCTCGGCCGGGTGCAGCGTCTCGCGGAGGTGGTCGTACCAGGCGGGGTGGGTGAAGTCGCCGGTGCCGAGCACCCCGATGCCCTTGCGCCGCGCCCACCAGCCGAGGTTGGGCAGGGTGAGGTCGCGGCTGCACGCGCGCGAGTACTTCGAGTGGATGTGCAGATCCGCGACGAACGGCGGGACGCCGCCGGGGGGTGCGGGACTGAACGGAGGCACGCCGCATCCTGTCACGCCCGCGCCATTACCCACCCGTCGCCACGCACACCCGTGACCTGAGCATCCGGTGCTGGACAACGCCGGCCGCCCGCGCTATGGGTCAGCGGGAGCGCAGCTCCACCAGGGTGATCTGCGGCTCGGCGCCGACGCGGACCGGCGGACCCCAGAAGCCGGCACCGTTGGTGACGTAGACCTTGGTGCCGTCCACCTCGCCGAGGCCGGAGACCACCGGCTGCTGGAGCTTCACCAGCAGGTTGAACGGGACCATCTGGCCGCCGTGGGTGTGCCCGGAGAGCTGGAGGTCGACGCCGAACTTCGCCGCCTCCGTCGCCGCGACCGGCTGGTGGGCGAGCAGCACCACCGGGCGGTTCGGGTCGCGGTCGCCGAGCGCCGCCGCGTAGTCCGCCGGGGCTGCCAGACCGGTGCCGGCGGCGGTGACGTCGTTCACCCCGGCCAGGTCGAGCACGCCGCCCCGGGCCTGGATCTCCGTCCGCTCGTTCTGCATGACCCGCAGGCCGAGCCGGTCCAGTTCCTGCACCCACTCCTCGACACCGGAGTAGTACTCGTGGTTGCCGGTGACGAAGTAGCTGCCGTGCCGGGAGCGCAGGCCGCGCAGCGGCTCGGCCGCCTCGCCCAGCTCGGCCACCGAGCCGTCGACCAGGTCGCCGACGACGGCGACGATGTCGGCGTCCAGGCGGTTGATCGCGGCGACGATCCGCTCGGTGTGCGCCCGTCCACGCAGCGGACCGAGGTGGATGTCGGAGACCGTGGCGATCCGCAGGCCGTCCATGCTGCGGGGGAGCTTGGCCAGCGGGATCTGCACCCGGTCGAGCTGCGGCGGGCCGAGGGCGGTGCGGATGCCGTACCCGGTGAGGCCGGTGGCGGTGAGCCCGGCGAAGATCGCCGTCCCGCGGGCGAGCAGCAACCGGCGGGAAGGGTCGTGGTCGGGCTGCGCGACGGCGTCGGCGGCCGGCGGGTCCGCCGGACCCGCCGCGCCGACCATGGCGGGCTCGGGCGCGGCGGCGGTGGGCTCCGCGGCGGCGACCCGGCGACGCAGCACGAGCTTCGCCACCGCCATCGGCACTTCCAGCGCCACGAGCAGGACCAGCAGGTAGAACATGACGGCGAGCCAGAGGTAGCCCGGCCACGCGAGCCAGTAGAGGCCCGCCTGGGTGCCGGCCATGGTCGCCGGTACGAGCAGCGCGAGCACCAGGGCGGTGATCCCGCCGATCCGCCGCCACCGGCCCGGGGCAGTGGTGTCCCGCACCAGGCGCTTCCACAGGTAGAGGTGGATCAGGCCGGTGACCAGCGCGATGGTGGCGACGAACGCCAGTGCCGCCAGCATGTGTGCGCCTCCCTCAGCCGCCCGCGAAGGGCGGCAGGACGTCGATCGTGGCCCCGGCAGGTAGCGGTGCCCGCCGATCATGACAGGTCACGCCGTCGACCAGGAAACTCGCCGCCTTCAGGACGACGGCGAGCCGCTCACCGTGCCGGGCGGTCAGCTCCACGACGAGTTCGTCCAGGGACCGCCCGGCGGATGCGGTCTCCTCGGTCCGGCCGGCGGCGGCCCGCGCCCCGGCGAAGTAGCGGACGGTCACCGGCGCCCCGGCGTCGGCGGCCTGGGCGGGCGGCCCGTTGACCGTCGCGCGTGCCTGGGCGGGCGGCCCGGGGTCAGCCGGGCGTGCCTGGGCCGGTGGCCCGGGGTCAGCCGGGCGCGTCGGTTCTGCCACGGTCAGCCTCCGATCGCGGACATCGGCCGGGCGGGCTGGAGGAAGGCCGGGTCGTCGATGCCGTGCCCGGCCCGCTTGCCCCACATCGCGGCCCGCCAGCGCCGGGCCAGCTCGTCGTCGTCCGCCCCGGCCCGCAGGGCCCCGCGCAGGTCGGACTCCTCGGTGGCGAAGAGGCAGGCGCGCACCTGCCCGTCGGCGGTGAGCCGGGTGCGGTCGCAGTCGCCGCAGAACGGCCGGGTGACGCTGGCGATCACGCCGACCCGGGCGGGGCCGCCGTCGACCAGCCAGGTCTCGGCCGGTGCCGCGCCACGCTCCGCCGGGTCGGGGACCAGGTCGAACTCCCCGCGCAGGGCGGCCAGGATCCCGTCGGCGGTGACCATGGTGGCCCGGTCCCAGCCGTGCTGGGCGTCCAGCGGCATCTGCTCGATGAACCGCAGCTCGTAGCCGTGGTCGAGGGCGAAGCGGAGCAGTCGGGGCGCCTCGTCGTCGTTGATGCCCCGCATCAGCACCGAATTGATCTTCACGGGGGTGAGTCCGGCCTCGGCGGCCCCGGCCAGCCCGGCCAGCACGTCCGCCAGGCGCGGGCGGCGGGTCAGCCGGACGAACCGCTCCGGATCCAGCGTGTCCAACGACACGTTCACCCGGTCCAGCCCGGCGGTGCGCAGCCCGGGGGCGAGACGGTCCAGCCCGATGCCGTTGGTGGTGAGCGAGATGCGGGGGCGCGGCTCCAGCGCCGCCACGGCGGCCACGATGTCGGCCAGGCCGGGCCGGATCAGCGGCTCCCCGCCGGTGAACCGGACCTCGGTCACGCCGAGCAGGCGCACCGCGACCCCGACCAGCCGGACGATCTCGTCGTCGCCGAGCAGTTGCGGGCCGGGCAGCCAGGCCAGCCCTTCGGCCGGCATGCAGTAGGTGCAGCGCAGGTTGCACTTGTCGGTGAGGGAGACCCGCAGGTCCCGGGCGACGCGGCCGTACCGGTCGGCGAGGGCGCCGTCGGTCGGCGGGGCGGCGGTCACCCGTCGACGGTAGCGCGCCCGAGCCCGGCCAGGGCCGACCGGGCGGTACGGGCGACCGCATCCCGGTACGCCGCGCCGAACAGTGCGGTGTGCACCAGCATCAGATGGAGCTGGTGCAGCGGCACCCGCTCCCGCCACCCGTCGGCCAACGGCCACTGCTCCGCGTACGCGGCGAGGATCCGGTCGAGGTGCGGCGCGCCGCCGAAGAGGGCCAACTGCGCCAGGTCGGTCTCGCGGTGACCGCCGTGCGCCGCCGGGTCGACCAGCCAGACCCGGTCGTCCGCGCCCCAGAGCACGTTGCCCGGCCAGAGGTCCCCGTGGATCCGGGCCGGCGGCTCGTCACCGCCGAACTCGCCGATCCGCTCGACGACCTGCTCGACCAGACCGGCCTCGGCGCCGGTGAGCGCGCCGCCGTCGACCGACATCCGGAGGTACGGGACGAGCCGGGCCCGCGCGAACCAACCCGACCAGGGGCCGTCATCGGGCGTGTTGTCCGCCGGCAGCGCCCCGATGAAGCCGTTCCACCCGGCCCCGAAGGCCGACGCCCCGGCCCGGTGCAGCCCGGCCAGCTCACGGCCGAACCGCTCGGCCACCTCGGGCGTCGGCTCGCCGGGCTCGATCCACTCCAGCGCCAGCAGCCCGGGCAGCGCCACCACCACCTCCGGTACGGCGACCGTCCCGGCCTCGCGCAGCCAGCGCAGGCCGGCCGCCTCGGCGGCGAAGAAGCCCTCCGGCGCGGGCCTTCCGGCGGCCTCCGGCCAGGTCTTGGCGAACACCGAGTGCCCGTCGTCCAGCGTCAGCCGGGACGCGGCACAGATGTCGCCGCCGGCGACCGGCGTCTCCCGGATCCGCTGGTGGGTCAGGAAGGTCGGCAGGTGCTCCGGGTGCGCCCGCAGGTACGCCAGATCCATCTGCGCAAGGTAACCCCTCCCGCCGGCCGTACGGGTGCCGGCCGCACAGTGTCGGCGGCTCAGCCCGCCGGCTGCGCCCGGTCGCGTGGCACCGCCGTCACCGCATGTCGGCGCCCATCCCCGGATCGCGCGACCTCAGTCGTCGGCGCGGGCGGACCCGGGGGGCGGTGCGCCGCCCCCCGGGCGGCCAACAGCGCCAGCACCCCGGCGGCCTGGATCGCCGTGAGCACCACCAGGGCGGTACGGAAGCCGGCCAGCCCGCCCCCGGCGACGGTCCAGCACAGCGCGGCGACCGCCGGCGCGAGCGTCGTCGCGATCATCCGGACGGTGCCGCCGACGCCGCCGGCGGCACCGGTCGAGCCGGTGGGCGCCGTCGCCATGACCGCCGCGATGACCGGGGTGTTGAACAGGCCGAATCCGACGCCGATCAGCGCGACCTGCCAGCCGAGGTGCACCAGCCCGGCGTCGGCGGAGAGGGTGACCGGCAGCAGCGTGGCCCCGGCGGTCAGCCCGGCGCCCGTCGCCGCCGTCGGCAGCGCGCCGACCCGGTCGGCGAGCCAGCCGGCGACGGGCGAGGTGACCGTCATGGCGCCGATCTGGACCAGCAGCAGCATCCCGGCCACCTCGGGGCCCTCGTGCAGCACGTCGGCGACGAAGTACGGCAGCAGGAAGACCGTCACCGCGACGTTGAAGCACACCAGGAACAGCCCGAGGGTGGTGAACCCGAAACGGCGGGCGCGGACCAGCGCGACGACCGGCCGTGAGGCGGGCAACCGCGCCCAGGTCAGGCCGAGTCCCACGGACAGCGCGCCGAGCCCGGCGGCCAGCACCGGCCGGGCCGTGATCTCGTCGACGGCGACGAGCACCGCGGCGACCGTGCCGCCCAGCAGCACCGCCTCGCGCAGCAGCGGCAGCCCCGGGGCGGGCAGCCCCCGGCCGTCGCGGGGCAACGCCCGCAGGCCCAGCCAGAGCGCGACCGCGACGAGAGGCAGCTTCAGCAGGAACACCGCGCGCCAACCGACGGCGCCGGCGACCAGCCCGCCTGACGAGGTGCCGGCCATCCCGCCGACGGTCATGATCGTCACCACCGCGCCGATCACGCGGGCCCGCTGGTCCGCCCGCACGGTCGCGGCGATGACCGGCAGGTAGACGGCCAGGGTGAGCCCGCCTGCGACGCCCTGGAGCAGCCGTACGGCCAGCAGCACCCACAGCGCCGGGGCGAGGGCGGCGAGCACGCTGGTGACCCCGACACCGGCCATGGACACGGCGAGGATCAGCCGGGGATCCGCCCGGTCGGCCCAGCGGCCGGCCGGGATGGCGATAGCGGCCATCGGCAGCGCGTACGCGAGCAGCACCCAGGTCGTGGCGGCCGGGTCGGCGCCCAGGTCGGCGCCGATCGAGGGCAGTACGACGCCGGCCATGCTCATCTCGGAGGTCGCCACGAGCATGGCGAGGGCGACCGCCACGACCGGGGCCCAGCGGGTGCGGACGGCCGGAGCCGACGACTGCGGTGCGGGTGCGGTGGTCATGGGCACCGACGGTAGGGACGCGAACCCTCGTCGGGCATCTGTCGAACGACCGTACCGGCCACCGGGGCCGGGCCGGGCCGGTCGACCGGTCAGTTGACAGATGGCGGGGCCCCGCCGGCTGCCTAGCGTGGTCGGCACACCCACCCCGAACGCACTGGGAGAGCACCATGACCACGCAGAAGCTGCGGCTCGCCGTCATCGTCGGCAGCACCCGGGCGGGCCGGTTCGGCCCGGTCGTGGCCGACTGGTTCGTCGACCGGGCGCGCCGGCACGACGGCTTCGAGATCGACGTGGTCGACCTGGCCGAGGTCGACCTGCCGCCGACGCTCACCGCGTTCGGCGCCCCGCAGCCGGCGGCGGTGGACGCGCTCGCGCCACGGCTGGCCGCCGCCGACGCCTTCGTGGTGGTGACACCCGAGTACAACCACAGCTACCCGGCCTCGATCAAGACCGCGATCGACTGGTACCGCGACGAGTGGCGCGCCAAGCCCGTCGGCTTCGTCTCCTACGGCGGGGTCTCCGGCGGGCTGCGCGCGGTGGAGCATCTGCGCCCGGTCTTCGCCGAGGTGCACGCGACGACGGTGCGGGACACCGTCAGCTTCCACGGCTGCTGGGACAGGTTCGACGAGGCGGGGGCGCCGGTGGAACCGCAGGGCTGCGACAACGCCGCCAAGACCGTCCTGGACCAGCTCGGCTGGTGGGGGCGGGCACTGCGGGAGGCCCGCCAGCGCGTCCCGTACGCGGCCTGAGGTCCGCGCGGGAGAGCGTTGCCGGACAGCGCGCGGTACGTGTCGACGGGCCCGGTGGCCGCGTAGCGTTGACCCCCGTGCTACACGGCCGAAGCGAGGAGACCGCCCGGATCGACGCCCTGCTCCGGCAGGCGCGGGCCGGGCGCAGCGGTGTGCTCGTCCTGCGGGGCGAGGCCGGCATCGGCAAGTCTGCGCTGCTCGGCGACGCCGCGGACCGCGCCGACGACATGCGGGTGCTGCGCACCGACGGCATCGAGTCGGAGGCGGGCTTCCCGTTCGCCGGGCTGCACCTGCTCCTGGGCCGCGAGATCGACCGGATCGACGCCCTGCCCGCCCCGCAGGCCCGGGCGTTGCGGGTGGCGCTCGGTCAGGAGGCCGGCGGCGACGTCGACCGCTACCTGGTCGGGCTGGCCGTGCTGACCCTGCTGGCCGAGCTGGCCGAGGAACGCCCGCTGCTCTGCCTGGTCGACGACGCGCACTGGCTCGACCCGGCCTCGGCGCAGGCGCTGCTCTTCGCCGTCCGACGGCTCGACGCCGAGCCGGTCGCGGTGATCGTCGCGGTCCGCACCGACGAGGTGTCCCCGTTCGACCCGGCCGGTCTGCCGGAGCTGCCGGTCGGGCCGTTGGGCGAGTCGGCCGCCGCCGAGGTGCTGGCGCAGCGGTCGGAGCCGGTACCCGGCCACCTCCGGCCCGATCTGCTCACCGAGGCGCAGGGCAATCCGCTCGCCCTGCTGGAGTTGCCGGTCGACGGCATGCCGCGCCGGCTGCCGTCCTCGCGCTACCAGCGACTCCACGAGGTCTTCGCCGAGCGGGTGCGGCGGCTGCCCGAGGCGACCCGGCGGCTGCTCGGCGTCGCCGCCGACGCGTCCTCCGCCGACGCCTCCGTGGTGTTCCCGGCCGCCGAGCGCCTCGGCTGCACCCGGGCCGATTTGGCCCCGGCCGAGCAGGCACAGCTCGTGCGGCTGGTGGACGGCCGGCTGGTGTTCCGTCACCCGCTGGTGTTCTCGGCACTGCGGGACACCGTGGAGGCCGGCAGCCGGCTGGCGGCGCACGAGGCGCTCGCGGCGGTCTACGCGGCCCGGGGCGACGTCTGCTCGTACGCCTGGCACCGGTCGGCGATGGCGACCGGGCCGGACGAGGAGGCGGCGGCCGCCCTGGAGACCGCCGCGCGGAGCGGGTCGGCCCGGGGAAGCGCCGTGGTTTCGGCGATGTACGAACGGGCCGCCGGGCTCACCGCGGACCGGGCCCGGCGCGGGCGGCGGCTGACCGTCGCGGCGGAGGCGGCGGCCGACACCGGCCAGCTGGACCGGGCCGCGACGCTGGCCGACCAGGCCGCCGACCACGTCACCGATCCCGTGCGAATGGCCGACATCGCCCTGGTCCGCGCCATGGTGCTGGACTCGGTGGACCGTCCCAGGGAGGCCCACCGCCTGCTCTCCGAGGCCGCCGTGGCGGTGGCCGCCCTCGACCCGAGCCTGGCCGGTCACCTGCTCTTCCGCGCGGGCCGGGCGGCCGCCCACGCGGGCGACTTCGACGCGCTGGACCGCACCGCCGCCCGGGCCGAGGAACTCGGCGTGCCCAGCGCCCACCTGGTCACCGCGCTGTCGCGTGCGTTCGCCGCGCAGAACGCCCTCACCGACGCCGCCGTCGCACCGCTGCGGGTCCTGGTCGAGGAGACGACCGGCTGCGACCGGCACCTCGAACTGCTCGACATCGGGTGGTGGCACATCATGCTGGCCGACCTGGACAGCGCGGACGACGTCGCGGCGCGGCTGGCCGCCGTGGCCCGTCAGCAGGGTGCCGCCGGCCTGCTGGCCTCGGTGCTGCCGCTGCTCGCCCGCGCCCAGCTCATGCGGGGCCGGCACGACGACGCGGAGGCCAACGCGACGGAGGGGCTGCGGATCGCCGCCGACACCGGGCAGCGCCGGCACGCGGTCTACCTGACCACCGTGCTCGCCGGCCTGGCCGCCATCCGGGGTGAGGAACAGCGGTGCGTCGAGCTTGCGGCGGCACCGATCGCGCGGGGCGTGACGCCGGGCAACGTCCACGCGGCCGGCGCGCTGAGCCTGCTCGACCTGGGCCTCGGCCGGTACGAGGCGGCCTTCGGCCGACTCTCCGGCCTGCTGGGCGCGCGGCACCGGGGCGGCGCGATGGCCAGCCTTCCCGACCTGGTGGAGGCCGCGATCCGGGTGGACCGGCGGGAGGACGGGCTGGCCGCCGCCCGGCAGTACGCCGAATGGGCCGGGCGCGTCCGGCAGCCGTGGACGGGGGCGGTCGCGCTGCGCTGCCAGGCGCTGCTGGCCGGCAACGCCGACGGCCAGTACGCCCGGGCGGTGGCCCTGCACCGGGAGGGCGGCACCCCGTTCGAGCAGGCCCGCACGGAGCTGCTGTACGGCGAGTGGCTGCGCCGGGCACGCCGGATCAGCGAGGCCCGGATCGTGCTGCACTCGGCGCTGGAGATCTTCGACCGGCTCCAGGCCCACCCCTGGAGCGCGCGGGCGCGTGCCGAGCTGCGCGCCGCCGGGGAGAGCGTGCGGGCCGCCGACCCGGGCGTCGTGCAGCGGTTGACCCCGCAGGAACACCAGGTGGTGCAGTTGGCGGCCCGCGGGCTGAGCAACCGGGAGATCGGCGCGCAGCTCTTCCTGAGCCCCCGGACGGTCGGCTACCACCTCTACAAGGCGTATCCCAAGCTGGGCGTCGGCTCCCGCAGCGAGCTGGCATCCCTGGTGGCGGCCCGGCCCGATCACCCCGCCCGCGTCGAGGCGTAAGCCTCCGAGCTGGGGAAACACGTTCCGTGACTGTGGATAACCCGCATGTCGTCCACAGGGGTCACTGACGGTGTCGACTGCGTTGCAGGCTGCCCGTCATGACCCCGACCGACCGCCCCCGGCTCGCCGTCCGTTCCCCCGCCGACCTGATCGCCGCCGTGCCCTTCCTGCTCGGCTTCCACCCGACCGACAGCGTCGTCGTGGTGGCGATGCGGGGCCGCCGGATCACCTTCGCCGCCCGCGCGGACCTGCCCGACCTCGCCGATCCGCGCGACCCCGCCGGGCACCTCGCCGGCGTCGTGGCCCGGCAGCACGCCGAGACCGCCACGGTCCTCGGCTACGGCCCGGCGCCGCTGGTCACCCCGGCGGTCGACGCCGTGCGCGCCGCGCTCACCGCCGCCGGGCTCCCCGTGCTCGACGCCCTGCGCGTCACCGAGGGCCGCTACTGGTCGTACCTCTGCACCGAGCCGGCGTGCTGCCCGCCCGACGGCACCCCCTACGACGTCGGCGCCAGCGAGGTCAGCGCGGCGGCCGTCTTCGCCGGCCAGGTCGCCCTGCCCGACCGGGCCGCCCTGGTCGCGCAGGTCGCCCCGGTGACCGGTCAGGCCCGTTCGGCCGTACGCCGGGCCACCGCCCGCGCCGAGCGACGCCTCGCGGACCTGCTCGACCGGGCGCCCGCGACCGACCCGCGCGGCGAGCGGACGCTGCGCTCCGCGGGAGCGGCGGCGGTACGCACCACGCTGCGTCGGCACCGGCGGGGTCAGCGGCTCACCGACGACGAGGTCGCCTGGCTGAGCGTGCTGCTGACCCACGTGCCCGTCCGCGACCACGCCTGGGAGCGCACCGACGGGCGGGACGAGGACATCGCGCTCTGGACCGACGTGCTGCGCCGGGCCGAGCCGGAGCTGATCGCCGTGCCGGCCGCGCTGCTGGCGTTCGCGGCCTGGCGGGCGGGGCAGGGCGCGCTGGCGGCCGTGGCCCTGGAACGGGCCCTGGCCGAGCATCCCGGCCACTCGATGGCGCTGCTCCTCGACGACCTGCTGCGCCGGGGCGTTCCGCCGTCGGAGCTGGACGGCTGGCCGGCGGTGGGATCGCCCGGAGTGCTACGCCGCCGGCGCAGCCGGCGCGGCCCCCGCTGACCCCGTCAGAGCATCCCGAGCGCGGCGCCGATGACGGCCTGAGCGGTACGGCTGAGCTCCTCACCCTTGGCGTCGGTCGCGGTGATCGAGTACTGCATCCTGAACCGGCCGTCGCGGGTGGCCGCCACGCCGGTCAGGTAGCCGAACCGGGAGCCCGTCTTGATCCACAGGACTTCGCCTCCGGGCAGCGGGAACGCGGTGAGCCCGGCGCTGTACCGGGCCGGACCACCGGCGACGTCGGAGACCGCGGGCAGGGTGAACATCTCGGCCAACTGGGCCGGCGGCACGACCCGGCCGGCGAAGAGCGCGGCGACGAACGTGTCCAGGTCGGCGAGGCTGGAGATGACGTTGCCGGAAGCCGGCGTGAAGGTCTGGCTCCACGTCGTGGCGTCCACCAGTTCGGTGGCCCCGTCGCGTACGACGGCCTGGTACCCGTGTGCGTGCGGACCGAGGATGCGCGGGTCGTCGCCGGGGGCGTACGTGTCCCGCAGGTGGAGCGGGCGGGCGATCCGCCGGTCCATCTCCCGCGCGTACGGGTGGCCGGTGACCTTCTCCACCAGCAGGCCGGCGACGATGTAGCCCATGTTGGTGTAGTGCTGCTTCGTCCCGGGCTCGAACTTCCGGGGGTTGCGCAGGCCGAGTCGCACGATCTGCTCCGGGGTCCACCGGTCGTACCGGTGGGCGAGCTGCCACTCGATGCCGTCCGGCATGGTCGGGCTGGGGATGCCGTTGGTGTGGTCGAGCAGCTGGCGGACGGTGACGGTCGGGTAGTCGGCGGGCAGCAGCCCGGGCAGGTGCCGCTGCACCGGGTCGGCCAGGTCGATGCGGCCCTCGGCGACCAGTTGCAGCACCAGTGCGGCGGTGAAGACCTTGGTGACGCTGCCGATCCGGAAGCGTGCGTGCGGCGGCACGGGGGCCTGACCGCGCAGGTCCCGGACGCCGGTGGCGCCGGTCCAGCAGCCGTCCGGGGTGGTGATCCGGACCTGGGCGCTGGTGGCGTCGGAGTTGGGTAGTCCGGCGATCGCCTGCCGGAGTGGGCCGGGGTCGAGGGTGCCGGGGCGGCAGTCGGCGGCGGAACGGGCCGGGGGTGCGGCGGTGACCGCGCCGGGGGCCACGACGGTCAGCACGGTGGCGAGCGCCGTCGCCACGAGGGCGGTCCGGCTGTTCATGATTCTCATGACATCGAGCCTTGTCTCCCGGTGCCGGCCGGGGCATCGGGGAGATTCCCCTGGCGCACCCGGACCGGAAGACCGGGGAGAACCCCGCCAGGAAGGGGGCCGGCCGGCCCCCTTCCCCACCTCCACACGCGTCGGCGCAACGTGGCTGGCCGGGCGAGCCTGCGGCAGGTCAGGCCCGGCGACGTCCTGTTGCGACCCGGCTCAGCCCGCGTAGATCGTGGTCCACCCGGTGGCCCAGGCGAAGCAGGAACCGTTCTTGCCCAGGCCCTCGCGGGCGCGGATCTTGGTCACGTTGATGGCGAAACTGTAGTGGCCCGCACCGATCGGAGCGCTCTTGCCGCTTCCTTTGCTCATGTAGTCGATCTCGGTGCGGCCCGGATTCGAGGAGTAGCTGTAGTAGGCCTCGGTCTGCAGGCAGGCCGAGTAGCCGTCGGCGGCGGTGTCCTCCAGCGTGCCGCGCAGAATGACGCGTCCGTCCTCGACGCCGACAGACCCCGCCGCGTGCGCCCCCGCCACATCTCCGTTGGTGTGGTAGAGCGACCAGTTGGCGACGGCCAACGCCGGCGATGCCGTGAAAGCGAGGACGGCTGCGGTCGTCGCCGCACAGATGGTGAACCTACGGCCCGTGATGCGCATTGATCGCCTTTCCGGCTAGAAGGCCAGTGACTTGTAGCCGGACGCGTAGACGCACGTCCCGCTGCTGTTCGTGATGCCCTCGCGGGCCTTGATCGTGCTTACGTTGCTGGCAAAGCTGTAATATCCGGCGCTGCCCAGGCTCTTGCTGTTGCCGTAGCCGCCCACCCGGTCGTACTCCCTGCGGGTGCCGCCGTCCGAGTAGGTCGCGAAGAACTCCAGGCAGGCGGACTTCCCATCGCTCTTGGTGTCCTCCAAGGTGCCGAACACGCACACCCGACCAAGGCCGTCGCACTGGGTGGTGGTGTATCCGTCGGCGTGCGCACCGACGACATCCCCGTCGCTGTGGTACAGCGTCCAGCACTTGCCGAACAGGATGTCGCAGTCGGCTGCGGCAGCCGGGCTGGCGACGACCGCCGTCGACACGGCCAGCCCCACGGCAACTGCCAGCAGTAGTCGTACTGGTTTCATCAGGGCTCCCTTTCCATGGGAATCGAGCGATCTCCCTTGGGCGACCGCAGAGTGCTCTCGTGCGGATCAGGTCAGCATTGGTGGGAAGCGGGCGGGTGCGGCAGGATCCAACCGTTGCTGCGCAGGAAGGATTCGGAGATGTAGCCCTGCTGCTGGGTGCCGGCCTTACGTACGTGCCACCAGAGCGGGCTCGTGACCCCGTGGGCGGTGGTCTTCTCACCGACTCGGTAACAGTGCAGATAGACGTCAGATCCGCTGTTCCAGGTGCCGTTCGAACTGCAACTACGCCACGGGCCGCTGCGATAGTTGACGTCGTCGCCGACGGTTACGGCTGTCCAATTGCTCGGATTGGACCACGGATAACTGCAGGCGGCGGAAGCCGTGGGCGTCCCGGCGACAACGCCAGCGGCTCCCGAAACGAGGACGAAGATCGAAGCCAACAATCTGCGCATGGCGCGTAGTGGACCATGGCCTTCGATCGTCCAACAAGCACAGTTGGCAGAAATACCGCGAAGGTCCACGGACGTGTACCGCGGAAGTTTAGGGGCGAATACCGCGAGAGTTTACGGCGAACCTACGACCCGTCCTCCTCGCCCGTGACCCGCTGCCGGTAACTGTTCAGGGAGAGGCCGAGCACCGACCGGAACTCGTTGGCGAGGTGGGCATGGTCGCTGTAGCCGAGGTCGGCGGCGACGGCGGCCAGGGTCGTGCCCGGGTCGGTACGCAGGCGTTCGGCCGCCTCCTGTAGCCGACGCCTGCGGATCATCGTCGACGGCGGCAGCCCGACGTACCGTCCCGCGAGCCGCTGCAACGAGCGGGTGGACAGGCGCACGCGTACGGCGGCGTCCTCGACCGTCCGGATCGCCGGATCCGTGTCGATGGCCTCGGCCATCGCGTTGGCCAGTAGCGCCTCGTCGTTCGGCGGTGGGATCGCCTCGCTGAGCCACCCCGCGAAGGCGTCGACGGCCCGGCGGTGCCGGGTCCGCCGGTCGCCCGGCCGGGTCATCTCGCGGTGCACCCGCGCGTGCAGGTCGGGCAGGTCCACGGCCTCGTAGCGGTCCCGCAGGGCCGCCGGATCCGCGACGAGGTGGGGTACGGCCGCCGGCCGCAGCAGGGCGCCGACGGCCCAGCCCGTTCCGGTGAGGTCACGGTGCGAACTGCCGGTCGTCGGTCCGGAGATGCCGACCGCGTCCGGTTCGACGACGAGGTTGCAGGCGGGGAAGGCGATCAGGTGCTGCCGGGAGGACCGCCCCGGCTGGATCTGCCACTCCGGGATCCAGAACCACCGCACCAACTGCCGCACCGCGTCCGGCGGCGGGAGCCGGTCGAACGTGGGCAGCCGCGCCGGATAGAGGACACCCCGTGGGCTCGCCCCACCCGGGTCGGGAACCTGGCGCGAATCTTCAAGCCGGCCCACGCCCGCCGTTCCTACGATCGGTCACATGACTGCAACGACCCGAGCCGCCGACGGTGAGCACACCACGAACGGTACGCCGCACGGCGCCACCAGCCTGACCCCCTTCCTGGCGATCCCCGACGCCCGCGGCGCCATCGACTTCTACCGGGAGATCTTCGGTGCCCGGGTGGTCGACGTGACCGAGATGGGCGGGGTCGTGGCCCACGCCGTTCTCGACTTCGGCCACGGGCTGCTGCAACTCGGCGAGCCGATGCCCGACTACGGGCTCGTCGCGGCCCCCGAAGGGGACCAGGACTGCTACTCGATGGGCCTCTACTGCCCCGACGTGGACGCCGTCGTCGCCCGGGCCGAGGCGGCCGGCGCCGTCGTCCGTGAGGCGCCGTCCACGTTCGTGTCCGGCGACCGGTTCGCCAGCATCAGGGACCCCTTCGGCGTACGGTGGTCGGTCATGACCCGGGTGGAGGACCTCTCCGAGAAGGAGAGCGCGCGACGGGTCGCCGAATGGGCCGAGCAGCAGAACCAGGCGAGCTGACACGGGGGCGACAGCGCCGGCCGCTCGCGTGATGCCCAGCCGTCCGCGGCTGCGTGAACGAAGGTCACTTTCCCAGCGTGCGCACCGCGGTCGAGGACACCGCAGCCAGTTCGGGCTGCGCAGGCAGGAACACCGTGGGGACACCGAGCGACTCGTTCATCGCGGCGAGCCGGTACTCGCTCTGCAGGTCGGTGGTGTTCCGCAAGCCGCGGACGATCACCCCTGCTTCGTGGCGACGGCAGTAGTCGGAGGTCAAACCGCTCCAGGCCGCAACGCTCACGGAGGTCCATTCGACCGGCAGAATGGCCCGGACAGCGGCCGCTCGCGCCTCTTCGTCGGTGCCCGGATTCTTGAGGCTGTTGACCGCAACGAGCACGACCACTTCGTCAAAGAGGCGGCGTGCCCGGTCCACCACATCCAAATGCCCGGGAGTGAAGGGATCGAAGCTGCCGGGGTAGACCGCCCGCACGCCTCTGCCGGTGCTCATGGCCCGACTGTAGGTATCGGCTGTCGGATCCGCTCGCCCCTCGCCGTGGGCGGTACGTCACAGCCACAGGGACTTGCCCTGCCCGACGCAAGCAGCGACACCCTGGCCATGCCCTGAGCAGAATCGCTCGCTTCCCGGTCTGCTTCCCCGGCAGGCTGTCGAGATGAGAGCGAGCTTCAGCGGTGAGGTGGCGACGTACTACGCGAGGCACCGGCGTGGTTACCCGCCCGAGGTGCTCGATGCCCTCGTGGGAGCGTTCGGCCTCAGCGCCGAGGACGCGGTGGTCGACCTCGGCTGCGGCACCGGCCAGTTGAGCCTCCCGCTCGCCGCCCGGGTCGGGACCGTCATCGGGGTGGACCCGGAGCCGGACATGCTGGTTCTGGCCCGCCAGGCCGCCCTCGACGCCGCAACGGTCAACGCCATGTGGATGCTCGGCACTGACAACGACCTGCCCGCACTGGGTCGGCTACTCGGCGGACGGACGATCGGCGCGCTGACCGCCGCCGTCGCCATCCACTTCATGGACCGCGACGCGCTGTTCAGGGCCGCCCGGCCGCTGCTGCGTCCCGGCGGTGGCGTCGCCGTCGTCACCAACGGAGCGCCGCTGTGGCTCCAGGACGCCGACTGGTCCAGGGCACTGCGCGATTGCCTGGAACGGCTGCTCGGGCACCCCGTCACAGCTGCCTGCCAAACCGACGACGCCGGCCGCCTACGCAACCAGGACGCCCTCGTTCGCGCCGGCTACCGGTACGCGGAGTCGTCGGTGCGGTACGACGCACCGCTCACCGTCGATGACATGGTCGGCGGCGTCTTCTCCGCCCTGTCGGCCGACCAGCTGCCTTCCACGCAGGGACGAGCCACGTTTGCCGCAGAGGTGCGCGACGCCCTCGGCGGACGCGACGAGGTCACCGAGGGGGTCCGCGTCTGGCTCCAGTTCGGTACGCCCGACTGAGAGAGGCCGCACCTCGCCCAGCTAGGCCTTCCACCTCCATGGCCCGCCGGCATCGGAGCGCGCCCCGGATGGTCAGGCCCGCTCGGCCAACTCGACCACGAACGCGTGCCACGCCGCCACGTCATCGAACTGTGGGGAGCCGCCGGTCCAGCCAGGCGAGCAGGATCTGTGCGTACTGCGGGCTGATGCCGGCCAGGTTCTCGGCCTCGTGCAGGGTGGGCGCGTGGTCGCAGCCGGCCAGCCGGGCGATGGTCAGGTCTGCCGCAACGGCCGCCCGGCGCCACACCGTCAGGCTCTCCTCGATCGGGATCCAGGCGTCGGTGTCGCCGTAGCAGAGCAGCACCGGGCAGGTCAGCGCCGCGAATACCGGTTCCGGATCGAAGTCCATGTCGGCCCAGGCGCCGGGCTCCGGCACCTCGCGCGGCAGGAACGCCAGCGGGAACCAGGGCCGCTCGACGGCGGCGTCCAACTCCGCCTGGGCGACCGCCCGGGACAGCCCGCCGCGAAGGTACGCCTCTGTGACCCCACGCAGCCGGTCCAGCTCGGCGAGGTCGGCGTCGCCGTACCCGTGGCGGCGAAGTTGCTCGGCGGTGCCGTACCGCATCTGCCGGGCCGGGCTGACCCCGCTGCACCCGACGAGCACGAGGAGGTCGACCGGGTGGCGGCTGGCGGTCAGCGCCGCCGCCCAGGCCCCCTGGCTGAACCCCCACAGTCCGACCGGGACATCACCGACCTGCCGGCGCAGCACGTCCAGGGCCGCCGCCGCGTCGTCGGCCTGGGCGTTCATCGGCACGTCGCGTCCGTCGATCCGGGGGCGCCGGTCGTAGCGCAGCACCGCGATGCCGGCAGGCGGCAGCAGCCGGGCCAGGTGCTCATAGAGGAAGCACGACCGGTTGTCGGCGTGGGAGCCGTGCAGCACGGCGAGGGCGCCCCGGGCCGGCCCGGCCGGCAGGTTCAGGGTGGCGGGGAGTTGCTGCTCGCCGACGCTCAGCTCCATGCAGGGCAGTCAAACACCGACCGGGCGTCTCCGTCTCGCCCGGTGAGGAGCTGGCGGCGCGCCGATGCGGCCCACCGCCAGGATCGGGCGGCCCTTGCGGCTCGCGTGGGACTGTCGAGCTGATGTCGCAGACGATTCACCGCCATCTGGTGTCGCAGCGAACCAGGCATCGCCTGATGTCACAGACGACTCAGCTCGACAGCGTCGCGCGACCTGTTTGCCCGCGGGCGGGCTCCGTCACCGCCGCAGGAGGCGCGAATCATCCGGTCAAGGCTGCGTGACGAGGCGCCAGCTCGACTGCTGGCGGTCACGAGCCGTCTCCCGCGCGGCGCTCGGGTCTGGCTGGGTGTCCGCGATCCTGCTCGCCCGCGCCGGGCCCGACGTGCGCTTCGGACGTCAGGCCCGCTCGGCCAGTTCGGCGACGAACGCGCGCCAGGCCGCCGGTGTGAAGGCGAGCGCCGGACCGGCCGGGTCCTTCGGGTCAGGGACGGCGACGACGCCGTTCAGAGGGCGAACTGCCGGGCCACCTGGTCGGCGACCTCGTCTTCGCACATCCCGGGGACCAACCGTATCGCCCGCACACCGAGCCGGTCGGTCTCGACGATCAGGCGCTTGGTGAACAACCGGTCGCGTTCGCTCAGATTCTGCCTCGCCCGTTCCGGATCACTGGTCTTCGCCGGGATCTGCCAGGTCGACCCTCGCTGGGCGAGGGCGGCGTCGCGGAAGTCCGCCGTCGGCAGCAGCCACACCGCGCGATCGACCTCGGCGAGCAGTGGCTTGACCAGGTGCGGGAGGAGCCGGAAGCCCTCGGCCACTACGCGAGTGCCTGTCGGCAGGCTCAGCAGGTCGTCCACGATCAGGTGGAACGCCTCGCCGTGGAACCAGTGGAACGTGTCCAGCATGATCTCCGGGGAACGGGTGAGCCAGCGCTCGTCCATGTCCATCGCCTTGAACCGGTCCAGGCAAGGCGCTTCCTCGGCGGTAACACGGTCGGCGTGGTCACCCATGACATCGTCGGTGGCGTACAGATGCAAGCCGTACCGGTTGGCGAGCCGACGCGCGATCGTCGACTTACCGCTCGCAGGTCCACCGCCGATCCAGAACACGTTGCCAAGGCCCTCACGTATGGCATCCGTCGTCAGGTCAGCCTGTCGGGTGTGCATCCCCTCGGCCATGGCTCCGCTTGCGCAGGTGCCGAGGTGCCCTTGAAGGTGGTCCACACACCATGTGTAGCGGATACGCCATCCGACGGGAGGACTGCCGGGCGGTCATCGTCGGTGCGGCCTCGCCTGTTTCGCGGTCCCCATGAGATTGGCGGTCCGTAGGCGTGACTGACGTTGTGGCAGGCCGAGAAGCCGACCGCGGCCCAGTCGCTTTCCCGTCTCCAGCGGAAGAGTTCGGGGGCCTGGCGAGGGACGGGAGGAGGGCTCGCGTCCTCCGCGTCAGCCGGTCTGGGGGAAGGGCGTGACTGCGTCCCGGGTGTTCAGGCCCGCTCGGCCAGCTCGGCGACGAACGCGCGCCAGGCCGCCGGTGTGAAGGTGAGTGCCGGGCCGGCCGGGTCCTTCGAGTCACGGACGCCGACGACGCCGGGAAGATTGTCGGCGACCTCGACGCAGTTGCCGCCGTTCGAGCTGCTGCGGGTGCTCTTGCGCCACTGCGCGCCGATCAGGTCAGCCATGATCTTGCCTCAAGGAAGTCGATGGATTGGTCTCGCGGAAGCGCGAGCGATCTCACGGTATCCCACACGGCCCAGAGCGGAGCAACGTCATTTGTGATGCGGCCAGTGGCCTGATCGTCGAGGTAGCCGACGTCCTCCCCGTCGCTCGTCGTGGCGATGACGAACGGTCCGGCCTGCCCCGGGTGGAAGCCCGCCTTCAACGGCAGGACATGCACCATGACGTTTGGTCGCGCGGCCACCTCAGCCAAGTGGTCGAGCTGGGGCACCATGACTGCCGGCGTGCCTCGCCGCAACGCCGCCTCATCGATCACGAAGACTGAGAGGGGCGGGCGGGGCCGCTCGAATACCGCAGCCTGCCGTCGCAGCCGCGTTTCGACGTAGCCGGCTGCGTCGGCTACGAGGGGGCCGCTGGCGAGTACCGCGCGGGCGTACTCCTCGGTCTGAAGAAGCCCGGGAATGACAGTGGATTCGTAGCAGCGCAGGCCGGCTGCCTCGCGCTCGATGTCCGTCCATGGCTGGAACCACGCTGGCTCTCTTCGCTTCAGTGCGTCCGGCCAGAGCTCTTCTATGTCCTTGTTCAGGATCTCGGCGACCCGGGCACGGTGACGGGTCTGCGGGATTCGTCCCTGGCTCACCCAGCGTGCCGCCGTCTTCGGATCGACGCCGATCTGAGCTGCGAGGCTCTCCGCAGTCTCGCCGGCCTTCGCCATCGCTACCTGAACCGCCCGGTTCATCCCTGCTCCTCGCCTGAACGTCCTGAATATCCCCGGTACAGACTGCTACGCGGTGTGATCGGCTGGCAACCCTCGGCAGGGTGCCAAGTGGACGGCGCGAGCCGGTGGAGGCATCCCGAGGCCCGCCGGTCGTGCCGCGAGGGGTCGCCGCCGGGCGAGCATCCGTGGCGGCCCCCTCCTCCACACCGACGGACGAGGGGAAAGACCTTGCCGGAGCGCCAGCCGGACCCGAAGCCCGACCCGAAGCCCGCGCTGCGGCAGATCAGGTCGGGTGACGTCCTGCACCTGACCCGGTCCGCGAGCCCGCAGTTCGTCCGCCCGATCTCCGTGCGCGTGATTCGCGTCCTGACCGACTGGCACACGTACCACGGTTGGTGCTGGATCGACGTCTACCAGCTGGGCGCGCGCGGCGACGCCGTGGACCGGCGCTCGCTCTACGTGTGGTGCGAGGGGGTCCGCTGGCGTACCGCAGCTCCGGCCTCGTCGGCGCAGGCCCACCGCCGTCCCGTGACCCGCCGACGGGTCACAGCGTGACCCGGCGCCGCGACCACCTGCCCACCCGGCCCACCTGGCGCTGCGCGGCCTGCGGCATCGCCTGGCCGTGCTCGGCGGCGAAGCTGCGGCTGCTCGCCGAGTACCGGACGGACCGGCCGGCCCTGCTGATCCACCTGGCGACCCTTCAGGCCGAGGCGGGCGAACAGCTCGCCGCGCTGGACCACGCCACGACGCCGGCCGGCCTGACCGCCCGCTTCACCGCCTGGGCCCGCCCGCGCTGACCGCGCCATCGGAAGCGCCGGCACGGCAGACAGCGGCACGGCAGACAGCGGCAATGCTGGTCTCCGTCGAAAGATGTAGTGGACGTTCGTTCCGTAGGGCGAGTCGACAGGATCGACGCCGGCACAGAATGGGTCCGTGCCCCAACCCACCGCAAGCACCGCATGAGCGTCGGACTGCTGCTGACGCTCGCCGGCCTGGCCCTGGTCGACAGCACGAGCATCGGCACGCTCTTCATCCCCGTCTGGCTGCTGCTCGCTCCCGGGCCGGTCAACGCCCGACGGATCCTCGTCTACCTCGGCACGATCGCCGTCTTCTACTTCGGCATCGGGCTGCTGCTCGCCCTCGGCGGCAGCCGGCTGGCCGACGTCCTCGGCGGGGCGATGGACAACCGACCGGTGCTCTGGGCACAGCTCGTCCTCGGGGTCGGGCTGTTCCTGCTCAGCTTCCGCTACGACAGCAAGCGGCGTCCGCGCAGCGGCGGAGTGCTGCGCTGGCGGGACCGGGCCACCGCCGGCGACTCCTCCGCGCGGTGGCTGGTGGGGCTGGCGCTGCTCGCCGCGCTCGCGGAGGTGGCGACGATGCTGCCGTACCTCGGCGCGGTCGGCCTGCTGACCACCTCGGGTCTCGGCGCGGCCGAGATGGTGGGGCTGCTCGCCGGTTACTGCCTGGTCATGGTCCTGCCGGCGGTGCTGCTGCTGGCGGCCCGGATGGCGCTGCCGAGGCTGGTCGAGCCGGTGCTGGCCCGGCTCAACGCCTGGATCATGCGAACCTCGGGCAGCATGCTCGGCTGGATTCTCGGCATCGCCGGCTTCCTGGTGGCCCGCGACGCCGCGGTCCGGTTGGGGCTGTTCGGCTAGGCCGACGGATCAGGTGGTGATCCGGTCAGGACGGGCGTAGACGTTCATCGTGGAGCCGCGCAGGAAGCCGACCAGCGTCAGCCCGGCCTCCTCGGCCAGCTCCACCGCCAGGGTGCTCGGCGCGGAGACCGCCGCGAGCAGCGGCACCCCCGCCATCCACGCCTTCTGGGTCAGCTCGAAGCTCGCCCGCCCGGAGACCAGCAGGACGTGCCCGGCCAGCGGCAGCCGCCGCTCGCGGACCGCCCAGCCGATGACCTTGTCGACGGCGTTGTGCCGGCCCACGTCCTCGCGCAGCACCACCAGGTCGCCGTCGGCGGTGAACAGGCCCGCCGCGTGCAGGCCGCCCGTGCGGTCGAAGCCGCGCTGAGCCGCGCGCAGCCGGTCCGGCAGCGCGGTCAGGACCGCCGCCGGCACGGTCAGCGGGTCGTCGCCCACCGCGAAGACCGATCGGGTACGCACGGCGTCGATGCTCGCCTTGCCGCACACCCCGCAGGAGCTGGTGGTGTAGAAGTTCCGGGCCGGATCGACGGCGGGTTCGGGCACACCGGGCGCCAGCACCACGTCCACCACGTTGTACGTGTTGGGTGTCTCCGCGCCGGCGCAGAGCTGCGCGGTGCGTACGTCGTCGGCGGAGCGGATCAGCCCCTCGGTCAGCAGGAAGCCGATCGCCAAATCGAGGTCGTCGCCGGGCGTACGCATGGTCACCGCGAGCGGCCGTCGCCGGCCGGGGCCGGCCGCGCCGACCCGGATCTCCAGCGGTTCCTCCACGGCGAGGCTGTCCTGCCGGCGTACCGAGGTGCGGCCGGTCGCCGCGTCGAGGTCGATGCGGAGCACGCCGCGCCGGTCAGTCGCCCGTCCCATCCCGCCATCCTGCACCCCGGGGTCGGGGCGCCGCGCGGCGACGGCCCGTCCGTATCCGCGATGTACGCGACCTGTACGCCGCCCGCCGTACGGTGTGACCGTCCGCAGGAGGAAGTCCGGAGAGGGTGGGCCATGGCCGTCAGGGTCGCTGTCGTGGACGACGGGTCGCTGACCTTTCGGGGGGTCGCCGACGCCCTCGGGCGGGCTCCAGGGGTGACCGTGGTCGGCGTGTTCCCCTCGGTCGAGCCGGTCGCCGCCCTGCGGGACGCGCCGCAGGTCGTCGTCGCCGACCGCTGCGGGGAGTCGAACGCCGGCCCGTGGTGGCCCGACGGGCCGGCGTTCGTCGTCCTCGCCACGTGCCAGGACGCGGTACGGGTGCGGGCTGCCCTGGACGCGGGCGCGCTCGCCTATCTGGGGCGGGACGTCGACGAGGCCACCCTGCTGCGGGCGGTCCACGCCGTCGGGCGGGGCGACCTGTACCTCGACGGCGCGGCGCGCGTCGCCCTGCTGCCCGACGCCGTCGCCGATGTCTGCGACGGCGGTCCGCCCATGCTGACCGCCCGGGAACGGGACGTGTTGCGGCTCGTTGCCGAGGGCCTCACCCACCAGCAGATCGCCCGCAGGCTCTGCCTGTCCAAGTCGACGGTCGACACCTACACGCATCGCCTGCGACAGAAGACGGGCGCGGTGAACAAGGCGGGACTGACGCGGATCGCGATGGCGTTCGAGGTGGACCCCGCCGCCTAGGACCGATGGACCGGCACGTCAGCCCCGGGTCTGCACGAGGAACGAGTAGCCGATCTTCTTCGTGCCGTTCCAGTTGTACATCGGGTAGCACGGCCCCGGCGACGTCCACGAGCTGACGTACGCCGGCCGGGCCGCGTTGCACGCCTTGAGCGTGGAGTAGAGCGGGCTGTTGTAGGCCGCCTGGGCGGGCGCGGCCAGGCCGACCACGGCACCGCCGGCCACGGCGGCGACCGCGATGAGGCTGCGGACGCGCGGGCGACGCGGAGTCTTCGCCATCGATGCTCCCTTCTTCGCCTCGGCCGTCAGGGGCCGAGGGTGTACCGGTTGGAGAATCGGGGTGGGACCGGCGGTCGCCACCCCCGTGGGCCGTCTCTGATGGGCACGGCAGAACCGGACCCGAGATCTGCCGTGCCCCGTCCCCCGCCGAGCCCGTCGCCCGGGAGGGCCGCGTTACAGGACCAGGCTGCACCGGCGGCCGTCCACGATCACGTCCCACTTCTGTGTAGGCCGCCGCTCCACACGGGAGAGCCGGGCAACCTCACGCCCGTCGCCTCGCATCTCCCGGCGAGGCGTCGGGCGGATACCGTGGCCCGGTGGACGCGTATGCGGCGGTGGTGCTGGCGGGTGGGGCCGCGCGCCGGATGGGGGGCGTCGACAAGCCCGCCCGGACGGTCGGCGGCCGGCCCATGCGGGACCGGGTGCTCGCCGCGGTCGCCGACGCCGCGCCGCGCATCCTGGTCGGCCCGGACGGACCGGTGCCCGACGGGGTGCGGCTGACCCGGGAGGAGCCGCCGGGCGGCGGCCCCGTCGCAGCCGCCGCGGCCGGGCTGGCCCTGCTCGACCCCGGTACGCCGGTGGTCGCCCTGCTCGCCGCCGACCTGCCCCTGCTCACCCGCGCGGCGGTCGGGGAGTTGCTCGGCCACCTCGACGCCGGTCACGACGGCGCCTGCTACGTCGACGGCGACGGGCGGCGGCAGACCCTCTGCGGCGTGTGGCGGGTGGCCCCGCTGCGCGCCGCCCTGGTCCGCCTCGCCGCCGAGCGCGCCAGCGGGCAGCCCGACGGGTCCGCCGCGTCGCTGGCGGGGGCGCCGATCAGGGCGCTGCTCGCCGCGCTGCGGGTACGCGAGGTGCCGTGGGCCGGTGCCGGCCCGCCGCCCTGGTTCGACTGCGACACTGACGAGGACGTACGCCGGGCGGAGGAGTGGGCGCGATGACGGTCATGGACGACTGGGTGACGGCGGCCTGTGCCGAGCTGGACCTGGATCCCGCCCAGGTGCCGGTGCCGGCCGTGCTCGACCTGGCCAAGGACGTGGCGCACCAGGTGCTGCGGCCGGGCGCGCCCGTCACCGCGTACCTGCTGGGGCTGGCGGTCGGGCGGGGCGCGGACCCGGCCGGCGCCGCGGCCCGGCTCAGCGCGCTGGCCGCCGACTGGCCGGTCGGGCTCGGCGCCGAACGCCCGGGCGGGACACCCGCCTGACCTCCGCTGTCCGATCACGGTCGGGCTGATTCGCCTCCCCCGTTCCGTGGGTAGGGTGACCGTGACGGACGGAGGCGATCATGACGGCGGACCACCCCTCGGCGCCGGGCGGCGACTCGCCCGGCACCCTGCCGGCGCACCACGAGCCGATCCTGCTCGACGAGCCCAGCACGGCCGACCTACGGGCCAAGGTCACCCAGGCCTGGCACGAGTTCGCCCGGGCACTCGCCGAGCGGTTGGCGGCGCTCCCCACGGGCACGCACGTGGAGCTGACCCTCGACCCGACGGCCTCCGGCACCGGCGACGCGGTCTACTCGGTCAGCATCGACGTCGGCGAGGAGGGCCGGCTGGCCGCCCGCGCGGTCGGCAACGCCACCCTGCCGGAGGGCTACCGGCTGGACCGGGCCGCCGTGGCGGACATGATCGCGCTCGGCTGGTCGCCGCCCGGCGTGGTGCCGGGCTCCGGCGAGCACTTCGGGCTGGACAGCGGCACCGCCGAGGCCGCCCGGCTGGCCGCCCTGCTCACCCGGACGCTGCGCGACGTCTACGGCGCCCCGCACCCCGCCTTCCTCGTCTACCTCATCCACGACGCCGAGGGCGAAGCGCTGCCGGTGGAACCGCTGGGCACCGCGCGCAGCGAGTTCGGCCCCGACCGCAACGTGGAGGCCGACCTGGACGAGGCGCTCGCGGCGGCCGCCGCCGCCCAGGCGCCCGAGCACGACACGGCCGCGCTCGCCGAACAGGTCCGCACCGTCGTCTCGACCATGCTCAAGTCGGAGCCGGACCGGTTGCAGGTCGACTCCGACGGCGACATCAACATCCGCGCCGGTTCGGCGATGGTCTTCGTCCGGGTCCGCGACAACCCGCCGCTGGTGGACGTCTTCTCCCCGGTGCTGACCGAGGTCGAGCCGACCGAGCGGCTCTACGTGAAGCTCTCCGAGCTGACCAACCGGATGCCCATCGGCCGGCTCTACTGCGCCGACGACACCGTGTGGGCGTCCATCCCCGTCTTCGGGCGCAACTTCCAGGCCACCCACCTCATGCTCGCGGTCCAGGTGATGACCGGGCTCGCGGACGAGCTGGACGACCGCCTGCACGGCGAGTTCGGCGGGAAGCGGTTCTTCGGCGAGGGCGACAAGCCGGTCAAGCGGGACCAGGAGGAACACCGCACCGGCATGTACCTCTGATCCACGCCCCACCACCGGCAGGCGGCGGGGTGGAGCACGGACCGGTGGTGGCGGGTGGAGCCCGGAAACCCCGAGAAACCGGGCCCCACCCGCCGGGGAGGGAGGATCAGGTCACGGGGAGCCAGTCGAGGCTCCGGGCGGTGGTCGGATCGGTGGCCCGCAGGCCGGCGGCGGAGACGGTCCAGAGCACGTCCCCGACCAGCAGCGACCGCAGGACCGGGCCCGCCGGGCCGGTGTGGGAGACCGTGCCGACCTCGCCGATGTCGGTCCCGGACACCCGCAGCAGGCGTACGTCGTCGCCGACCGGCAGCGCGACCAGGCCCGTCTCCGGGTGGTGCAGGAAGGCGTGCGTGTCGTGTTCCAGCGCGGAGTACGCCTTCGGCACGTGCCACTGGTCGAGCCGGCTCGGCCGGGCGGGGTCGCGTACGTCGAACAGCGAGACCTGGAGCCCCTGCGCCCGTCCCCGCCGGTCGGCCTCCTGGCCCACCCCGAGCAGCCGGCCCTCCGGCAGCGGGTGCAGGTACGCCGAGTAGCCGGTGATCTTCAGCTCCCCGGTGACCCGGGGCGCGGTCGGATCGGTCAGGTCGACCGCGTAGAGCGGATCGGTGAGCCGGAACGTGACCACGTACGCGGAGCCGCCGAGGAAGCGCACGGAGTAGATCCGCTCGCCCGGGCCGAGGCCGGTGACCGCGCCCGTCCGGACCAGCGTGTGCCCGTCGGGACGCAGCACGTGGACGGCGGACTCCGAGTTCGGCCGGGTGCCCCAGGCGTCGCCCGTGGTGGTGGCCACCCGCAGGTGCCCCTGCCACTCGGAGAGGGCGTACTGGTTGACGAGCGACCCGGGCACCGAACCGGAGGCCACGTAGCGGGGACGACCGGGCGCGCCGGTGTCGAACCGGTGGATCTCGGTGACCTGCGGGCCCGGCCGCCGGACGTCCCCCCGGAACGAGCCGGGCCTGGGCGGCACCGGCCGTTCCCCGGCGAGGTAGAGACTGCTCCCGGTGCCGTAGACGGTGGTGGCGTCGGCGGCGACGCTGACCGGGTCGCCGTCGCCGAGGCGGTCGCCGGCGAGGTCGAAGCTCAGCACGGTCAGCATCGACGTGCCGGACCAGGCGGGCGGCCGGCTCAACCGGTCGCAGCCGACCCGGCCGGTGTGCCGTTCCGCCCCGGCCGTCCACTCGTACGCCGGCAGCCACGCCTCCACTCCGGCGGCGGCGATCACCGCGCGGTTGGCGGCGGTCCGCGTCGCGTCGGTGCCCCGTTCGGCGTACGGGAAGACCAGTTGGGGGCGGCTGCGGACCACGACCCGGGCGGTGTTCCCGGTCTGCCGGGCGTCGACGAGGCTGCCGTCCATCCGGTAGGTGCCGAGCACCCGCGGCGTGCCCGCGAGGTCGACGAGGATCAGGCGCGGCGCGGTGCGGGCCCGCGCGGCGCGGGTCGTCGACTGGAGTTCCGCGCCGATCTGGGTCAGCACCAGCGCCCGGTCGCCGTGCAACAGCAGGCTCGCCTGCTCACCCCACGTCAGCTCCGGCAGCGTCCGCGTGAGGTCGAGGCGGCCCGTCTCCCGGCGGGCGGCCGGGTCCACCACCCGCAGCACGCCCCGGGTGACGGTCACGATCCGCCGCCCGTCGGTCTTGACCAGGTCGGGTTCGTCCGCGCCGGCCTCGTGCACGTTGGTCGTGGAGTGCTCCTGGGCGGGCTGGGCGGACTGGGCTGACGCCCGGGACCCGGACGCGTCCTTGGCCACGTCGCCGAAGGCGGCCCCGGTGCGCCAGCCGTTGCCGAAGCCCCACGGGCCCACGGACGCGTCGGCGGCGGCACGGAGCCCGCCCAGCGCCTGGGCGCAGGAATCGTAGGAGACCAGCACGGGCGCGGTCGTCGGCTGCCTCGGGCCCGGTGGGTCGGGCGGCGCCGCCGGGATCGCGCTGCCGCCGAGCAGGGTGAGCGCGGCCAGCGTGCCGACCGCGAAGATGTGGGCTCCCCGTGTCATGGCCGGTTCGACGCGCCCGGCCGGCGGGTGGTTCCGGCCCTCCGCCGACCTTCCGCGCCGCGTTTCCCGCCGGGCCCGCCCCGGTCAGCGGGGCGAGGGGCCGACGCCGGGGGAGTCCACGAGCCGGGAGAGCACGATGGTGCTCCGGGTCGAGGTCACGAAGGACTCGGCCCGCAGCCGTTCCAGCGCCGCCTCCAGGTGCCCGATGTCGGCGGCCCGCAGGTGTACGAGCGCGTCGGCCTCGCCCGAGACGGTGTACGCGCCGACCACCTCGGGGTGCCGGCGGGTGGCGACCCCGATCTGGGCCGGGGTGGTCCGGCCGGCGCAGAACAGCTCGACGAACGCCTCGGTGGTCCAGCCGACGGCGGCGGGGTCGACGACGGCGGTGAAGCCCCGGATCACGCCGGCCGCCCGCAGCCGGTCCACCCGCCGTTTGACCGCCGGAGCGGAGAGCGACACCCGCTGACCGATGTCGGCGTACGAGGCGCGGGCGTCCGCGACGAGCAACGCAATGATCCGCTGGTCCACGTCATCTATCTGCAACGTTCCGCCTCTGGGAAGCAACGGTTGTGGCTGTTACCAAAGTTCGAGGGTACCTACCCTTGGTCATCGTGAACCAGCAGCGAGTCGCGCGAAAGCGGACATATCTCATGTGCTCGCCCGAGCACTTCGCGGTCGAGTACGCGATCAATCCGTGGATGGACGTGACCACCCCGGTCGACTCGCAGCTTGCGGTCAAGCAGTGGGACCGGCTGCGGGAGAGCCTGGTCGGTCTCGGCCACGAGGTGCACCTGCTGACTCCCGAGCGGGGCCTGCCCGACATGGTCTACGCGGCCAACGGGGCGTTCGTGGTCGACGGCACGGTCTACGGCGCGCAGTTCAAGCACGAGCAGCGGGCCGCCGAGGCCGCCGCGCACCGGGCGTTCTACGAGTCGCAGGGCTGGCGGTTCATCGCGCCGATCGAGACCAACGAGGGCGAGGGCGACTTCGCGTACCTGCCGGAGGCACACGGCGGGCTGATCCTCGCCGGGCACGGCTTCCGCACCGAGCTGCCGGCGCACGCCGAGGCGCAGGAGGCGCTCGGCCGGCCCGTGGTGTCGCTGCGCCTGGTCGACCCGCGCTTCTACCACCTGGACGTCGCGCTCGCCTCGATCGACGACGAGAACGTCGTCTATTACCCGGGCGCCTTCTCCGCCGCCAGCCAGCGGGTGCTCACGCAGCTCTTCCCCGACGCGGTGGTCGCCGACGCCGAGGACGCCCTGGCCTTCGGCCTCAACCTGGTCAGCGACGGGCTCAACGTCGTGCTGAACAGCGAGGCGACCCGCCTGGCCGGGAAGCTGAAGGCGGCCGGCTACCACCCGGTCCCGGTCGAGCTGGCCGAGCTGAAGAAGGGCGGCGGCAGCGTGAAGTGCTGCATCGCCGAACTCCGCCACTGACCTGCCGCTCCGCCGCCCCACCGCCACCGGACGCGTGGGGGTGGGGCGGGGTGGTGGTTCAGCCGAGCGTGGCCAGCTCGGTCACCAGGACGTTGGACAGCACCTGGCCGTCGAGCTGGACCTCGCGCAGGTACCACCGCTGCTGCGGCGTACGGGGCTGGTTGAACTGCCACAGCCCGCGCGGACTGTCGATCTGGCCGATCTTGCCGAGGGCCAGGTTGACCTGCTGCGGGGTGGGTGACCCGCCGGCGATCCGGATCGCCTGGTCGAGCACCTGCGCGGCGTCGTACGAGGCCATCGCGTAGGTGGTCGGCGAGGTGCCGTGCTTCTTGCGGTACGCCGAGGCGAACCGGCGGTTGGCCGTGTTGTTCAGGTCGGACGAGTAGTTCAGCGCCGTCTGGATGCCCAGCGCGTCCTCGGCCTTGACGCTGCTCAGCACGGCGCCCTCGGTCAGGAAGCCGGGGGCGTAGACCTTGCCGGTGAACCCCTCGATGCGCAACTGCTTGATGAACTCGACGGCGGCCGGCCCGGCGAAGAAGCAGAACACCGCCGTCGGGTTCCGGCCCAGCGCCTTGCGGATGTCGGCCCGGTACGCGGACTTCGACGGGTTGGTGAAGACCTCCGTCGAGACCACCGCGTCCTTGATCCGGGGGTCGGACTCGCCGAACTCCTGCCGGAAGCCCCGCACCACGTCCTGGCTGCCGACGCTGTCCGGCGCGATGATCGCCAACCGCGCCGACGGCTCCAGCTGTTCGCGCAGGTAGCGGCCCAGCGCCCGGCCGGCCTCGTCGAGCACGTACGACGTCCGCCAGATGTAGACGACGCTCTGGAGGCTGGACGGCGAGGCGTTGGAACCGATCAGGGGCACCCGGGCCTGTTCGACCGTGTCCCGGATGCCGGACATGACGTTCGCGTCGACCACGCCGGTGAGGGCGAGCACGCCCTGCTTCAGCAGCCCCTCGACGGCGGCCTTGCCGGTCTTGACGCTCTCGCCCTCGTCGGCGGTGAGCAGGGTGGTGGGGTGCCCGCCCAGCAGCTTGTCGTTGAGATCGAGGAAGAGCTGGAAGCCGTTGGTGACCTCGTCGCCGATCGCCTTGAAGCCGCCGCTGGTCGGCGCCACGAGGCCGATCTTGATCGGGCTTCCCGTGCCCGCCGCTTCGCCGTCGGCGTCGTCGGTGCCGCACCCGGCGACCAGTCCGGCCGTACCGAGAGCGGCCAGCAGTTGGAGGGCCCGCCTGCGGTTCATCTGGGACACCGAGTTCCTTCCGGGGAGCGTTGCAGGGCGGATCACGCCCCCTCGGCGTTCTACCCGGTCAGCGACGCTGCGTCAATGCTTAGCGATCTTTCCGCAGCGATCGGAAAGCAGCCGTGATCTCTGGCCACGCGGCGGACTCCGGATCGATGAGCCCGAAATGCTCGCATTCCGGCAGCTCAACGAGGTGAACGTCGCCGCCCGCCGCCCGGCCGGCGGCGACGAACTCCCGACTCATCCCGACCGGGACGTGCTCATCGAGTGAGCCATGCGCAACTACTGTCCGTGTCGGGATGGGCACCAATGAACGTGGATCCGCTGCGGCGTACCGCTCGGGGTGGTCCGCCGGGCCGCCGCCCAGCAGCGCGGCCACCGCCCCCTCGTCCAGATCCAGCCGGTACGCCTCCGCGAGGTTCGACACCGGGGCCAGCGCCAGCACGCCGCCGACGGCGTCCGGGGCGGTCGCCGCCAGGTACAGCGCCAGGTGTCCCCCCGCCGAGTGGCCCACCAGCAGCGGCGGCCCGGCGGCGACCCGGCCGGGCAGCGCCTCGGCCGCGAGCCGGGGCAGCTCCGTCACGCCGGCCAGCACGTCGGTCAGCGTCGCGGGCCAGCCGCCACCCGGCTGTCCCGTCCGGCGGTACTCCACCTGCGCCACCGGGTGGCCCAGCTCGGCCAGCGCGGCGGCCAGCGGGTCGGTGTGCCGCCGGTCGTACCCGGCCCGCCAGAAGCCGCCGTGCACCACCACGACCAGCTGCCGGGCCGGGCCCGACCCGGCGGGGACGCGCAGGTCGGCGAGCTGGTCCGGGTGGTCGCCGTAGGAGACGGTGACGTCGGGGGCCGGAGCGGGGCGGCTGAGCACGTCGCGGGGGTCGGCGGGCATGGCGCGACCGTAGCGCGGATCACGCGCGGATCCGCCGCCGGGATCGGTCCCCGGGCGCATGGGCGCTCGCGGCTGGGTAAAGATGGGTCCCATGACCGAAGCGCACTCCGCTGGACAGAACGACGAGCCGGGCCAGGATGGCACCGGTCACTCCGGAACGGTGGTGGTGGTCGGCCCGGACGGGCGGCCCGTCGGCACCGTGCAGACCGACGAGGCACACGGCGAGGACCCGACCCGACTGGTCGAGCAGCCGGCCAAGGTGATGCGGATCGGCAGCATGATCAAGCAGCTGCTCGAGGAGGTCAAGGCCGCCCCGCTCGACGACGCCAGCCGGCACCGGATGCGGGAGATCCACCAGCGGTCGATCGTCGAGCTGAAGGAGGGGCTCGCCCCCGAGCTGCGCGAGGAGCTGGAACGCATCTCGCTGCCCTTCACCGAGGAGAAGGCGCCCAGCGAGGGCGAGCTGCGCATCGCGCACGCCCAGCTCGTCGGCTGGCTGGAGGGCCTGTTCCACGGCATCCAGGCGGCCCTGGTCGCCCAGCAGATGGCCGCCCGGGTGCAGCTGGAGCAGATGCGCTCCGGCCGGCAGGCGCTGCCCAGCGGCCCCGGTGCCGGAATGCTGCCGGGCATGCCGGGGATGGGCCAGCCGCCGCAGGGCGGCGAGGGGCACAGCACCGGCCAGTACCTCTGACCGCGCGGCCGGCCGGGGACGCCGGCCGGCCGCTCACCCCACCCCGAAGACCTTCTCCAGGTACGCCGCCACGCCGTCCGCCGAGTTCGCCGCCGTGACCTCGTCGGCGATCTCCAGGACGGCGCGGTGCGCGTTCGCCACCGCCACTCCCCGCCCGGCCCAGGTCAGCATCGGCACGTCGTTCGGCATGTCGCCGAAGGCGAGCACGTCCCGGGCGTCGATGCCGAGCCGCGCGCAGTACCACGCCAGCCCGGCCGCCTTGGTCACGCCGGCGGCGGAGATCTCCACCAGCCCCGAGTACGACGAGTGGGTCGCCTCGGCCAGCCCTTCGAGGGCCGCGGCCACCAGCGCGACGAACGCGTCCGGGTCCTGCTCGGCGGACCGGGCCAACAGCTTCACCGCCGGTGCCGCCAGCAGCTCCTCGGGGGTCTCGACCGCCCGGATCGCGTCGTGGTCGGCGTCCCAGCGCAGCGGGTAGTGCGCCTCGTGCCGCATCTGCCGGCTGTCGACGATCTCCACCGCGAAGCTGATCTCCGGCACCTCGGCGCGCAGCCGCCGGGCCACCTCGGCGAGCAGTTCCGGGGCGAGCGGGTCGGCCCGCTGCACCTCGTCGGCGACCGGGTCGTAGACCACCGCGCCGTTGGCGCAGATCGCCGGCAGCGGCTCGGCGAGCTGCTCGTACACCATCTTCAGCCAGCGGATGGGGCGGCCGGTGACCAGCACGACGGGCGTGCCCCGCGCGGACAGCCGGACCAGCACGTCGGCGGTGTGCGGGCTGAGCGTGCGGTCGTCCCGGAGCAGGGTGCCGTCGATGTCGGTGGCGATCAGCCGTGGTGCCTCTCCCATCAGCGGGACAGTAGCCGATCGAGGTACACCGCCACCCCGTCGTCGTCGTTGCGCAGGGTCACCTCGTCCGCGGCGGCGCGGACCATCGGGTGGGCGTTGGAGACCGCGACCCGGGCCCAGCCGGCCCACTCGAACATCGGCAGGTCGTTGGGCATGTCGCCGAAGACCAGGACGTCGGCCGGGTCGACGCCGAGGCGCTGCGCCACCACGGTCAGCCCGGTGGACTTGTCGACCCCCGGCGGGCAGATCTCGACGAAGCCCAGCCCCGCCTGGGTGAGCGTGGCGACCTCCGGCGCGACGATCCGCCGGGCGACCGCGAGCAGTTCGTCGACGTGGTGGTCGGCGGTCCGGACGAACGCCTTGATCACGTCGCACGAGAGGCACTCGGCGCGACTGCGCGCCTCGAACTCGTGCTGGTAGGGCCAGCTCGGGTGGTAGTCGCCCCAGAGCGGGGCGCCGTGCTCGTCCGACGCCTCGACCATCACGGTCAGCGGCCCGACGGCCGCCTCCAGGTCGGCCAGCAGCGCGGTCAGCACCTCGGCGGAGAGGCGCTCGTCGCGCAGCACCACCGGCCCGGCCGGGTCGCTCTGGTCGACGACCCGGCCGCCGCCAGCCATCACCAGGAAGTCCGCGGCCCGGATGTCGTTGCGGGTCATTCCGGCCAGCCGGGGCCCGCGACCGGTAGCGCCGACCACCGGGATACCGGCGGCCCGCACCCGGTCGAGCACCGCGTGCGTGTACGCCGAGACGGTGTCGTCGCTGCGGACGAGCGTCCCGTCGAGATCCGTGGCGATCAGCTTGGGCAGGCCCGGGCGGGTCATCGTTCCTCCTTCGCCCGCCGCCGTCGCAGCCAGCCGTCTCGGTCCTCGGTGCCTCGACCCTGAGTGACGGCGGGCAGCAAACGTACCTCGCGCAACGGGCCCCCACCATGGCGTTGCGGCGAATGCCGTGCCAACGGTCGACGGCCCGCCGGTGTCCCCCTCCGGGGCCCTGCCGCGGGCCGTAGGGTGGGACGGGTGGGAGAGCGGGACTGGCCGGTGGCGGAGGCCGTCGACACCGAGCGGCTGCTGCTGGAGCCGCTCCGCGTCGACCACGCCGAGGAACTCGCCCCCCTCCTGGACGACCCGGCCCTGCACGAGTACATCGGGGGCAGCCCGGCCACCCCGGAGCAGCTCCGGGAGCGGTACCGCCGGCAGACAACCGGGCGGTCGCCGGACGGTCGGGAGGGCTGGCTCAACTGGGTCGTCCGGCACCGGGACAGCGGCGACGCGGTCGGCACCGTGCAGGCCACCGTGCGGCTCGACGGTGACCGGCCGGTCGCCGAGCTGGCCTGGGTCGTCCTGACGCCGCACCAGGGCCGCGGCTACGCCGGCGAGGCCGCCGCCGGCCTGGTCGGCTGGCTGGCGGAGCGCGACATCCGGGCGCTGGTCGCGCACGTGCACCCCGACCACCGGGCCTCCGCCCGGGTGGCCGAGCGGCTCGGCCTGCGGGCCACCGACGAGCGAGCGGACGGCGAGGTCCGCTGGGTGGCCCCCTGAGGGACGCCGGGAGCCCCGGCGATCGGGCACGGGAGGTGCCGAGGTCGTCCCCGTCGAGCCGGCGGGCTGACGTTCGTCACTCTGGTCGTCGGCGAACTGGCCCCGATACCGGTCAGTCCGGGAGTTCGGGGCGGGCGAAGGGGGCGGCCGGCCCGACGGTGAGGTCGGCCGGCGCGGGCGGCAGCCCGTCGTCCGTGAGGTCCCGCGACCTGCGGCGGCGCCAGCCCACCGGCTCCGTCCCGGCTCCGCCGTCCGCCCCGGTCCCGCCGTCGGCCCCGCTCCCGCCGTCCGCCTCGGTCCCGGCGCCCGCTTCGGTCCCGCCGTCGGCCTTCCCGGCGAGCCGGGCCGTGCCGGCCGGGGCCAGCTTCAGCGCCGCCGCGAAGAGCGCACAGGCCAGGAACGCCGTCACCAGGCCCCGGCCGTACTCGACCTGGAACCCGTCGTCCGTCGAGTAGAAGAAGACGCGTTGGGCGGCCTCGTCGAGCGAGGCGGTGGCCGCGACCAGCAGCCCCAGCAGCGCCCCGGCCACGGCCAGCCCGGCGAGCCGGGCGTTCGGACGCACCGCGGGAGTGCCGCGCAGCGCGAGCACCACCGCGCAGACCAGGGCGAACAGCCCGACCAGGTAGCCCACCCCGAACCCGCCGACGTCGGACACCCCACCCGGCACCCGCAGCGGCGTGTTGCCCTGCGGGCCGCCGTTGGGGATGGTCATCACCTGCCACTCGCCGAGCATCGAGGCGAGGGCGGCCACCGCGCCGAGCGCCGCGAGCAGCACGGGGAGCCGGGGGTCCCGGCGCAGCCCGGAGAACGTACGCCCGAACCGCCCCGGCCTGTCCGGCTGCGCGGTGCCCCACTCCAGGACGGCGGCACCGTCGGACCGGTGTTCCTGCCGGGGAATGGGGGAACTCTGGGACATCGGCCACCCTTCCGCGTTCGCGGGCCTGCCCCGAATCATGACACAGTACGCACCCGGTGACGCGGAGCGTGAACGGTCGCCGGAGGGTGCCCGTTGGGCTAGCGTCGGGTGCATGCCTATCCGTACCGCTTCCGCACAATGGCAGGGCAACCTCACCGAGGGGTCCGGCACGATCCGCACCGGCAAGGGCGGGCTGGAGGGGAACTACTCCTTCAAGTCCCGTTTCGAGGAGGGTGAGGGCACCAACCCCGAGGAGCTGATCGGCGCGGCCCACGCCGGCTGCTTCTCGATGGCGTTCTCCAAGGCACTCGCCGAGGCCGGCTCGCCGCCCACCTCCGTGGAGACCACCGCCAAGGTCCACCTCGACAAGACCGACGCCGGGATGGCGGTGACTCGGATCGAGCTGGACACCGTCGGCCAGGTGCCCGGCATCGACGAGGCGCAGTTCACCAAGCTCGCGGAGACCGCCAAGGAGAACTGCCCGATCTCCCGCCTGCTCGCCCCGGGCGCCCAGATCAGCCTGACCGCGCGCCTCGCCTCCTGACCGTCCCCGTCGTCGGCGTCGACCGCCACGGGGATCACGCTCCCCGTGGCGGCCCGCCGAGCCGGACCGGCGGCCCGACCGGCGCGGGCGGGCCGTGTCGTCGGGCAGAATGGGCGGGGTGCCGGTGGAGATGAGTCGCGAGCGCTTCGAGGAGCTGGTCGGCGACGCGCTCGACGAGGTGCCCGAGGAACTCCTCGCCCTGATGAGCAACGTCGTGATCCTGGTGGAGGACGACCCGCCCCCCGGCGAGGACCTGCTCGGCCTCTACGAGGGGCACGCCCTCACCGACCGCGGCTGGGACTACGCCGGCGTGCTGCCGGACCGCATCCTGATCTACCGCAATCCCATCCTGCGCATCTGCGACGACGACGAGGACGTCGTCGACGAGGTGGCGGTGACGGTGGTGCACGAGATCGCCCACCACTTCGGCATCGACGACGCCCGCCTGCACGAGCTGGGCTGGGGCTGACGGGCGGCGGTTGCCCCGGTCGCCTACCGTCGGTCCAGGTACCGCGAACTCAGGAGGCACTTCCAATGCGCAGCGAGCTGTTCTCGGCGGAGAACCTTGAGAAGGAGTCCGCGCAGCCCGGCATGCGGCTGCAGAACTCCAAGATGTTGAAGGTCGAACTCAACGGCGAGATGATGGCCCGGGTCGGGTCGATGGTCGCCTACCAGGGGCAGGTGCAGTTCCAGGCGCTCGGCTCCGGCGGGCTCGGCAAGTTCCTCAAGCAGAAGCTGACCGGCGAGGGCGTCCCGCTGATGAAGGTCTCGGGCCGGGGTGACGTCTTCCTCGCCGACTTCGCCAAGGACGTGCACGTCATCGACCTGGAGCCCGGCGACGCGCTCTCCATCAACGGCTCCAGCGTGCTGGCCTTCGACTCCACCCTCCAGTACGACATCCGGATGGTCGGCGGGGCCGGCATGGCGTCCTCGTCGGGCCTGTTCAACTGCGTCTTCAGCGGTTACGGCCGGATCGCCATCACCACCAAGGGCACTCCGGTGGTGCTCAGCGTCGACGCCCCCACCTACGTCGACCCGCAGGCGGCGGTCTGCTGGTCGGCCAACCTCCAGACCGGCTACCACCGCGCCGAGCAGCTCGGCCTCGGCACGCTGCTGGGCCGGAGCACCGGCGAGGCGTTCACGATGAGCTTCGCCGGCCAGGGCTTCGTCGTCGTCCAGCCCTCCGAGGAGCCGCCCGTCATGGGCAGCGGCTCCCAGGAGCAGCAGGGCGGTCTCCTCGGCGGCCTGCTCAGCTGATTCACGCCCCGCACCACCTCGCACCGCCCCCGCCCGCGTCGACCGGCCCCGCCGGATCCGACGCCGGTCGGGGGCGGTGCCGTTGCGGGGCCCGCAGTCGGCTCCGGGGCGGTCCCGGGCCTGCCGTCAGCCGAGGTCGCCGGCGCGCAGGCGGGCCAGCCAGGCGGCCGCGTCGGCGTAGTCGGCGTCCGAGAGGCCGGCGGGGGCCGGGATCGGGCGGTCGCCCGTCCCGGGGAACCGGTGCCGGGGGTACGAGCCCAGGAAGCGCACGTCGGCGCAGACCCGGCGCAGCCCCTGCAACGCCTCGCCGAGGCGTACGTCCGCCACGTGCCCGGCGCAGTCGAGGAAGAAGACGTAGCGGCCGAGCGCCTCGCCCGTCGGGCGGGACTCGATCCGGCTCATGTTGACCCCGCGGACGGCCAGCTCCATCAGCACCGACAGCAGCGCGCCCACCCGGTCGTGCGCGATGTAGACCGCCAGGGACGTCACGTCGTCGCCCGTCGGCGGCGGGGGCGGCCCGGGGCGGGACACCAGCGCGAAGCGGGTCACCGCGTCCGGGTGGTCGGCGATCTTGTCGGCGAGCACGTCGAGCCGGTGCCGCCCGGCCCCGATCGGGGCGCAGATCGCCGCGTCGTACTCGCCGGTGGCGGCTCCGGCGGCGGCGGCGCCGTTGGAGAGCACGTCGACGACGACGGCGTCGGGCAGGTGCGCGCGCAGCCAACCCCGACACTGGGTGGACGCCTGCGGGTGGGCGGCGACGCTGCGCACGTGCGGGAGCGTCGTGCCGGGCCGCGCGGCGAGCACGAACTCGACCGGCAGGACCACCTCGCGGGTGATCACCAGGGGTTCGCCCTCGGCGAGCTCGTCCAGGGTCACCCCGACGGCGCCGCCGATCGAGTTCTCCAGCGGCACCAGGGCCGCGTCGGCCTCCCCGGTCCGTACGCCCTCCAGCGCCTCGGGGACGCTGCGGGCCGGCGTGCGGCTGCCCCGCTCGGCGGCGGGGATGCTCTTCAACGCCTGCTCGGCGAAGGTGCCCTCCGGCCCGAGATAGACGAAGCGCGTCGGCGGTGTTCCCGGCATGGCGACAGCCTACGCACCCGGTACGCCGAGCGACCCGCCCTCGCAGACGCGCGTCCGGATGCCGGGCGGCCCGGCGGCGCGGACCTCGGCGGTGCAGACGTCGGTGCCGGCGGTGACCAGTCGCGGGGCGCCCGGCCGACCCTGGGTGATCACCTGGAGCGTCTCGTGCCCGGTGACGTCGAGCACCGTGTAGTGCCACTCGCCGGCGCAGAGTGGCCCGGTCCGCACCCGGACCCGGACGCCGTTCGGCAGCACGCCACCCCGGCCCCGCACCAGGTCGACGATCCGCGCTCCCGAGGGGCCGTCCGGGCACGGGACCGCGACCAGGCCGGGGTCGACCGTGGGGGTGTTCCCTCCGGCGCCGGGCAGGCCGGTGGTGGGCGGGGGCGTCGGCGCGGCGCTGGGCGTGGCGGGGAGCGCGGTGCGGGTCGGGGCGGTGGTCGGGGCGGGGCGGCGTAGCTCCGGTGGGGTGCCGCAGCCGGCGAGGGGCAGCGCGGCCAGCAGCACGACGGCTGCGAGGCGGCGGGCGTACGCCGGCGGGGCCGGGCGGGACGAGGCCCGTACGGGCGGCAGGGGCGGAGCAGACGGGGCGCACGGGCGAACCGCTCCGGGCCGGGCCGCGGGGCCGGGCGGTCGGGCGGGCGTGGCGGGGCGCGAGGGGGTGGGCGGCACGGCCGATCCTCGGGACATCGGGGAGCGTCACTGCGGCCGGGAGGCCGAGCCCATCCTAGGAGGAACCGGCGGGCGGGTGAAGATCAGCCGAGGACGCGATGGCCGGCACGCTCCAGCGCGGCGGTCGCCTCGCGGAGCCGCACGGCGGGAACCAGCAGGTAGTCGGTGTCGTAGGTGGAGAAGGCGACCACGCTGACCCGGGCTGCGGCGAGGGGGTCCACCAGCGCGGCGAGGGTGCCGCTGACCGCCAGGTCGAGCGGTTCGGCGACCCGCAGGCAGCGCCAGGCGGTCTCGCCGACGGCCTGCTCGGGCGCCCGGTCGGCGGGGCAGATCAGCGAGATCCCGTCGGCCGTCCAGCTCACCGTGACGACGTCGCCGTTGCTCAACCCGCCCGACAACTCGGGCGGCAGGGCGGAGCCGGCGGCCAGGCGGCACACGGCGTACTTCCCCGGCAGCAGAGCGATATCGAGCATGAGGGCACCTTACGGCCTCGGTGCGGGCCCGCCCCAGATTCGCCGCGTGCGGCGAACGCCACATCCCGCCGCTGGTCAGACCGGGGAGAAGAACGTGAGTGAACCGGCGACCGTCCCGCTGGTGAACACCGGGGTGGAGATCGCGTCGACGGTCGAGTCCGGCGCGTCGGTCGACGCGGCCTGGACCCGGAGCAGCCCTCGGGCCAGGCGCCCGGAGGAGAGCGCCAGCAGCGGCGGGATCTTGTCGATCTCGGGCTCGGTCAGCTCGCAGCGGTTGGCGGTGAAGTCGAGCAGCCGTAGCCCGCCGTCGAGCAGCGGCAGCCCGGTCACGTCCTCCGGGTCGCCCAGGAAGAGCAGCTCGCAGCCGGCGACGGAGACGGCGACGACCCTCGTCCCGGCGTCGATGAGCAGGCACGGCTCGTCGGCGTGGGAGACGGTCGACGACCACCGACCGAGATTGTCGAACTCCTGCCCTGTCGGTGTTCCCGCCGCGGGCACGAACACGTCAGAGAGCGAGAGTTCGACGTGGGCCACCGCGCCTCCTATGTACACCGACGGTCCGTCCACGCTAGCCGGTCGTCGCGGGTGACGCCGACCGCGCGTGGTCGCCGGGCCGCCGGTGGGTGAGGGATGCCCTGACCAGACGGCCGGCGACGGCGCGACCGACGGGTGCCGACCGGCACCCGGGTGCGTGGCGTCGCCGGTGACGTTACCGTCGGTTGGCCGGCTTGTCAGCGGCCGTTCGGCCGCCCTCGTACCACCGGTAGTCCGCGGCCGGCCGGTACGCGCCGTTCACCCAGGTCTCCGGGTGCTGCGCGACCCGGGAGAGCTTCTCGGCCGTGGCCGGACTGATCCGGCTGCCCCCGGCCACGAGCAGGCGGTCCAGCTCGCGGTGGGTGGCCATGAGGCAGTCCTTCGGCAGGCCGTAGACGCTGATGACGCCGGAGCCGACGAAGGTCAGCACCGGCGTCACCGGGATCGGCAGTCCCACGGCGTCGGAGAGGGCCTTGCTGGCCCGCTTGGCGTCGCGGCGGGCCTCGGCCACGTAGGGCGGGCGCTTGCCGTTGATCTGGACCACGTCGCCGGCCACCAGCACCCGGGCCCGGCCGTGGTCGGCGATGGTGACCGCGAAGAGCCCGCTCGGCCCGATGGCGAGGAAGCCGGCGCGTTCGTCGCGCTCGTGGTCGAGCAGGAGATCGGCGGCGTCCGTGCGGGGCCATTCGATGACGTGCCACGCGGGCCCGAGATGGTCGAGCCGGCCGAGCGCCCGTGCCCCGGCCGCCTCCAGCCGCCGGGCGCCCCGCTCCGCCCTGCGGCGGCGGGCCCACTCCAACGGGGACGGACGGACGGGTGCGAGCACCCCCGGCGACTCCACGCGGGGGTGTGGCACCGCCGCGGGCGGCAGTGCCCGGGCGGACGGTACGGCTTGACGAGCGGGAAAGACAGTCATCGCGACCTCCGGCAAAAGGTCCCTCGAAGTTATGTCCTCACTACCCTACGTTGCCAGTCCCCTGTGTCGGCAAGTTGGAACGCCGGAGTGAGTGTGGATGAATGCCATATTCATCCACCCCTGTTTTATCGGATGCCGCCAAACCCTGCCCTACGCTGCGAGGGTGACCCACTACGTGGACAGCGAAGTCGGTCGGCTCGGGACGGTGCTGCTGCACCGCCCCGGTCCTGAGTTGGCCCGGCTCACCCCCCGGAACAACGACTCGCTCCTCTTCGACGCCATCCCATGGGTCGGACGGGCCCAGGAGGAGCACGACGCCTTCGCCGCCGCCCTGCGCGAGCGCGGCGTCGAGGTGCTCTACCTTGCCACCCTCCTCGCCGAGACGCTCGCCGTCGCCGACGCACGGGCCGAGCTCACCGGGGAGGTGCTCCGTTCGCCCCGGCTCGGCGACTCGCTGCGCGCCCGGGTCGCCGACCACCTCGCGTACCTCGATCCCGTCGCGCTCGCCGACGTGCTCATCGCCGGGCTGGCCCACGAGGAGCTCCGGGTCAGCCGGGAGCGCCCGGGCGGCCTCGTCTACACCCTGATGGACCGGCACGACTTCGTCATCGACCCGCTGCCCAACCTGCTGTTCACCCGGGACTCCTCGTTCTGGGTCGGCGACCGGGTCGGGGTGACCAGCCTGGCGATGCCGGCGCGGCGACGGGAGACCACGCTGACCGACGCCATCTACCGGCACCACCCGCGCTTCGCCGGCACCGAGCTCGTCTACCAGCCCGGCCTGGAGCACCTGGAGGGCGGCGACGTGCTGCTGCTCGCGCCGGGGGTGCTGGCCGTCGGGGTGGGCGAGCGGACCACGCCCGCCGGCGCGGAACGCCTCGCCCGGCAGGTCTTCGCCGCCGGGCTCGCGCACACCATCCTCGTCGTCCCGATCGCCCAGGAACGGGCGACCATGCACCTCGACACCGTCTGCACGATGGTGGACGTCGACGCCGTGCTGATGTACCCGAACATCGCCCACACGCTGTCGGCGTACACGGTGATCGCCGGGGCGGACGGTGAGGACCCGCGGGTGGACGGCCCGGCGCCGTTCCTGCGGGCCGCCGCCGACGCGATGGACCTGCCCCAGCTCCGGGTCATCGACACCGGCCTGGACCCGGTGACCGCGGAACGCGAGCAGTGGGACGACGGCAACAACACCCTGGCCATCGCGCCCCGGCTCTGCGTGGGCTACGAGCGCAACACCGAGACCAACGCGCAGCTTGAGCGGGCCGGCATCGAGGTGATTCCGATCGCCAGCTCGGAGCTGGGCTCGGGCCGGGGCGGACCACGCTGCATGTCCTGCCCGCTGGTCCGCGAGCCGCTGGGCGCACCGGGGGAAGGAAGGGTCCCTTCCTGACGTGTCCGGTCCAGGAGGTCCCATTCTCACATCGCAGCCGCCGCGCGAGGCGGCTGCGATGTGAGGGCGGAGGGTGAGCGGGGTGTCCGGCTCAGCGCAGGGTGAGTTGGCGGCCGAGCAGGCCGTGGCGGGCCCGCCGACCGGCGGCGTCCAGCGGGGCGGGCTCGGCGAGCGCCTCCGCGTACCGCTTGGCGAAGTCGGCGACCGGCTGCTCCCAGTCGGCGGCCGGGACGTCCTCCGGCAGGTCCCAGACGGGCACCAGCCGGCCGTGGGCCCGGAACATGCCCGCGAAGCGGGTGTTCTCGCCGAGCACCAGCGTGCCTGCGACGCTCAGCCGGGACAGCGCGTCCAGCGCGGCGTCCTCGTCGTCGGGCAGCACCCAGCGCACGTGTGCCTTCTCCGGCACCTGACACCAGTACGCGGCCCGGGCGGCGGCGAGCCGGACGGTGGGGTAGATCGCGGCGTTCGCCCGCTCCAGGGACGCCTGCACGTTCGGGTCGTCGCCGGCCCCCGGGTCGAGCCAGAACTCGAACCCGTCGTGCATGCCGACCTCCAGCGGGCCGTCGGCGAGGACGTCCTGCAACCGGGGGCCGGGGCCGGGCAGCGGCGGCACGGGCACCGGGCGGCCCGGCTCGGCCCGCAGCGCGCAGAGCAGCGCCTCGGCCAGGTCCCGGGAGACGTCGCCCGACTGGAGGTGACGCTGGAGCCCGATGAGGACCCGCCCGTCCGGCTTGGTCATGGCCGGGGTGGCCATCGGCAGCACGGTGGCCAGGGTGACCTCCCGGTCGCCGAACTCCTCGACCAGGGCGGGGGCCAGCCGCAGCGGCGCCGAGGCGGCCGGCACCAGTTCCCGCAGGGCGATCCACTCCGGCTCGTCGGTCAGCCCCTCGAACGGTCGGGGCACGAAGATGTCCCGTACCTTCTCCCGCTTGGGGGTGGCTTCGGCGGCCCGCTGGCTCTTTCGACGCTTGCTCACGGCGACACAGCCTAGAGGCCCCGGCGGCCCGGCGGGGCGGGACCCGCCCTCGCGGTCGGTCAGCCGGCCACGGCAAGGTCCGACCGGGTGACGTCGGCAGGGTCGAACTCGGCCCACACGCTCTGGCCCAGGCCGTCCCGTTCGACGCCCCAGCGGTCGGCCAGCCCTGAGATGATGTGCAGCCCCCGGCCGTCGACGGCGTCGGTGTCGGCGATCCGCATCGTGGGGCCCGCGGCGGCGCCGCCGTCGGTCACCCGGAGCTGCACCTGCTGGCCGCCGGACGAGTCGCGCAGCCGCCAGGCCACCCGGACCACTCCGCCGGGCAGCGGGTCGGCGTGCCGGACCGCGTTGCCGACCAGCTCGGCGAGGACCGCGACGAGGTCGGCCAGGAGTGGCGGGGGTACGACGTCGGCCAGCTCCTCGGCGAGGCGTCGCCGCGCCACCCGCGCCCCAGCGGCGTGGTGGGGGACCACCACGCACCATGCCCGATCGGCAGCTCCCGTCGACACCTTCGTCCCTTTCACGCCCCCGTTGCCCGTCGCCGGTCACCCGCGGGGCAGCCGCACCTCTGCGACCGTACCGCCACCGGCCCTCGGCCGTAGGGATACCCATCCATTCTGCTGTTCAACGATCCGACGGACGAGATAGAGGCCGAGTCCGGCCCCGGCGTAGCGGCGGCGGTCGCCCGACTCGCCCTGCCAGAACCGGTCGAAGGCCCGCTCCACGTGCTCCGGCCGGATGCCGATGCCCTGGTCGCGTACCTGGAAGGAGACCGTCGACCCGTCCGCGTCGGCGGTGATCTCGATCAGCGAACCGGGCGGGGAGTACTTGCCGGCGTTCGTGCACAGCTCCGTGAGCACGGTGGCGAGGCTCAGCCGGTGGCCGAGCGCCTTGGGCAGGTCCGCGGGGAGGCGGAGGACGAGCCGTTGCCGCAGCTCCGCCGGGAGGTCGACCGCCGCCGCGCGCAGCGCGTCACCGAGGTCGTACGGGGCGGGAGGCTGGTCGCCCGGCCCCGCCTCGGCGGCGGAGGAGAGCAGCCGGTCCACCAGCCGGGCCAGCTCGTTGGCGCGTTGCCCGATCACGCGGGCGGCCTGCCGCCGGTCGGTCTCGGTCAGCGACTCCCAGTGGTCGGTGAGCGTGTCCGCATAGCCCTTGATCACGGTCACCGGCGTACGCAGCTCGTGGCTGGTCACCGCCACGAAGAGATCCCGGTCGTGGTCACGGCGCTGCTGGTCGGTGATGTCCCGGAAGGTGACCACCCGCAGGGCGCCGGGGCCGGGCAGCTCCCCGGAGGTGATCGTGAGCCAGCGGCCGTCCGGCATCCGGTGGTCGCGCACCTGCCCGGACGGGGGCAGCGGGAAGGGCAACGGCTGGTTGAGCGCCTGGGCCACGGAACGGCCGGTGACCCGGGCGGCGGCCGGATTCCAGAGCCGGACGTGGTTGTCCCGGTCGACCACGGCCAGGCCGTCCGCCAGCGCCGCCACCACCGGCCCGTCGCCGTGCACGGGCAGCCCGGTCTGGTCGCCGTACATGTGGGCGATGCAGGAGGCCAGGTAGCCCGCGACGGCGTGCTGCTCGGCGTCGGGCGGGTCGTCGCCGTCGGGGTAGAGCACGTGCAGGCTGCCGACCGTCAGCCCGCCGATCTCCGCGCGGGAGACCACCATCCGGAGCAGGCCCCGTTCGGCGAGCTCGGCGGAGAGCCTGCCGGTCAGCTCGTCCGTGCGGACCTGGCGCACCCGCGCGCCGGAGAGCAGGCAGACGGTGGCGGGGTCGTCGGCCGGCACGGGGTGGCCGACGGCCCACTCGGCGGCGCCGGTCGCGGCGATCACCCGGCCGCCGGTCGGCGCGAACTCGACGAACGCCGTGCCCGCCGCGCCGAGCGCCGACCGGGCCACGCGGAGCAGGTGGGTGAGCACCGGAAGGCCGGTGCCGCCCGAGTTGATCATTTCGATCACCGTGGTGTGGCCGGCGATGAGAGCGGAGAGGTCGGTGCGCTCCGGCATCCTCCGAGTGTGCCCCGCCGGCCAGTCCGGGGACACCCCTGCCCGACCGGGCCTCCGCGCGCTGCCACCCCGGTCAGCGGCCCAGGCTGGCCAGCGTGTGCGCCGGCCGGTCGGTGATGATGCCGTCCACCCCGGCGGCCAGGACGAGGTCCAGGTCCGCCGGCTCGTTCACGGTCCACACGAAGACCTGGTTGCCCGCCGCCCGCAGGGCGGGCACCAACTGCGGGCGGGCACGCACCAGGGCGACGCCGGGGCCGGCGATCCGGATGCCGAACGGCAGCCGCCCCAGCCGCACCCAGCGCGGCAGCACATCCAGCAGCAGCACCGTGGGCAGCGCGGGGGCCAACCCCCGGACCCGGCGTACGGCCAGCGGCGAGAACGACATGACGGTGACCCGTACCGGATCGTCCGGTTTCGGCTCGGCCAGGCCGTATCTCCGCAGCATCGCGACGAGCCGGCGCTCGACGTTCCCGCCGTGGCGGGAGGGGTGCTTGGTCTCCACCAGTAGCCGCACCGGCCTGCCCGCGGCCAGCACCGCGTCCAGCAGCCGCTCCAGGGTCAGCAGCCGCGTGTGCGACTCGTCCAGCACCTCGTCGCCGTCGGCGGGCGCGCAGCCGGGGTGCCAGGAGCCGAAGTCCAGCGCCTCCAGCTCCGCGAGGGTACGGGCGCTGACCAGTCCCTGGCCGTTGCTGGTGCGGTCGAGCCGGCGGTCGTGCACGCAGACCAGGTGGCCGTCCCGGGTCAGCCGGACGTCGCACTCCAGCCCGTCCGCGCCCTCGTCGAGGGCCCGCAGGTAGGCCGCGAGGGTGTGCTCGGGCAGGTCGTGGGAGGAACCGCGGTGCGCGAAGACGAGAGGGGCGTCCATCCCGATCGTCCTAGAGGACCCGGCCCGGCTGCCCGTCCTCGCGGACCACTCCTCGCCCGGCGGCGGCCCACTCGCCCATCCCGCCCTCGACGTTGCGCACCTGGTCCCACCCGTTGCGCATCAGGTAGGCGACGACCTGCGCGGAGCGCCCGCCGGAGCGGCAGATGACGGCGACGTCGCGGTCGGTCGGCACCTCGGCGATCCGGGCCGGCAGCTCCATCATCGGCAGGTGGTGTGCGCCGGGAGCGTGGCCGGCGTTCCACTCGTCGTCCTCCCGGACGTCGAGCAGGTACGCGTCGTCGGCGATCTCGGTCACGGTCACGGTGGGAACCTGGGATCCGAACACGGGCCAAGCCTAGATCCTCGCCCGGGCGGCCGGCGGCGGGCCGCCCCCGGGCGTCACAGCCGGGTGACCCACCGCGGGTTGGCGCGCGCCCAGTCCGGCACGCGGGTGCCGCGTACCGCCTCGAAGAGGCCGTTCCCGCCGTTGTCGAGCACCACGTACGACACCTGGTCGATGGTCTGGGGGTGGGAGGGGACCTGCACGCCGCGCAGCGCGTCCGCCGGCAGGTCGCGCAGCGCGAGGACCAGGTCCTCCAGCCGTACGCCGTTGGTGTCCACGGTCAACGAGCCGCCCACGGCGCGGATCACCTGGTCCAGCTTGACCGGGTTGGTCCGCAGCGACGTCTCGCTCGCGCGCTCCAGCACCGCCCGGAGCAGTTGCTGCTGGTGGGTCTGCCTGTCGTAGTCGCCGCCCGGCAGGTCGTAGCGCTGGCGGACGTAGTCCAGCGCCTCACCGCCGTCCATCTGCTGGCAGCCGGGCGCGAAGACGCGGTCGGTGTGGATCGAGCGGACCTCGGTGTCCACGCACATGCGTACGCCGCCGAGCAGGTCGATGACCTTGCGGAAGCCGGAGAAGTCGATCAGGGCCGCGCCGTCGAAGCGGATGCCGGTCAACCGGGACAGGGTGGCCGAGAGCAGGCGGGTGCCCGGCTGGCCGCCGCCGCCGTGCTCGTACGCCGCATTGATCTTGTCCTGGCCGCCGCCGTAGCCGTTGCCGGCGGGGATGGCCACGAGCAGGTCCCGGGGGACGGAGACCAGGTACGCCTCGCGCCCGCCGGCGGGGACGTGCACGATGAGGATGGTGTCCGAGCGTCGGTCCGCCGCGCTGCCGCTCTGCCAGCGGTCGGTTCCCACCAGCAGGTAGTTCAGCGGCCCGTCGGGGTCGGTGCGCTTCTGGCGGGCGGTGGGGTCGAGCAGTTGCTCCCGGACGACGCTGCCCTCGTACCGGTCGCTCAGCACCTCCAGGCCCACCACGGCGAGCCCGGCCAGCAGCACCAGGGCCAGGCCCAGGCCGAGTAGCAGCCGGGGCCAGCGGACGCGGGGCGGCCGGGCGGGCCGGGTGTCGGTCCCGGCCCGGCCCCGACCGTCGCCCGTCGATCTGGACGTGACGCCTCCCCGCGACCCGTACGTGAATCCCTCTCACGTCAGGTTACGAGTCGACCACGGCGTCCGGGCCGCTTCGCCGACATCGCCCGGCGGGCCGCCCCGGCCGGCGCTACTCGCGGCTGGAGACGACCTCGGGGTTGGCGAAGACGAATTCGGCCAGCTTGTCCTGTTTCACCGCGCGGAACATGTCCATCGTCTGGGCGCTGAGCGTCTCGCGGCTGCCGTCGCTGTGGAAGGTGCCGCCGTTCGTCTTCAGCATCACGAGGTCGTTGCCGGTCACCCCGCGCATGGTGAAGACGAAATCGGGGACCGGCACGCCGGCGGTGTCGAGGATGAATGCCTTGCCGGCCGCGTCGATCAGCTTGTTCAGCTTGATCGGGTTGGTCAGCGTCCCGTCCTGGGTGGCCTTCTTCGCCATCGCCTTGATCAGCTGCTGCTGGTTCTGCTGCCGGTCGTAGTCGCCGTTCTTGAGGCTCTTGCGCTGCCGGGAGTAGTCCAGCGCCGCCCAGCCCTCCATCTCACGGCAGCCCTTCTTGTGCACCACGGGCGTCCGCTGCTTGCCGGTCTTCTTCGCGTCCGCGTTCCACATCGGCTTGCCGTCCACGTATGACATGTGGATCGACTCGACCTCCTGCTTGACGCAGATGCGCACCGTGCCGAGGGCCTCGATGACGTTCTTGAATCCGCCGAAGTTGATGATGGCCGCGCCGTCGAAGCTGATCCCGGTCATCTTCTTGATCGTCTGCGCCATCAGCTGGGCGCCGCCCTCCCAGCCGCCGCCGTTGCGGGCGCCGGCCTGGAACGCCGCGTTGATCTTGTCGGTGCCGCCCTTGTAGCCGCTCTGCTTGAAGGCCGGGATATGGGCCTCGGTGTCCCGGGGGATCGAGATCAGGTACGCCTGGTCGTGCGTCGCCGGGATGTGCAGCACGATGATGCTGTCCGCCCGCACGTCGTCGGCGGCCCACCGCTCCCGGGCGTCCACACCGAGCAGCAGCATGTCGATCGGGCCGTCCAGGCTGGCGCCACCCTCGGCGTCGGTCTTGCCCGCGTCGCCGAGGAGGTTGCGCTGGGCGATGTTGCCGGTGGCGCTGCTGATCAGCGCCTTGCTGCCGACGATGGCCGCACCGCTGGCGACCATCAGCACGGCGCCGAAGATCAGCGTGAGTCGGGCCCAGAGCGGGTCCTTGCGGCGCGACCGCTTCTTCGCGGACCCGCCACCGGGCTTGCCGCCCTTGACGGGCTGCTTCGGGATGCTCGTGGAGGCCCGGACCGGGCCACGGGGGGACTCCAGCGCCGGAGGGCGACGGCTGGTCTGAACCGGCATGCGTGCTCCAGCTCGCGTTTGTCAGGGGGGCGGGATCACTTTACGGACGCTTTCCCGTCCTGGCGAGGTCGTCCGACCGTCAAATGCCGTTCGTACGGCCGTCATGCAGGAAAACTGACCGAACGGACAGATCGATACGGCTGGTCGGCGGTTGGCTCACAGGAAGCGCTCGGCCGGCCCTCCGAAATCGTGATGACTCTGGTCGATCACGGGAGGGCCGGCCGGCGGAGCTGGTCAGTTTCCGGTGCCGTCCTTCTTCTTCTGGTTGGCCTCGACCCAGGCCGTCATGGTGTCGGCCGACATCGCCTTGTACATGGTCAGCGCCTTCTCCTTGTCCGACACCACCACCGACTCACCGTCGATGGTCTGGCTGCCGACGTGCGGGCTGGTCACGAAGGTGAGGTTCTCGCCGCGCAGGTTGCGGAACTGGACCCCCATGTCGACAAGCGAGAAGCTCTGGTCGACGGTGACCGCGGCGGTGACCGACTTGAGGAAGTCGTTCAGCTTCTTCGGATTGGTCAGCGTGCCCGTGCTCGCCGCCTTGTCCATCAGGGCGCGGAGGAACTCCTGCTGGTGCCGCATCCGGGCGAAGTCGCCGTCCGGGAACTGCTTGCGCTGCCGGATCCAGTCCAGCGCCTCGGCGCCGTCCATGTGGTTGGTGCCCTTGGTGAACGTCCGGTACGGCTTGTGGATCGAGGTGACGGTCCGCTCGACCTTCAGGTCGACGCCGCCGAGGGCGTCGGTGACCTGCTTGAAGCCGGCGAAGTCGATCGCCATCACGTGGTCGAGCCGGACGTCGGTGAAGCACTCCACCGTCCGGACGGCCAGCGGCAGCCCGCCGAAGGCGAAGGCGGCGTTGATCTTCCCCCGCTGCCCGCTGCCGCAGTCGGCGTTGGCGCCCTCCGGGATCGGCACGTAGAGGTCACGGGGGATGGAGACCAGGTAGGCCTTCTGGTGGTCCGACGGGATGTGCATCACGATGATCGTGTCGGCCCGCCACTTGCTGGACTTGTCCACCGGGGCGTCCGGGTCCCGGGAGTCGCTGCCCACCAGCAGGATGTTCAGGGCGCCGTCCACCGCCTTGGCCGGGCGGCCCCCCGTGATCTCCGAGAACGGGTCGGTGCGGGCCAGGTCGTCGTCGAGGCCGCGGGCGTAGAACCAGGCGCCCACCCCGCCGAGCAGCGCGAGCACCAGCACGGCCACGCCGGCCACCAGGGCGATCCGGCCCCAGCGGGGGCGGACGCCGCCCCGGCCCGGCCGGTCCGGTCCGGTCGGTCCGCCTGGCCCGGCCGGTCCGCCCGGACCCGCGGGACCGCCCGGGCCGCCGGCCCGTGGCTCGTCCGCTGCCGGGGACCAGTGGGCCTCGGCCGGCCGGGCGCGTCCGGCGTCCCGGCCGGGGCCGGGCACCGAGGCGCGCCCGGCGCTGCGGTGCAGGTGCGGGAGTGGAACTCCGGCGGGCATGGTCGCTGACATGTAACTCAGGGTACGTACGCGTAGCCACTGTCGCCCTGTGGCGCCGCCGACGTGTGCGCCGGCGGCGGGCGTTCGCTAGACCATCCGCTCGCGGAAGTACTCGATCGTGCGGCGGAGGCCGTCCTCGGGCGCCACGGTCGGCTCGTATCCGAGCAGCTCCCGGGCGAGGGTCAGGTCCGGGCGGCGCATCTCCGGGTCGTCGGCGCTGCGGGTGATGTAGGTCACCTCGGAGCTGCTCCCGGTGAGCGCCACGATCGTCTCAGCCAGCTGCCGCATGCTCATCTCGTGCTCGGTGCCGCAGTTGATCGGCCCCGTCTCGCGGGAGTCGAGGAGCAGCAGGATGCCGTGCACCAGGTCGGACACGTAGCAGATCGAACGGGTCTGGTTGCCGGTGCCGTGCACGGTGATCGGCTCGCCGCGCAGCGCCTGCGAGATGAAGGTCGGGATGGCCCGGCCGTCGTCCGGGCGCATCCGCGGGCCGTACGTGTTGAAGATCCGGACGATGGCCGTGTCGAGCCCCCGGCTCCGGTGGTAGGCCATGGTGGCCGCCTCGGAGAAGCGCTTCGCCTCGTCGTAGACGGCGCGGATGCCGATCGGGTTGACGTTGCCCCAGTACGACTCGGGCTGCGGGTGCTCCTTCGGGTCCCCGTACGCCTCGGAGGTGGAGGCCATCAGGAAGCGGGCGCCGTCGGCGACCGCGCGCTCCAGCAGGTGCAGGGTGGCCACCGAGCCGACGCGGAGGATCTCCACCGGCAGCTTCTCGAAGTCGGTCGGGCTCGCCGGCGAGGCCATGTGCAGGATGGCGTCGAACCGCTCGGCCATCGCCGGGTGGTGGGTCGGCAGGCCGTCGGAGATGTCGGCCTCGACCAGGGTGAAGTTCGGCTCGTCCAGCAGGTGGGCGACGTTCTCCTTCGACCCGGTGATGAAGTTGTCGAGCGCGACCACGGTGCAGCCGCGAGCGATCAGGGAGTCCACCAGGTGCGACGGTACGAAGCCGGCGCCGCCCGTGACGAGGATGCGGTGACCGGGTCCGAAGCGGGCAACAGCGTTCATGCCGGTCAGCCTACCCACTGTCCCGAGTCGCCCTGACGCAAGGAAGGGTCCCTCGTCGCCCGGCGACGACGAGGGACCCTGCCCCGTACCTGTGGGAGGCCCGTCAGTGGGCGCCGGCGCCGGTGACGGAACGCACCTCCAGCTCCGCGTACTTCGCCTCGTCGTGCTCCTTGGAGATCACGGTGCCGATCCACCCGCACAGGAAACCGAACGGGATGGACAGGATGCCCGGGTTGGACAGCGGGAACCACTGCCAGTCGTGCTCGGGGAACATCGAGGTGGCCGCTCCGGAGACCACCGGCGAGAAGAACACCAGCAGTACGGCGGAGAGCAGGCCGCCGTAGATGGCCCACACCGCGCCCGAGGTGTTGAACCGCCGCCAGAACAGGCTGTAGAGGATCGCCGGCAGGTTGCCGGAGGCGGCCACCGCGAACGCCAACGCCACCAGGAAGGCCACGTTCAGGTTCTGCGCGTAGATCGACAGCACGATCGAGATCGCGCCGATCACCAGGGCGGAGACCCGGGCGACCCTGACCTCTTGGCGCTCGGACGCCTTACCGTCCTTGATCACGTTGGCGTAGAAGTCGTGCGCCAGGCTGGACGAGGAGGCCAGCGTCAGGCCGGCGACCACGGCCAGGATCGTGGCGAAGGCGACCGCCGCGATGACCGCGAGCAGGGTCGCCCCGCCGAGATCGCCGCCGAGGAATTCGATGCCGAGCGCCTCGGCGAGCTGCGGCGCGGCCGTGTTGCCGGCCTTGTCCTGCGCGGTGATCGCCTCGCTGCCGACCAGCGCCGCCGCGCCGAAGCCGAGGGCCAGGGTGAGCAGGTAGAAGGTGCCGATGATGCCGATCGCCCAGAGCACGCTCTTGCGGGCCGTCTTCGCCGTCGGCACGGTGTAGAAGCGGATCAGGATGTGCGGCAGGCCGGCGGTGCCGAGCACCAGCGCGATGCCGAGCGACAGCAGGTCCATCTTGTTGTAGAAGGTCTGCGTCGCGTCGCCGGCCACCTCGACCCCGTAGCGCAACCCCGGTCCGAGGAGCGCGTCGCCCTTGCCGGAGGAGGCCGCGGCGGCGCCGAGCAGCTCCGACAGGTTGAAGTTGTACTTCGCCAGCACCAGCACCGTCATGATCGTCGCGCCGCCCATCAGCAGGAACGCCTTGACGATCTGCACGTAGGTGGTGCCCTTCATGCCGCCCACCGTGACGTAGACGATCATGAGCGCGCCGACCATGATGATGGTGGCGACCTTGGCGGTGTCGGCGTCCATGCCGAGGAACGTCGTACCCGGCTTGATGCCGAGCAGCAGGGCGACCAGCGCGCCCGCGCCGACCATCTGCGCCAGCAGGTAGAAGATCGACACCGTGATGGTGGAGACGGCCGCGGCGGTCCGCACCGGGCGCTGGCGCATCCGGAAGGCCAGCACGTCGGCCATCGTGTACCGGCCGGAGTTGCGCAGCAGCTCCGCGACCAGCAGCAGCGCCACCAGCCAGGCGACCAGGAAGCCGATGGAGTAGAGGAAGCCGTCGTAGCCGTAGAGGGCGATCATGCCGGCGATGCCCAGGAACGAGGCGGCCGACATGTAGTCGCCACCGATGGCCATGCCGTTCTGGAAACCGGAGAAGGACCGGCCACCGGCGTAGAAGTCGGTGGCGGTCTTGGTCTGCCGGCTGGCCCAGATGGTGATGGCCAGGGTCACCGCAACGAAGACCAGGAAGAGCGTGATGGTGAGGTTGCGGGCGGTGGTGCTGCCCGCCTCAGCCGCGAGGACCGTGTTCATTGCCCACCTCCCCGATCTCGGCGCGGATCCGGTCGGCGACCGGGTCGATCTTCCGGTCGGCGAACCGCGAGTAGAGCCAGGCGATGAGGAAGGTCGAGACGAACTGGAGCAGGCCGAAGACGAGGGCGATGTTGATGTTGCTGCCGAAGAGCTTCGTGCCCATGAAGTCCCGCGCGTACGCGGACAGGATGACGTAGAGCGCGTACCACAGGAAGAACGCGACGGTCATCGGGAAGATGAAGCCGCGCAGCGTGCGCCGCAACCCGGCGAACTCGTCCGACCGCTGCACGGCCAGGTACCGGTCCGCCGCCGAGGTCGACGGCGTGGACGCGGGTGTGTCCGTGGACATTCGTGGATCACCACCTTCACAGGCGTGGGGAGTTTCGCGCACGGTAGAAAGCGCGCTCCCCGCCACGGAAGGGCGAGATCGACGCCGGTCGGCGGCTGCGCCGAACGGCACGGTGGCTGCGCCGAGTGACGCAGCTCACTCCGTTCACCGGTAGCGGGAGTGGCCCCGGGTGGGCCGGACGGTCGCCGTCGACGCCGCCGGTGACGGTCGTCAGGTCAGCTCGCGGTAGCGGCCCCGGTAGTGCAGCAGCGGGTCCGTCTCCCCGGTCAGCTCGACGGCCTCGATGGTGGCCTCCACCAGCAGGCCCCAGCCGTACTCGCGGGCGGAGTCGAGCCGGCACCCCGCCCAGCCGCCCGCGTCGGCCGGCACCGGGCCGTAGGGGGTGTCGGTCCACACGCCGGTGGCGAACAGGCCGCCGGGGGACGGGAAGAGGCCCGCGAACCGGTCGGCGAGCTGCCGGTGCGCCGGGCCGAGCGGCGCCACCGCGAAGCGGCCGGCGGACTCGACCGCCGCCCACAGGTCGGACTCCGGGTCGACCAGGCCGAGCAGCCGGTCCGGCTCACCCTCCGCGACCAGCGTCGAGGAGACCGTCAGGCCCGCCGGCTCCGGCGCCGTCCAGAGCGTCACCGGCGACGCCAGCCGACCGCGCAGCCGGCGTACGGGCGAGCGTTGGTCGGCGGGCACGGCGAACGGGTCGATGTGGTGGATCTCGGCGCCCGGCTCATGATTCACGTGAAACATTGTGCGGCCTGCCCCGCCCCGACGGGCCCGGATGCGGCCCCTGGCGTCGACAGACGGCGCGCCGCCGCTGTTGCCGGCGCGTCGGTGATGCGGTGCGGTGAGTGCCCGCCCTCGCGGCCCCACGTCACCAGATCACATGATCTCAGCGGGCTTGATGTGCAGGTTCAGCAGCATGTCCTCGAAGGCCTCGGGGCCGAATCGCGCCGCCACTATGTGCACCGGTGAACAGACCATGTCCAGTGTCGCGACGCCCACGGGGCGCCTCTCGACGCCGGTCACCACCAGGGTCGTCCCCCGTACCGTCACGTCCTCGATCGTGACGTCGTAGCCCAGCACGGGGCGGGTCCCCACCGAGAGCATGATGACCGTCTCACGTGCGAGGTCCACCAGCGGCGGTGGCGGGACAGGCTGCACTCCCCGATTGACCGATGCCCAGTGCTGCGCCCACGACCCTGATCGGCGGATCAGAAACAGGCCGTAACTCGAGCCGGCACCGGATGCCTGCCCGTGGTACAGGGTGCGGAAGTTCGCGCGGCTCACCCGCTGACCCTACCGGCACCGACCCTCGGTGCAGCCGTCGAGATCTTGGACGTTCTGCGCCCCTCCAGGGGCCGTTCCCTGCCAAGAACTCGACGAGGTGCGCGTACCGCTGGGGGTCAGTCGTCGGCGGTCAGTGACCGGCGGGCGGCGGCCAGCACCTCCGGGTCGGTGCAGCCGGCGGCGTACCCGGCGATCCGGCGGCGGATGTCGCGGCCGAGCAGCCAGGAGCCGATCCGGTCCGCGACCGGGCGGAGGAACGCGGGCCGGCAGCGGAAGCTGTACCGCCAGGTGGCGATGGCGTGGCCGGGCTCCGGGGCCGGCGCGAACCGCCAGCCGCCGGCGAACATCTCGAAGAACCACGGCCCGCGCACCATCTTCATCCCGACGTGGCTCGGTGGGGCCCAGGAGACGTACTCGCTGACCATCGCCAGGCCGTGCCGGGACCTGGTGAAGGTCCGCACGCCCTTGCCGGGCCGGGTCGCCCCGTCGGTGAAGTGCTGCTCCCGCACGAACGGGTCCCACCGGTAGCGCACGGGCGCCGTGGTCTGGGAGACCGCGAAGGCCAGTTCGGGTGGGACCGGCACGGTGATCACCGCTTCGACGACGGGCATCAGGCCATTGTCCTGTTCGATCGTCAGCGGCGCGGGGTGACCGTGGCGAGCAGTTCCGGCATCCGGCGGTCCAGCACGTCGCCGGCCAGGTACGCGCCGAGCAGCGCCGCCCCCAGGCCGTACGCGGCCCCGAGCGGCAGGGCCAGCCAGAGCCAGACGTCGCCGAGCAGCCCGGCGGCCACCACCATCGGCACCGCCGCCACCGCGGTGGCGAGCATCGCCAGCAGGGTGAGGAAGCTCTTCGCGATCCCGGCACCGGTGTTCAGCGCGAACGGGTTGCTCGTCTCCGGCAGCGAGTACGCCCCGAGCACCGAGACGAAGCAGTTCACCGCCAGCCCCGCGCCGTACGTGGCGAACAGGGTGCCCGCCATCAGCCCGATCCAGCCGGGCTCGCCGATGACCACCGCGACGACCACGGAGATCACCGCCAGCATCGGCAGGACATAGAGCGAGAACGCGGCCATCCGGGCGCGCAGCTCCTGCTGGCCGGAGACGCCCGCGACCACGTTCGCCGCGTACGCGCTGCCGTCGAAGCCGAACTGGTTGGCCAGGGTGACGGCGGCGAGCAGCCCGACGAAGAGCATCGACAGGCTGGACAGCACCGGGGACGGGTCGGAGCTGGCCGTGAACCCCTCCGCGCCGTCGATCGTGAAGCCCGAGCCGCCCAGGTTGACCATGACCGGCACGAAGAGACCGACGACCGCGACGGTGATCAGGTTGGCCCGGCGTCGGGCGTCCCGCCACCAGTAGCGGGCCTCCCGGGCGACGAGAGCGCCGAACCGGTCCCGCCGGGCCCAGCCGACGGCCCTCGGGAAGAGCTGGGCGACCGCTCCACCGGTCGCGCCGCGCTGGGGGCGGGCCGGCCCGGCACTGGCCGTGCCCACCATCGCGGACTCGAGCGAGCGGGACCACCAGGCCAGCAGCGCGACGATCGTCGCCGCCGTGATCAGCAGCTTCACCGGCGCGGCCCAGGGGCGGCCCTCGGCCACGTCGATGCCGGCCGTCCAGGGAGCGCCGAACGGGGTCCAGGCGACCACCTCTGCCACCCCCTGGAGGCGGTCCCAGTCGGCGTCGGAGAGGGCGGCGATGCCCAGGAGCTGCAACGGCCCGAGCAGCGCGGCGAGTACGGCGAGCAGCACGGCGGCGAGGTCGCGGACCCGGCGGGACCGCAGCGCGGTGGCGAAGGCGCTGGTCACCGCGCGAGCCGCGGCGACGCAGAGCAGCAGCCCGCCGACCACCCCGACGAGGGCGACCGCGGCGGCCGACCAGCCGCCCAGCGCTCCGGCGGTGACCACCAGCCCGCACAGGGCCAGCAGCACCGAGATCGTGGGGACGCTGACGAAGGCGGCGGCGAAGAGCCCGGTGACGAGCGTGCGGCGGGGCAGCGGCAGCAGCGCGAACCTCGCCGGGTCCAGCGTCTCGTCCACCCCGAAGAAGACCAGCGGCAACAGCAGCCAGCCGAGCACCGTCAGGCCACCGCCGAAGGCGGCCACCATCAGCGCCCAGCGGCTCTCGTCGGCCAGGCCGGGCGCGGCGAAGAGGAAGAAGCCGGTGCCGGCGAACCAGAGCCCGGCCACCGCGCCGCCCACGAAGAGGGCGACCCGCCAGCCCTGACCCCGGAAGTTGTTGCCCATCACCCGCAGCTTGAGCCGGACGAAGTGCCGGGCGGAGACCTTCCGGACGGGCTGGGCGGAGACGGTCGGTTCGGTCACCGCGACAGCCACGCCAACTCCTCGCCGGTCGCCGTACGGCCGCCGACCACCTCGACGAAGACCTGCTCCAGCGAGCGGCCGCCGCGCACCTCGTCGATGGGACCGACCCGCTTGATGGTGCCCGCCGCCAGGATCGCCACGTGCGAGCAGAGCCGCTCGACGACCTCCATCACGTGGCTGGAGAAGACGACGGTGCCGCCCCCGGTCACGTAGCGGTGCAGGATGTCCCGGATCAGCGCGGCCGACACCGGGTCGACCGCCTCGAAGGGCTCGTCCAGCACCAGCAGCCGGGGCCCGTGCAGCAACGCACAGGCCAGCCCGATCTTCTTCTTCATGCCCGCCGAGTAGTCGACCACCAGGGTCCGGCCGGCGTCGCCGAGCGCGAGCACGTCCAGCAGCTCCGCCGCCCGCTGGTCGACCACCGCCGGGTCCATCCCCCGCAGCAGGCCGTGGTACGCGAGCAGCTCCGCGCCGCTGAGCCGGTCGAAGAGCCGTACGCCGTCGGGCATCACGCCGAGCAGCTGCTTCGCCTGCACCGGGTCGGCCCAGACGTCGTGACCGAGCACCCGGGCGTCGCCGGCGTCCGGTCGGAGCAGCCCGACCGCCATCGACAGGGTGGTGGTCTTCCCCGCGCCGTTCGGGCCGAGCAGTCCGTAGAAGGAGCCGGCCGGCACGTCGAGGTCGACACCGGCGACGGCGACCTTGCCGTCGAAGTGTTTCGCCAGGCCACGCAGGGAGAGCGCCGGGTGCTCAGCAGTCATGTGTCGACCGTATCCGGCCGCGACCAGCGGCTGCTCCGGCCGCAGGATGATCCCCGGTCATCCCCGAGTCGTACCCGTCGGCGCCGCTGGAACGTCCGGCCCGCCTGTCAGGAAGGGCCCCTCCCGCTACCGCAGGCGTTGACAGGGGCCCTTCCTTACAGCCGTAGCGCCTCCGGGGCGTGCAGGCGGAGCATGGTGGCGCCGATGTCAGCCGGCGCCCGGCGGCGGGTCGCCATCGAGACCGCCACCATCACGGTGAAGGCGAGCGGCACCGTCCAGGCGGCCGGCTGGGCGGTGAGCGTGGCCGGCCAGCCGGACAGCGGCGGGCCGAGCACCGTGACCAGCACCGCCCCGACCGCCGCGCCGCCGCCGACCAGGATCCCGGCGGCGGCGCCGAGGTCGGTCAGCCCGCGCCACCAGATGCCGAGCACCAGCAGGGGGCAGAAGCTGGACGCGGCGACCGCGAAGGCCAGCCCGACGACCTGGGACACGTCCAGCCCGGCGAGGTTGAGCGCGAGCACCGTCGGCACGGCCCCGGCGATCACCGTGGCGAGCCGGAAGCCGCGTACCGAGCCGCGCCCCAGCACGTCCGTGGAGATCACCCCGGCGACGCTGGTGAGCAGCCCCGACGAGGTGGAGAGGAAGGCCGCGAACGCGCCGGCCGCGACCAGCGCGGCGAGCAGCCGGCCGGCGGTGCCGTCGCCGAGCGCCGCGCCGGGCAGCAGCACCACCACCGCGTCGGTCTGCCCGCTGAGCAGCAGTTGCGGGGTGTAGATCCGGCCGAGCACCCCGTAGATGGTGGGCAGCAGGTAGAACGCCCCGACCAGGGCGAGCACCACCAGCGTGGTGCGGCGGGCGGCGGCGCCGTCGGGGTTGGTGTAGAAGCGGACCAGCACGTGCGGCAGGCCCATCGTGCCGAGGAACGTGGCCAGGATCAGCGAGTACGTGGCGAACAGCCCTCGGTCGTCGTCCCCGGCGGCGCTGGGCAGCAGCCAGTCGGCGGCGTCGGTGGCGACCCCGGACACCTCCGGCACCGGGTCGCCGGCGGCGAAGGAGAGCTCGTCGCCGGGGCGTACCTCCTGGATCCGGCCGTCGGGGTGGGTGAGGGTCGCGCGGTGCTCGACCACGACGGTGGTGGCGGTCCGGAACGTCGGCCCGTCGGGCGGGGTCACCGCCGGGCGGGCGTCGGCCTGCCACTGCAACGCCAGGAAGATCGCCGGTACGGCCAGCGCGGTCAGCTTCAGCCAGTACTGGAAGGCCTGCACGAAGGTGATCGCGCGCATGCCGCCGAGCGCGACGTTCGCGGTGACCACCACGGCCACCAGCAGGGCCCCCAACGGGTACGGCGAGCCGGTCACCGTGGCCAGCGTCAGCCCCGCCCCCTGGAGCTGCGGCACCAGGTAGAGCCAGCCGATGAAGATCACGAAGACGGTGGCGAGGGTGCGCAGCCGACGCGACCCGAGCCGCAGCTCGCAGAAGTCCGGCAGGGTGAACGCACCGGAGCGGCGCAGCGGCGCGGCCACGAAGAGCAGCAGGGCGAGGTAGCCGGCGGCGAAGCCGACGGGATACCAGAGCACGTCGACGCCGTACTTGAGGATCAGCCCGGCGACCCCGAGGAAGCTCGCCGCCGACAGGTACTCCCCGCCGATGGCGGCGGCGTTCCAGGTGGGGCTGATCGCCCGCGAGGCGACCAGGAAGTCGGAGGTGGTCCGCGCCAGCCGCAGCCCGTAGAAGCCGATGCCGACGGTGACCAGGGTGACCGCCACGATCGCCGGTACGACGAAGCCGTTGCCCACCTCAGCGCTCCGGCCGCTGGACCAGGTCGGTGAAGTCCTGCTCGTTGCGCTCGGCCAACCGCACGTACGCCCAGCCGACGGCGATCAGGAACGGGAACGACGCCACCCCGAGCAGCAGCCAGGGCAGGTTGACGCCGAGCACGGTGACCCGGCCGACGGCGGGCGCGACGGCGAAGAGCCACGGCAGCCCGCCGAGCCCGATCGCCACCACCAGGGAGAGCCGCAGGGCCAGCGCGAACTGGGCCCGGACCAGCCCCCGTACGAGCGCGTCGCCGACCCGGGTCTGCTGGGCCAGCTCGGCGCGGGTGCGTTCCGCCCGGTCCTCGCGGCGGGACACCTCGGCCAGCACGATCCGGGTCCGGGGCTGGGGTGGCGTGGGCCGCCCCGGCACCCCGGGCCGGCCCGCGTGCCCGGGCGTCCGGCTCGCGTGCTCGGGCGTCCCAGACCCGCCCTGCCGGGGCGCGGGGACGGGATCGTCGGCAGCGGCCACCCCGGCAGTCTCGCCCGATCGCCGCGAATGTCAAGGGCAGTCGTCGGCGTCACGCCCGCCCGGGCCGGCTCGGGCGAAGCCGTCCACACCGGGCTGTGGACAACCTGTGGAGAACGGGTCACGCCTGTGGATAACTCGTGGCGGGCGCGGCGGGGCAGCCGGTGGTCGGTCACCCCACCGCGCGGCACTCACTTCGTGTCGACGTGCTCCAGGCCGACGCGCTCCGGGCGGGCGGAGGCGGAGCCGAGCCAGGTGTGCGGGTTGCCGTACCAGCACCAGCCGAGCTTCGGCGCGCCCTGGCTGATCCAGAGCGCCGGCACCCGCTTGTCGCCGCAGCGGGAGCCGACCAGCGAGAAGCACTTGTTCTTCGCCAGCGCCTCCGGGTACAGGGTGACGAAGGCGAGCCCCTCGTCGATGGTGAGCGGCAGCCGGTCCTGGCCGGTGATCACCTCCATGGCGACGGCGGGCGCGAGATTCAGCGTCTCCTCGCCCCGGTCGACGTCGAAGAGCAGGTACGCCGGCCCGGCCGGCACCTCCAGCTCCTTGATCGGGTCGAACTTCGGCAGGTCGCCCTCGGCGTAGTGCCGGTCGACGATCCCCGGCTTCCGCTTGCCGGCGAGGGTGGTCAGCGCGACGCGCTCCTCCACCGGCACCAGGTCGCGGGTGACCACCAGAAGGAAGGGCACCCGCCCCTCGGTCGGGGCGGGCAGGTCGGCCGCCCCGGCGACGGCCGCCGCGCGCAGCGGCGCGACCAGGTCACGGAAGGCGTCCTCGGTCAGCTCGGCCAGGGCCGGATAGCCCAGCTCCACCAGCCGGTCGAGCTGGCGGTCGAATTCGGTCGCGGCGTCGAACAAGGCGGCCTCCAATTGTCGTACGGAGTACCGTACAGCGTACGCCGAAGCGCGCCTATTCCCGACCCGCGATGAAGATCGGGGTCAGCGGTTCCAGTCCTGCTTCGCCGCGCGGACCAGCTTGTCCTTCAGCTCGCGGGTGTGCCGGCGGCTGACCGGCAGCTCCGCCGAGTCGACCACCACGACGTAGCCGGAGTTGACCAGCCGCAGCTCCGCGATCAGCTTGAGCTGCACCAGGTAGGACCGGTGGATGCGGACGAACCCGGCGTCCGCCCAGCGCTCCGCGAGGGTCGCCAGCGACACCCGGACCAGGTGCGAGCCGTCGGCGGTGTGCAGGCGGGCGTAGTCGCCCTGCGCCTCCACCCAGCGCACCGCCGAGCGGGGCAGCATCCGCGTCGTACCGGCCAGCTCGATGGGGATGGTCGGGTCCTCCTCCGCCCGGGCCAGCGCCGCCGGGTGCGACGGCACCACCCGCGCGCCGATCACCCGGCGCAGCGACTCGGCGAGCCGCTCGGCGCGTACGGGCTTGCGGACGTAGTCGGTGGCGCCCAGGTCGAACGCGTCCACCGCCCCGTCGTCGTACGCGGTGACGAAGACGATCGCCGGTGGCCGGGCGAAGCGGCGCAGCACCCGGGCCAGCTCCATGCCGTCCAGCCCGGGCATCCGGATGTCGAGGAAGACCACGTCCACGTCGCCGTCGCGGAGCACCCGCAGCGCCTCCGTCGCGTCCCCCGCCGTGTGCAGCCGGGCCACCCGGGGGTCGGCCCGCAGGTGGTACGCCAACTCGTCCAGCGCCGGCGGCTCGTCGTCGACCGCCAGCACCCGCAGGAACCCGGCCGCCCCCACCTCCGCGGCCCGCTCGATCACGAGCCGGCCCGTACGCCGGGATGGAACTTCGGCACCCGCATGCTCACCTTCGTGCCCGAGCCGAGGCCCGTCTCGACGACGAGGCCGAAGCCGTCCCCGAAGACCGACCGGAGCCGCTCGTCGACGTTGGAGAGCCCGACGTGCTGGCCCGGGTCGTCCCCCACGCCGGCCAGCGCGGCGTCGCCCGGGTCCCCGGCGGCGCCGGCCAGCTCGGCGATGCCGGCGGTCAGCGTGCTCGGATCCATCCCCACTCCGTCGTCCTCCACGGTGATGTGGCACTCGGTGCCCGCGTCCCGGGCCTCGATGCTCACCATGCCCGTGCCCGGCTTGCGGGACAACCCGTGCCGGACGGCGTTCTCCACCAGCGGTTGCAGGCAGAGGAAGGGCAGCGTCACGGGCAGCACCTCCGGGGCGATCTGGAGGCGCACCTGGAGCCGGTCGCCGAACCGGGCCCGCTCGATGGTCAGGTAGCGGTCGATCGAGCGCAGCTCCTCGGCCAGCGTGGTGAACTCGCCGTGCGCCCGGAACGAGTACCGCGTGAACTCGGCGAACTCCAGGATCAGCTCCCGGGCCCGGTCCGGGTCGGTGCGGACGAACGAGCCGATCGCGGTCAGCGCGTTGTAGATGAAGTGCGGGCTGATCTGCGCGCGCAGGGCGCGTACCTCGGCGCGGGCCAGCCGCTCCCGCGAGGAGTCCAGCTCGGCCAGGGCGAGCTGGTTGCCGGCCCAGTGTGCCGTCTCCAGGGTGGCCTGCACCAGGCCCGGCTCCGGCTGGCCGTCGGCGACCGCGACCAGCACCCCGACCCTGCGCCCGTCCGCGCCGGTCAGCGGGGCGACCACCGCGCCGCGTACCGGGCAGTCGACCCGGTCGCAGTGCAGCTCCGGCTCGCCGAGGACGGTCGAGCGGCCCGTCGCCACCGCCCGCCGGGCCGCCGCGACCAGTTGCGCGTGGTGGTGCCCGCCCCGCCCGTCGAGGGCGAGCAGGCTCTCCCGGTCCGTCAGCGCCAGCCCGGCCGCACCCACCAGCGCCCGCAGATGGCGTACGGCCTTCGCCGCGTTCGCGGCGCTCAGTCCCGCGCGCAGCTGCTCGGCGGCCAACCCGGCGGTGTGCAGCACCTCGTACGTGGCTCGCTGGGTGGCCGTGGCGATGCCCCGCCGCGCGCGCAGCCGGACCACCGCGAACAGGGCCGCACCCAGCGCGGCGAGCAGCGAGACGACGCCGAAGACGCCCGAGAGGTTGCCACCCACGCAGCGATCCTGGCCCCTGCCGGCCCGTACGCCAAGGGTCAGTACGCGCCCTTGCGGGCGAGCACCACCCCGACGGTGCGCCACAGGATGCTCAGGTCGTACGCCAGCGACCAGTTGTCGACGTAGTAGAGGTCGAGCCGGACCGCCTCGTCCCAGGACAGGTCGGAGCGGCCGGAGACCTGCCACAGCCCCGTCATGCCCGGCCGGACCAGCAGGCGGCGGCGCACGTCGCCGAGGAAGTCGCCGTCGTCGGCGGGCAGCGGGCGCGGCCCGACCAGCGACATCTCGCCCTTCAACACGTTGATCAACTGCGGCAGCTCGTCCAGCGAGGAGGCGCGCAGGAAGCGGCCCACCGGGAAGACCCGGGGATCCTCCTTCATCTTGAACAGCATGCCGTCGGTCTCGTTCCGGTCGACCAGGCTGGCCAGCCGGTCCTCCGCGTTCACGTACATGGTGCGGAACTTCCAGACCCGGAAGGTGCGGCCCTCGTGGCCCACCCGGGGCTGGCGGAAGAAGACCGGGCCCGGGTCGGAGATCCGGATCGCGACCGCGATGAACAGGAAGACCGGGGCCAGCAGCAGCAGGCCGAACCCGGCGGCCACCCGGTCCATCAGGTTCTTGGCCAGCAGCGCCGGCCCGGAGAGGGTCGGCTCCTCGACGTGCAGCAGCGGCAGGCCCTCGATCGGCCGGATGTGCACCCGGGGGCCGGCGATGTCGGTCAGCTGCGGGGCGACGACCAGGTCGACGCCCGAGCCCTCCAACTGCCAGGCCAGCCGGCGCAGCTCGCCCGGCTCGGAGCTCGCCGAGCCGCAGACCGCGATCGTGTCGCCGCCGACCTCCCGGACGAGGGCGAGGACGTCGCGGCCCGCGTACACGGGGACCGGGGTCTCGATGCCCTTGGCCGCCGCGTAGCCGTCGGTGATGTGGATGGCGACCGGCATCAGCCCGGCGGCCGGGTTGCGGGTGACCGCCGTGTAGACCTCCAGGCACTCCGGCAGGGTGCCGATCAGCACCATCCGGTGGCCCGCCTGGCTGATGTTGCGCCGGACCACGTGCAGCACGAAGCGGCAGAGCATCCGGTTCAGCAGGATCAGCAGCAGCGCCGCGAGCAGGGCGGTGCCGACCGTGTAGCGGGACAGGTCGGTCTTGGTGGCGAAGGCGAGGAAGGACACCGTCGCGGCGACGGCGACTCCGGCCCGGATCACCCGCTTGTACTCGTCGGGGCCCAGCCCGAGGTAGCGCCGGTCGTAGGCCCGGTTGGCCCAGAGGCTGACGAGCCAGCCGAGCGGCAGGAGCCCGAACGCCACCGTGTGGAACCACGTCGGGTCCTGCTCGGCGTTGTAGAAGCCCGCCCGCGACTGGTCGAACGTCTCGATGGCGATCAGGCTGGCGACCGCGGCGGCTGCGAAGTCGAGCAGCAGCAGGAGCGTGATGTAGGGGCGGTGCCAGCGGGACACGCGACGGCGGGCCCGAGCCCACGCGGACCGGGGTACGCCGTTGTGGGACGGCGGTGCCGGCGGCTGGATCTCGAAGCTGTCGACGTGCCGCACGAGTTTGCTCCGGCCTGTGTTGGTTACCGGGCGCTGGAGGCTTGTCGTCACCTCACCCATGTCCTCCCGCATGACACGAGCCGCTCACTCACCGTGAGGGCCCGGTCGCCCACCGTCCCAGTCTCCCACGCGGGCACCGACCCGTGCGCTGACCCGAGGGACAACGCGCCGGGTGTGGTGCCGCCGGGCGTCTGGCCGGCTCCGCGCCATTTCAGAAGCCGGGGACCGAGCCACTATACCGATGGATGACGGGCCCGGTAGAGCCGCAACTCAGACCTTCGGCGCGGGATGGCCGATTCCGTTCCGTAGTCGGCAGTGTCGTCACTCACCGTACGAGCCGCGACAACCGGCGGTCAGCGAGCGGCTTCCCGCCGGTCTGGCAGGTCGCGCAGTACTGGAGGCTGGAATCGGCGAACGAGACCTCGCGGACGGTGTCCCCGCAGACCGGGCAGGGCTGCCCCGTCCGGGCGTGCACCTTCAGCCCCGAGCGCTTCTCGCCCTTCAGCTCGGCCGCCTTCTGCCCGACCGACCGGCGCACCGCGTCGCCGAGCACCTCCCGCGTCGCCCCGTGCAGGGTCGCCAACTGGTCGTCGGTCAGCCGGCTGGTGATCGCGAACGGGGACAGCTTCGCCGCGTGCAGGATCTCGTCGGAGTACGCGTTGCCGACGCCGGCCAGCACCGTCTGGTCGGTGAGCACCCCCTTGACCTGGCCCTTGCGGCTGCGCATCCGCTCGGTGAAGGTGGCCAGGTCGGCGGCGAACGCGTCGGGGCCGAGCCGGGCCACCCCGGGCACCGCCTGCGGGTCGGTGACCAGGTAGACGGCGAGGCTCTTCTGGGTGCCGGCCTCGGTCAGGTCGAAGCCGGAACCGTCGTCGAGGCGTACCCGCAGCGCGATCGGGCCCTTGCCGGGGCGCAGCGGGGCGGCGGACGGAAACGCCTCCCGGTAGTGCAGCCAGCCCGCCCGGGCCAGGTGGACCACCAGGTGCAGGTCGCCGTCGAGCACCACGTCGAGGAACTTGCCGTGCCGGCGGGCGTCCGTCACGGTCCGCCCGGCGGCGGCGGTCGGCGCCGGGTCGTACGTCTTCAGGGCGCTGATCGCGGCGACCTCCAACCGGTCGACCCGCCGCCCCACCGCGCGCTCACGCAGGTAGTCCGTGAGCGCCTCAACCTCCGGTAGTTCGGGCACCAGCCAACGGTAGCCTTCTTTCCCGTGAGAATCGTGGTGGCGCACAACCGGTACCGGGAGGCTCAGCCCTCCGGTGAGAACACGATCGTCGACGCGGAGATCGCCCAGCTCACCGCAGCCGGGGTGGAGGTGCTGCCGTTCATCCGCAGCTCGGACGAGATCCCGACGATGTCGAAGTCGGCCAAGGCGCTGCTGCCGATCTCGCCGATCTGGGCGCCCCGCGCGCAGGAGGACCTGAGCCGGCTCATCACGGAGCACCGGCCAGACGTGCTGCACCTGCACAACCCGTACCCCCTGATCTCGCCCTGGATCGTGCGGACCGCGCACCGGCACGGCGTGCCGGTGGTGCAGACGGTGCACAACTACCGCCAGGTCTGCTCCTCGGGGCTCTACTTCCGGGACGGGATGATCTGCCAGGACTGCCGGGGCCGGGCCCTGGGGGTGCCGGCGATCGTGCACCGCTGCTACCGGGGCTCGCGGGCGCAGAGCGCCCTGATGGCGACCACGCTGGCTGTGCACCGGGGCACCTGGCGCTCGGTCGACCGCTTCGTCGCGCTCACCTCGGCGGTCGCCGACCACCTGCGCGACTACGGCATCCCCGCCGAGCGGATCGTGGTGAAGCCGAACGGCATCCCCGACCCGGGAACGCCCGCGCCGCTCGGCGACGGCTTCCTCTACATGGCCCGGCTCTCCCCAGAGAAGGGGCTGGACCTGCTGCTGGACGCCTGGCGGCGGCACCCGGACGGGGCGCTCGGCCCGCTGCGCATCGCGGGCGACGGCGAGCTGCGCCCGCTGGCCGAGGCTGCCGCCGCCGAGCGCGCCGACGTGACCTACCTCGGGCCGCTGGACCGCGCCGGGGTGCGCGCCGCGGTCGAGGCCAGCGCGGTGATCATCGCGGCCTCCACCTGGCACGACGTGCTGCCCACCGTGATCATCGAGGCGTTCGCCGCCGGCCGCCCGGTGCTCGGCACCGCGCTCGGCGGCATCCCGTACCTCGTCGGCGCCGACGCGCCCCGGGAGCCGGCCGGCACCGGCCCGGCCGCCGTCGCCACGGCCGTGCCGGGAGAGGGCCGCGTCGCGCTGCCCGCCGGCGTGCAGGCGGGCGAGGCGGGCTGGGTGGTCCCCCCGGAGCCGGCCGCCATGGCCGCCGCCCTGCCGGTGGCCCGGGCGGGGGCCGCGACGCTGGCCCCGGCGGCGCGCGCCCGCTACGAGCGCACGTTCCACCCCGACGTGGTCACCAAGCGCCTCCTTGACGTGTACGCGGGCGTCGCCCGCCGCCACTGACCGACGCCCGCGGGCAGAGCGATCGCCGTGCTGCTGCGGGGTTCGGGGCCTGACCAGAAGCCGCTCCTGCCCTCCGGGAGCCCCGTCCCAATCCTTAGGACCTCCGGAGATCTTGGTAGCTAGCGGCCCCTATAAGGGCCATTGCGTACCAAGATCTCCCGTTGGCCGGAGGACGGCGCGGCCAACGTGCCGGTGATCAGCACGAGGGTGATGGAGCGGCTACGACATCGGCTCGACAGCGTGCCGCGTGCGGACCCTCGGCTGGCCGGAGACGCCTTGGCGGATCGTGACGGCTAGGCGCTAGCGGAGGGAGGCGCGGGCGGAGAAGGCGATGCTGGCCAGCAGGAAACCGCCGTTGACGATCGTGAACGCGACCATCACCCAGAGGACGAGGGCGGGGGCGAAGGCCAGCACCAGGCCGGCGGCGAAGATGACCGCACCGTAGTCGCGGACCAGCTTCACCAGGCGTACGGGCAGCGAGGTCGAGGTGACCATGCTGGCGGCGTTCGGGCCGGCCTGCATCACGGAGGTCACCAGGTTGACCATCCAGGTGCCGGCGAAGACCGCGACCAGCCAGCTCGGCGTCGACGGCTCCTGCGCCACGGCCGTCGCCGACAGGGCGGCGACCAGGGCGATCTGGGCGGCCACGTCGCAGAGCACGTCGACGCGGGCGCCCGCCGCGCTGCCCTGCCCCGTCACCCGGGCGAGCTGACCGTCGGCGCAGTCCAGGCAGTACGCCACCTGCCAGCCGACCAGCGCGAGTAGGCCGACCGCCCAGGCCGGCACGTCGCCGGCGGCGACCCGCCCGGCGAGCGCGACCACGGTGATCGAGGTGGCCAGGCCGAGCACCAGGTTGGCGATGGTCAGCGCGGTCGGGCGCAGCCCGAGGCGCTGGGCGACGAGCGCGAAGACCGCGCCCAGCCACTGGCTGATCGATTCGCTGAACAGGCCGCCGCCCCGGTTCACCCGGTGGAAGTCGGCGACGGTGGGACGGGGCTCAGCCAAGGTGGTCGCGGATTGCACCGGCGTAGTCTGCCAGTCGCTCCCGCGTCTCGGTAGGCGACATCGCCAGGTGTTCGAGGATCGTGTAGCGGTCCGGTCGGGTCCGGGGCGCGAACTGCACGGCATCGACGAACTGCTCGTCGGTCAGGCCCAGGTCGCCAGGCGTGGTGGCGAGGCCGTGCCGGTGCAGGCAGTGGGCGAGCCGGCCGAACCGGTCGGTGTCGCCGCGCAGGAACGTGCAGAAGAGGGCGCCGAGCCCCACCTGCTCGCCGTGGGCGGCGGTGCCGGGGTGCAGCCGGTCGATCGCGTGGGAGATCTCGTGGTCGCCGCCGCTGGCGGGGCGCGTCGACCCGCACACCGAGCTGGCGATGCCGCCCATGATCAGCGCCTCGGCCAGCGTGGTGAGGAAGGCGTCGTCGGTGATCTTGCCGGGATGGTTGAGCAGCGCCTCGGCGCCCGTCCTGGCCAAAGTCACCGCGAGCCCGTCGATGGGCTCGCCGCGTACCTCGTGGGCCAGCTCCCAGTCGGCGCAGGCGTTCAGGTTGCTCACCGCGTCGCCGATGCCGGCCTGGGTCTGCCGGTCCGGGCCGTTCTCCACGAAGTCGAGGTCGACGATGACCGCGATCGGGATGTGCACCCCGTAGGAGCCCTTGCCGCCCTCGTGGTCGAGCGAGGCGGTGGGGGAGGCGATGCCGTCGTTCGCCAGGCTCGTCGCCACCGTCACCATCGGGATCCCGTAGCGGGTGGCGGCGTACTTGGCGGTGTCGATGGTCTTGCCGCCGCCGATGCCCACCACGGCGTCGTAGTGGCGGCGGCGCAGCCGGTCACCGAGGTCGTTCGCCGCGTCGATGGTGCCGCCGGCGACGGTGAAGACGTCGGCCGCGCCGAGCGACGGCCGGCACAGCTCGACGATCCGTTCACCCTGCCCGGGGCCGACCACGACGGCCACGTCCCCGCCGGCCGAGATCCGCCGGTCGGCCAGCAGCGGCCCGAGGTCGGCCACCGCACCCCGCCGGACCTCGATCACCAGCGGGGTGTTGACCGTACGGGCTAGTAGTGGCACGCGATCTCCCGCGCCCGGGCCAGGTCGGCGTGGTTGTCGACCTCGACCCAGGAGACGTCGCCGATCGGCGCCGCCCGCACCTCGCCACCCCGGTCGGCGAACTCCTGGTAGCCGTCCTCGTAGTAGAGGTTCGGGTCACGTCGCCACGTCGCCTCCAGCGCGTCGGCGAGGGCGTCGGCCACCTGCGGCTCGATCAGCGTCGCGCCGATGTACTCCCCGTACGCCTCGCCCGGGTCCATGATCTTGGTAATCCGGGTGAGCTGGCCGGCGGCGTCGAAGGTGGTCTTCATCTCCTCCTCGGCCAGCGGCTTGATGGTGTCGACGGCGAGCAGGATGCCCGGGCCGCGCTCGGCCAGCAGGGTCTTCTCCACGCTCACCGGGTGCACGGTGTCGCCGTTGACCAGCAGCACTCCCCGGGCGAAGTGCTCCCGGGCCAGCCAGAGGGAGTACGCGTTGTTCCACTCCTCGGCCTTGTCGTTGTGCACGAGGGTGAGCGTGACGCCGTACCGCTTCTCCAGGTCGGCCTGGCGGGAGACGACCGCGTCGGCGGCGTAGCCGACCACGATCACGATGTCGGTGAGCCCCACCTCGGCCAGGTTGCGCAGCGCGATGTCCAGGATGGTGGTGTCGCCGTCCACCGGCACCAACGCCTTGGGCAGGGTGTCGGTGTACGGGCGCAGCCGGCGCCCCGCCCCGGCTGCGAGCACCATCCCGATCATTGAGGCGTCCTCCCTCGTACGACTCCCGGTCACCGCTGGAGGATAGCCCCGCGCGGCGGCACCCCTGCGGCCAACCGGGTCAGCCGGGCAGCGCCGCCAGGTCGGCCAGCACCGCCAGCCGCTCCTCGGCGGTCAGCACGGCGTACGGGGCGGCGGCCCGCCGGTCGGTCTCCAGCTCGATGGCGAGCTGCTCGGGGCCGGGCGGCAGGGCGGCGGCGCTCGCCGCGCTGTGCCCGGCGGCCGTCCACGCGGCGGCGTGCGCGTCGGCCCGGTGGTAGCGCATCGTGCCGAGCCGGTTCAGCAGCAGCACGCCGGTCGTGGTGCCGTCCGGCTCGTAGGGCGGCGCCGTCGCGGCGAACGCGGCGCCCGCGTCGGCGCCCTCCTCGTCGGCCAGCACCAGCGCGCACGTGAGTACCCGGCCGAACGCCTCGACCAGCCGCAGCACCCGCTCCTCGTGCCCCGCCCAGAGCTCCTCGGTGACCTCCGCGTGCACCTGCCAGATCTCGGCGAGGAAGGCCAGCCCGCGCTCGGTGGCGGTGAGCCCACCCTCGGGGCTGCGGTGGATCATCCCGTACGCGACCTGCTTGTCCAGGGCCCGCCGGCACTCGACCGGGTCCCGGTAGCGGGTGACCGCGGCGAAGCCGGCCTCGTCGACCGTCCCGCCCGGCGCCGCGAGGCGGGTGCGGAACTCCAGCAGGAAGCCGGTGGCCGCCGGCCCGCCGTACCGCTGGCTCAGCTCGGCGCCGCCGCCGTCGCGGCCGGCGAGGATGCCGGCGACGAACGCCCGGTCGATCGCCGGGGCGACCAGGCCGGCGAACCGGTGCGGCGCCAGCTCGACGGTGTCGTTCACAGACCGATCGAACGCAGGGCGGCGAAGCCTTCGGCCGCGATCCGGCGGATGAGGCCGTCGTTGACGTCGCGGTGCTCGTCGAGCAGGTCCAGCTCGTCGGCGGCGAGCCACCGGAACTCGGTGTGCTTGCCCGCCTCCAGCGTCGGCCGGGCCAGGTCGCCGTCGACCCGGACCAGCCAGTCGCGCTCGACGCGGGCCAGGCCGTCGTCGGCGACGTAGCGGTACTCCCCGACGTGGCCGAGCACGTGCGACACCGTCCAGCCGGTCTCCTCGGTCACCTCCCGGCGCAGCGCGTCCATCCAGTCCTCGCCCGGTTCCAGATGGCCGCCGACGATGTCCCAGCAGTTGGGAAAGATGCGCCGGTGGGGAGACCGTCGCTGGACGAAGAGTCGACCGTCGTCGTCGACGATCAGCGCGCCGGCGCAGCGTAGAGGCTCGGTGGACACGCCACGACAGTAGCGAGCGGTGGCCCCCTCCGGCGACGCCCGGCCTCGTCGCCGGTGCGTGGGCGGCCCCGATGGCCGGGCCGGCCGGAACGCCGGCACGCGCGATGGTGTGGCGGGCCGATCGACGGGTAAGGATTCCGTGCGGGCACGGACGGGCCGTGACCCGCGACGGAGGTCCTCATGCGTGGCGCGGATCGGCTGGTCGAGCAGCAGTACGCGATGCTCCTGCGGCGGGACGTGGCCCGGCTGCCGGACCTCTACGCGGCCGACGCCTTCTACTCGATGCCCGGTGTCACGGTGCGTCCGATCGAGTTGCCCGCCCTGCTGCGCACCTGGACCGGGGCTTTCCCGGACCTGTTCGTCGACCCGCTCGGGTCGGTGCAGACGGCCGGCGGCGCTGCCGTCGAGCAGCGGCTGACCGGCACCCACACGGGGGTGCTGCACACCCCGTTCGGCACCGTCGCGCCGACCGGCCGGCTGGTGAGCTGGGACGTGGTCGACGTCGTCCGGGTCCGGCGCGGACGGATCGCGGCCTGGCGGTCCTACTTCGACTGGGGGCAGCTCATCGCGGCGCTCGGCCTGCACGTTGACGGGCTCTCCCGGGAAGCGCAGCACGACCCGCTCGGCCTTCCGGTCTGACCTGTCGCCGACCGGTCGACGCCGGTCACCCGTCCCGGTGGCTCAGGATGCGGACATCGCCGTGCCTTCCGCGCGCACCCCGTTGCCTTCCGTACGCTGAACAGCCATGACCGCCGAGCAGCTGATCTCCTTCGCCCGTGGCGCTCCCTCGCTGGACATCGTCGATGTCGAGGGGCTCAAGGCCGCCGCCGTCCGCGCGTTCGACGCCGACCCCGCCGGGGTGACCGCGTACGGCACCTCCGTCGGCTACCTCCCGCTGCGGAAGTGGATCGCCGAGAAGCACGGGGTCTCCGCCGACCAGGTGCTGATCACCAACGGGTCGTTGCAGGCGGACGCGTTCCTCTTCGACCACCTGGTCCGCCCCGGCGACGCGGTGGTGGTGGAGCGTCCGACGTACGACCGTACGCTGCTCAACCTCCAGCGGATGGGCAGCGAGCTGCACGGCGTCTCCATCCAGCCGGACGGGCTCGACACCGCCGAGCTGCGCAAGCTGCTGGAGTCCGGGGTGCGTCCCCGGCTGGCGCACGTCATCCCGAACTACCAGAACCCGGCCGGCGTGACGCTGAGCCTGGAGAAGCGCCGGGAGCTGCTCGACCTCGCTGCCGAGTACGAGTTCACGATCTTCGAGGACGACCCGTACGCCGACATCCGGTTCCGGGGCGAGGCGCTGCCGTCGATGCTCTCGCTGGACACCCGCAACGTGGTGGTGCATGCCTCCAGCTTCACCAAGACGGTCTGCCCGGGGGTACGGGTCGGCTACCTGGTGGGTCCGGCGGACCTGATCGGCGACATCGCGAAGAAGGCGACCAGCCTCTACATCTCGCCGGGCATGGTCTCCGAGGCGATCGTGCACCAGTTCTGCGTCTCCGGCGACATCGAGCGCTCCATCGAGACCGTGCGCGCCGCGCTCGGCGAGCGGGCCCGGGTGCTGGCCGAGTCCCTGCGCCGGCACATCCCGGAGGCCCGGTTCGTGGAGCCGGACGGCGGCTACTTCCTCTGGGTCGAGCTGCCCGAGGACGTCGAGGTCGACAGGCTCGCGCCGGCCGCCGCCGAGCGCGGGGTCGCCGTGGTCAAGGGCAGTGACTTCGTCGTCGACGGCGGGCGGCACGCCCTGCGGCTGGCGTACTCGGCGGTGACCGCCGACCGCATCGACGAGGGCGTGCGGCGCCTGGCGGAGGCCATGGCGGCCGTACGGAGCTGAATTTCTGTCAGATTCCTGACAGTTGGACGATCGTGGCCGCCCCGGGACTCCCGCCGGGGCGGCCGACGGCCCACAATGCTGCGAGCGTCACTCACCACGTGTAGCGGAACTCACCGCCCGGTGCCGGCCCCCGCCGCGCCCGGCGACGGGACCGGGCCAGCCCGACCGGCGGCACGTGGGGCGGCGCGACCAGCACAACCCCCGCCCCCAAAGGGCGCCGGGTGGGCCGTGTCGTCCCCTCACCCCCCTGAAGCGACCCGGCCCACCCGGCGCCACCCTCCCGCCGATCGTCACCGGCGGTGATCATCGACGGCGGCGTACTGTTCACCGGCGGCAGCGCGTGGGGAGGGGGCGTGATGACGGACCGGGAGCGGACGACCGCGTCGAACGGCGGACGGGTGCTCAGGCCCCGGGACTGGGTGGCGCCGGTGCGGGCGATGACCCGCCGGCTCAACTCCGACACCCCCCAGCAGGCGTCCCCGCCGACCGGCCCGCAGCGCAGCGCGGTGGTCGACTGCGCCCTCTACGTGGACGGCCGCCGGCAGCCCGGCGACTGGCGGTACGCCGAGGCGCTCGCCGCGGCCCGCCGCGAGGAGCACGGCTTCGTCTGGCTCGGTCTGCACGAGCCGGAGCTGGCCGAGATGACCGCCATCGCCGCCACGTACGGGCTGCACGAACTGGCCGTCGAGGACGCGGTGAAGGCGCAGCAGCGCCCCAAGCTGGAGCAGTTCGGCGAGGTCAGCTTCCTGGTGCTGCGGACCGCCCGGTACTGCGAGCACGCCGAGCTGACCGAGCACTCCGAGGTCGTCGAGACCGGCCAGGTGATGCTCTTCATCGGCCCGAACTTCCTGATCAGCGTGCGGCACGGGGACGCCTGCCGGCTGGCCCCCGTCCGCGCCGACCTGGAGACGAAGCAGGACCTGCTGCTCCAGGGGCCCTGGGCGGTGGCGTACGCGGTCACCGACCGGGTGGTGGACATCTACCTGGAGGTCGCCGACCGGCTGGAGGACGACCTCGACACGCTGGAGGCCGACGTGTTCGACCGCCAGTCCACCGGCCGGATCCAGCGGATCTACCAGATGAAGCGGGAACTGGTGGAGTTCAAGCGGGCGGTCATGCCGTTGCAACGCCCGCTGATGACGCTCACCGCGCAGATGAACCGCGACGTGCCGAAGGAGATCCGCCGCTACTTCCGCGACGTGCAGGACCACCTGAGCCGCACCGTCGAGCAGGTCAACTCCTACGACGACCTGCTCAACTCGATCCTCCAGGCGCGGCTGGCCCAGGTCACGGTCGACCAGAACAACGACATGCGCAAGATCGCGGCGTGGGCCGCCATCGCGGCCGTGTGGACCGCCATCGCCGGCATCTACGGGATGAACTTCGAGGTCATGCCCGAGCTGCGGATGACGTACGGCTATCCGGTCGTGCTCGCCCTGATGCTCGCGATCTCGCTGGCCCTCTACCGCTGGTTCCGCCGCAACGGCTGGCTCTGACGGTCCGGGCCTGACGCGCAGCCGCCGCCGGGCGCGGACCGGGCGCCGTGGCCCCGCCGGGCGCGGAAGCGCCGGCGGTGCGGCGGGGAGCCGCTTCGCCGGCGCTTTCCGGAACCGACAGGGGTGTCAGCGGCGGCCGTTCTTGGCGCCGCCCTTGCCGAGCGCCTCGGTCAGGTCGTCCGCCGGGCGGCCCGAGGTGTCCTTGGCGCCCTCGGCCACCGACGGGACCTTGTCCGTCGCGTGGACCGTCGGCTGCTTGCCGGGGGTGGTGGTGGAGGCGCTGTCGCCGCCGGCCACCGCCGAGCTGCCGGCGCCGGTCGGGCCGCCGGCCACGCCCGAACCGCTCGACACCGTCGAGGCGTCGGTCACCGGGGTCCGGATCTCCATGGTCTCCACCTCGTCGCGCATCGGCTCCAGGGTGCGGGTCGGGTCGTACTCGGCCCACTCCTGCTGCTCCCGGCGCCGCCGCATCGCCACCGCGGCGACCCCGGCCACCGCGCCGGCCGCGAGCAGACCGGTCATCATGGACCCGCCCCGCCGGGAGCTCTTCTTCCGGGAAGCCTTCATGTTCTTCGCCTTGACCTTCCTGCCGGCCGCGACCTGCTTGGCTGCCAGGGCCTTCCTGCCGGTGACCGCCTTGCCCGCCGCCTCGGCCTGCGCCTTGCGGACGGCCAGGGCCAGCGGCGCGAGCGCGGCGACCGTGGACGCGAGGCCGCTGGACGCGCGGTCGCGCACGATGACGGCCGTCGGCGCGACGGCGCCCCGGGCCGCCTGGACCCGCGGGGCGACGGTGGCGCCGGCACCCCTCGCGGCGTACGTCGCGGCCTGCCTCAGGTGACCGAGGCCCTGGTTCAGCTCTACCTTGGCCAGCTGCCCCTGGGTCTTACGCCGCCCGATTCCAAACACGGTCCCACCTCCTGGGAGTTGTTCCTTCGTCATCCTCCACCTTCGGATGCCTCCGCACTGCCAGATCGGGCACATGGGAGGATCCGCATGGAACTGACCAACGAGTGAGGAGTACCCGTGGCCGAGGCTGTCTACGCCACCTTGCACACCAACGCTGGCCCGATCCGGCTGGAGCTCTTCCAGAACCACGCCCCGAAGACCGTGAAGAACTTCGTCGAGCTGGCGGAGGGCAACCGCGAATACATCGACCCGCGTACGGGTCAGCCGGGCAACGGGCCGTACTACGACGGCACGATCTCGCACCGGGTGATCAGCGGCTTCATGATCCAGATGGGCGACCCGACCGGCACCGGGCGCGGTGGCCCGGGCTACAAGTTCGGTGACGAGTTTCACCCGGAGCTGCGCTTCGACCAGCCGTACCTGCTGGCGATGGCGAACGCCGGGCCGGGCACCAACGGCTCGCAGTTCTTCATCACCGTGTCGCCGACGCCGCACCTGAACAACCGGCACACCATCTTCGGGAAGGTGGCCGACGAGCAGTCCGTGAAGGTCGTCGACGCGATCGCCAACACCCCGACCGGTCCGAACGACCGGCCGCTGCAGGACGTCGTCATCGAGCGGGTCGAGATCGAGCGGACCGCTGCCTGAGCGGTCCGCGAGGTACCTTTGCCGACATGACTGAGCGCTCCGAGGGCCGGAACCGGTTGGTGGTCCGCGCGATCCGCGACGGCGGGCTGGCGTGGTGAGCGAGTCACCACCCACCACCCCGGTCTGCTACCGGCACCCCGACCGGGAGACCTACGTCCGCTGCACCCGCTGCGACCGGCCGATCTGCCCGGACTGCATGCGGGAGGCGTCGGTCGGGTTCCAGTGCCCGGAGTGCGTGGCGGAGGGACGTCGTAGCGTGCGGCCGGCGCGTACCGCCTTCGGTGGCGGTGCCGCCGGCCGCCACGGCTACGTCACCAAGGCGCTGATCGCGCTCAACGTGCTGATGATGCTGCTCTCCATCGCCTCCGACCGGGGCGGGGACGCGGCGGTCGGCGGCTCCGGCTTCGGCGGTCTGATGGGCGGCAGCACGCCGCTGACCGACTGGGGCTCGGTGCTCGGCGGCGCGCTCTTCCCGGACGGCACTGTCGGCGGCATCGCCGAGGGCGAGTGGTACCGCCTGGTCACCGCGATGTTCCTGCACTACGGCGTGGTCCACCTGCTGCTGAACATGTGGGCACTGTGGGTGCTCGGCCGGTCGCTGGAGGCCAGCCTCGGGCCGCTGCGGTTCCTGACGCTCTACCTGGTCGCCGGGCTGGGCGGGAACGTCGCCGCCTACCTGTTCAGCGCCGAGAACCAACTCACCGCCGGCGCCTCCACGTCGATCTTCGGCCTGTTCGCCGCGCTGGTGGTCATCGAACGGAAGATGGGGCGGGACATCTCCCAGGTGCTCCCCGTCCTGGTGATCAACCTGGTCTTCACGTTCACCGTGCCGGGCATCTCGATTCCCGGGCACCTGGGCGGCCTGGTGGTCGGCGCGCTGCTGGCGCTCGTGTTCGCGTACGCCCCACGGTCGCGCCGGACGCTGGTGCAGTTCGCGGGCGGCGCGTTGATCGTGGTGGCGTTGATCGGCCTGGCCATGGTCCGTACCGCGGCCATCGTCGGCGGCTGACCCTCCGCCCGGATGCGCGGGCCCGCTCAGTGCGGGCGGGCCTCGCGCAGGGCCTCGGCCACCTCGGCGGGGTCCGCGCCGAGGTCGTGGCGGCCGAAGAGGTGCAGCGACTCCCCCGCGTCGATCTCCAACAGCTCGCTGGTCAGGCCCCGCCGTGCGCGGCGGTCCACGGTCACCTTCTCGACGGCCGACCAGGGCAGCCGTCGGTGTCCCGCGAAGCCCCGGACGACCGTGATCCCGTCCGGGTCGACCGCGAGCCGGACGGGCGCGACCAGGTCGCGCGCGGCCCAGCCGGCAAGCGCGGCGGCCGTGAGCACGGCCAGCGCCAGCCGGATCGGGTCGCTCCCGTCGAGGAGCAGGGCCAGCGCGAGCAGCGCGACCGCGCCGGTCAGCTTGAGCGCCGGCAGGGTGGGCGGCACCCGCCACTGCCGGGTCGGGGCCGGGTGTGCAGCCATCCGTTCAGCATGCCAGGGCACCGGGGGAGGACGCCCGACCCGCCGACGACGTAGGATCGGGGCCGGCCCAAGTTACCGGGGAGTAGTCATGAGTGACGCAGTCATCGTCGGCGCGGTACGCACCCCGGTGGGGCGGCGCAAGGGCAGCCTGGCCGCCGTGCACCCGGTCGACCTCTCGGCGCACGTGCTGCGTGCCCTCGCCGAGCGCACCGGCATCGACCCGGCGCAGGTCGACGACGTGGTCTGGGGCTGTGTCTCCCAGGTCGGCGACCAGTCGTGGAACGTCGCCCGCAACGGCGTGCTCGCCGCCGGCTGGCCCGAGTCGGTGCCCGGCACCACGCTCGACCGGCAGTGCGGCTCCAGCCAGCAGGCCCTGCACTTCGCCGCCGCCACCGTCCTCTCCGGCCAGGCCGACCTGGTCGTCGCCGGTGGCGTCGAGTCGATGACCCGGGTCGCGATGGGCTCCAGCGTGGCCGGCGGGTCGCCCTTCAGCGACCAGCTGCGCGACCGCTACCGCGGCGTCGAGGGCTTCGCCGACGACGCGCCGCTGCCGTTCAACCAGGGCGTCGGGGCGGAGCTGATCGCCGAGCGCTGGCGCTTCTCCCGCGCGCAGCTCGACGAGTTCGCCCTCGCCAGCCACGAGAAGGCCGCCGCCGCGCAGGATGCCGGCGCCTTCGACGCCGAGATCGCCCCGGTCGCCCTGGCGGACGGCGGCAAGTTCGCCGCCGACGAGGGCATCCGGCGGGACACCTCGCTGGAGAAGCTCGGCGAGCTGGCCACCCCGTTCCGCCCCGACGGCGTCGTCACCGCCGGCTCCGCGTCGCAGATCTCCGACGGCGCGGCGGCGCTCGCCGTCACCACCAGCGAGTGGGCCAGCCGGCACGGCCTGCGCCCGCTGGCCCGCGTGCACACCGCCGTCGTCGCCGCCGACGACCCCGTCACCATGCTCACCGCGCCCATCCCGGCCACCGCGAAGGCGCTGCGCCGCGCCGGGCTGGGCATCGAGGAGATCGGGGTGTACGAGGTGAACGAGGCGTTCGCGCCGGTGCCGCTGGCCTGGCTGGCGGAGACCGAGGCGGACCCGGAGCGGCTCAACCCGCGCGGCGGCGCGATCGCCCTCGGCCACCCGCTCGGCGGATCCGGCGCCCGGATCATGACCACCATGCTCGCCCACATGCGGGACAACGACATCCGCTACGGCCTCCAGACGATGTGCGAGGGCGGCGGCATGGCCAACGCGACCATCGTCGAGCTGCTGTAGGGCGCACCGCCGAGCTGCCGTGGGGCAACGGGAAAACCCGTGGTCCCGCGGCACGGGCGGCGGCTAGGTTGCCCGGCGTGACTGAGTTGCCCGGCGTGACTGACGCCACCACGCCGCCCGCCGACCGGGCGACCACGCCACGCGCCGACCGGGCGACCACACCACCTGTCGACTGGGCGGACCCGCACTGGCGGGATGCCGCGCTCGGCTGGGTCGGCGACCAGCTCGGCCGGCTCGGGCGGCGGATCGTCGGGCCGGTCGAGCCGCGGGTCCGACCCTGGTCGCTGGTCTGGCGGGTGCCGACCGACGCCGGCGACGTCTGGTTCAAGGCGAACAACCCCGGCACCCGGTACGAGGCGGCGCTGCTGGCCGCGTTGGCCCGGCTCGCCCCCGGCCGGGTGCTCGACCCGGTCGCCGTGGACGCCGAGCGCGGCTGGTCCCTGCTGCCCGACGGCGGCCGGACGTTGCGCGACGCGCTGGGTGGCGACCGGAGCCTGCTGAGCCGCTGGGAACGGGTCCTGCCCGAGTACGCCGACCTTCAGCGCGTGGTTGCGCCCGGGGCCGGCGAACTGCTCGCCCTCGGCGTGCCCGACCACCGGCCGGAGATGCTGCCGGAACTGTTCGAGGCGTTGCTGGACGACGAGGAGTCGCTGCTGCTCGGGGCGGCGGACGGGCTCACCGCCGAGGCGTACGGGCGGCTGCGCGCCCACCGGCCCGCCTTCGCCGAGGACTGCCGGCGGCTGGCCGCGTCGGGCCTCACGCCGACCGTCCAGCACGACGACCTGCACGACGGCAACGTGTTCGTGGCCGGCGACGGGCACCGCTTCTTCGACTGGGGCGACGCCTCCGTGGCCCATCCGTTCGGCACCCTGCTGGTGACGCTCAACTCGGTCGCGGACGCGTTCGGGCTGCCCGAGGGCGACCCGGCGCTGACGCGGCTGCGCGACGCCTACCTGGAGCCGTGGTCGGACGGGCACGACCGGCCGACGCTGCGCGAGGCGGCCCGCCTGGCCGTCCGCGTCACCCGGGTCAGCCGGGCGCTCTCCTGGCGCCGCGCCCTCCGCAGCGCCGACCCGACCCGCGCGGAGTACGCGGCCGCGGTGCCCGGCTGGTTGCAGGAACTGTTCGCGCCGGATCCGGTCTGAGCCGACGCGGACGTCGGCGGGTGCGGGTGTCGGACGTGCCGGTGTCGGCGCGACGTCGGCCGACCGGCCCTCCTGCGGCCGGCACTCAGGCCGCACAGGCGGTGCGTCGGGTGGTTTTGGTGCGTGGGGTGGTTGTGGTGCGTCGAGTGGCGTGATGCGTGTGGTGTGGTGCGTCGAGTGGTGTGGTGCGTCGAGTGGTGTGGTGCGTGGAGTGGTGTGGTGCGTCGGGTGGTTGTGGTGCGTCGTGGTGGGGGTGTGGCCCGCCGTGCCCGGCTCCGGGCGGTCAGGCTTGATCCCTGCGCCGGGCACGGCGGGCCACACCCCGTCGGTGCCTACTCTCGCGTCCGTTCGCCGGGCTCCTGCCGGAGATCTTGGCAAGAAACGGCCCCTCCAGGGGCACTCTCGTACCAAGATCTCCACCGGCGCCTCGGTGACCCGGCGTCCGAGGCGACCCCGGTGACCGCAGTGACCCGAGTGACGAGTGACCCCGAGTGACCCATGTCGTGGCCTACCTGGACTTCGCGGGCAGCGGATGACTCGAGTGACCCTGGTGACCGGAGTGACCAGGTGACCCGAGTAATCGGGCCTCATCCGATCACCCGGTTCACCCGGTTCACCCGGTTCACCCGGTTCACTCGGGATGAGCCCGATGAGCCCCTTGGTGAGCCAGGGAGCCGGGTGAGTAGGGAGTCGGTGACCCGTGGACCTGGGTGTGACCGGGTTGTCCGGTTTCGTGGTGGCTGGCCGGGGCGGGTTGAGCCGGTGAGTCGTCGGTGGGTGGTGTGACGGTGCGCGGGTGTGCGGTTTGTGGGTGTGACCGGGGGCATCGTGGGGGCGGAATCGTGGCGGGGGCGGGGTCGTTACACCCTGCGTACGACGGAGCAAGACCCACGCCGCCGAGGTCACGCCGCCCCGATGGGTTGGCGGGCCCCGGCCCCCGGAATGATGGCGGGCCGGCGGTGGTTACACATGGTCCGGCCGACGTGAGGGCGTCCCCCGCCCCGCACGACAGCCCGGCCCCCCTCCGGCCCGCACAGGTCGGACATCCGGCCGGCATGGCCGATCTGATCTTTCCTCCGGCTTGATCGTCGGAGATCCTCTCCAGGTTTCGCTGGAGATCCTCCTTGAGTTCGCATGAGCGCCGACGGTGCTTGCACCCGCGTGAAGCCGATCCCCCTCGGTGTGGGTGCCAACCCCCGAATGGAGCGTTTCTGATGAACACGATCATTCGTAAGAGCGTTCTTGGTGTTGTTGGTCTCGCGTTCGCTGGTGGCGTGTTCGCCGGCCCGATGACCGACACCGCCCACACCAGTGCCCCGTCCGTGGACGCCACGGCGGTGGCGGTGGCCGTGCAGGCCGACAAGCCGTCGGTCGACAAGGCCAAGCTGATCCCGCACGGCGTGCAGGGCGCCCAGTCGCACGTCGACCTGTCCGATGAGCAGGTCGCCAACGTCAAGGCGATCGTCGCGGCGACGAAGAAGGCCGGCATGGACGAGCGTGCCGCCGTCGTGTCGATCGCGACGGCGTTGCAGGAGTCGAAGTTGGAGAACCTGGGTCACCTCGGTGACCGCAACGACCACGACTCGCAGGGCCTGTTCCAGCAGCGTCCGTCCAGCGGGTGGGGCACGATCGAGCAGATCACCGACCCGGAGTACTCGACGACGGCGTTTCTGAAGGGCCTCAAGCAGGTCGACGGGTGGCAGGACATGCCGCTGACGAAGGCCGCGCAGACGGTGCAGGTGTCGGCGTACCCGGACCACTACGCCCAGTGGGAGCAGCAGGCCGCCGACCTGGTGGCCGAGCACTGGAACAGCTGACAGCAGTAGCCGAATCGCCGCTGGCCGGCACCCCACCTCGGGGTGCCGGCCAGCGGCGTCTGCGGCGGGTGGACCCCTTCAGCGGGGGGCCGTGGCGTGGACCCTGACGATCACGGCGGTGGCGTTGTCGTCGCCGCCGGCTTCCAGGGTGCCGTGGAGCAGGTCCCGCACTGCCTCCTCCGGTCGCGGTGCCGCCAGGAGTTCCCGCATCAGGTGATAGTCGACCTGGTCGCTGACGCCGTCGGTGCAGAGCAGCCAGACGTCGCCGGGGCGCAGCGACACCGCGAGCAGGTCCGCCTCCGGCTCGTCCGCGTGGAAGTTCCAAAAATCCCGCGTGACCCACGTCACCCCAGGTCGCGCCTCGTTGGGCAGGGCATGGACGTCTTCTCCCGAACGTTCCTCCCGGCCGCCTCCGAGGCCGGGCTGGCGGTGCAGACCGTCACCCGGCACATGCCGGTCTTCCGACGCTGCGTCGGTTCCGGCGACGCCACCATCCTCGTCACCCGGTGCGCCCGGCCGGACCGCCCGATGGCCGGCGAGTACCTGCTCCTGCTGACCCACCGACGGCTGGTCGTCACCCAGCAGACCCGCGTGCTGCACCGGCTGCGCCTGCACCTCAACACGGAACTGCGGGAGCTCAGCAACGTCACCTGGAGCCCCGACCCGCGCCTGCAGTCGGTCGAGATGGCCGCCACCGCGATCGACGGGATCCGCGAGCGGTTCCTCATCCGCACCCGCCACCCGAAGCAGGTGTGGCAGCTCGACGCCCTGCTCAACCACGCCTTCCGGACCCGGCTGCGGACGCCCCGGGAGCGGCTCGTCGCCACCATCGGCGAGGTGCCGCCGGTCGCGCGGCCCGTCGCCTTCCGGCCCGCCGTGGTGCGCTGACCGTCTTCTTACCGAATCCGAACATCCGCTGACCCGCGCGGCGGTACCGGGTCGGCAATCATGGGCCGGTGACCGTCGACGCCGCGCCTCGCGGGCTCGTCCTCGTGGTGGAGGACGAGCCGGCCATCGCCGACCTGGTCCGGCTCTACCTGACCCGGGACGGCTTCGGCGTACACCTGGAACGGGACGGGGCGGCCGGGCTGGCCGCCGCCCGCCGCCTGCGCCCGGTGGCCTGCGTCCTCGACATCGCGCTGCCCGCGCTGACCGGCACCGAGGTCTGCCGCCGCCTGCGCGAGGCCGGCGACTGGACGCCGGTCATCTTCCTCACCGCCCGCGACGACGAGGTGGACCGCGTCGTCGGGCTGGAACTGGGGGCGGACGACTACGTCACCAAGCCGTTCAGCCCCCGTGAACTGGTCGCCCGGGTGCGGGCGGTGCTGCGACGCACCGCCGGGACGCCCGAGGGCACGGGCCTGCCCCGGGTCGTCGGCGCGGTGGCCCTCGACCCGACCCGCCGCACGGTGACCGCCGCGGGCACCCCGGTCCAGCTCACCTCCACCGAGTTCGACCTGCTGGCGCACCTGATGGCCCGGCCGGGCCGGGTCTTCACCAGGGAGGAGCTGCTCGCCGGGGTCTGGGGCTACGCGGCGCATGCCGGCACCCGGACCGTCGACGTGCACGTCGCACAGGTCCGGGCGAAGCTGGGCGCGGCCGGCGTGATCCGCACCCACCGGGGCGTCGGGTACTCCGCCGATGGCTGAGCCGACCGACGCGCCGCCGGCGCCGCGGCACCGTCCCGGCCGGACGCTGACGTCCCGCGCGGTGCTGGTCACCTGCGCGGTCGCCCTGGTCTCGGTGCTGGTCACCGCGATCGTCGCGGTGCCCCTGGCGGTACGCGGCGTGGAACGACGCGACCAGGAGGCGCTGGCCGCCCAGGCCCGGCTCGCGGCCGCGGTGCTGCGTCCCAGGCTGGAGACCGGGCGCACCGCCGACGAGGAGCGGATCGTCCGGCAGCTGAACTCCCAGGGCGTCGACGCGTACCTCGTGCGGGGCGGGGTGGCCGAGCGCCCCGGCCTGCCGCCGAGGGTGGTGCGGCGCGTCGCCGAGGGGCGCAACGTGTCGACCCGCCGCCCGCTCGACGGCCGGCGCACGCTGATCGAGGGACGCGCCCTGCCCGGCGGCAACGGGGTGGTGCTGATCCGCTCCCGGCCCACCGCGCCGTGGCGGCAGGTGGTGCCCAGCCTCTGGCTGCCGCTGCTGGCCGGGCTCGCCGCCGGGGTGGCCGCCGGGCTGCTCCTCGCCCGTCGGCTGGCCCGACCGATCCGGCGCGCCGCCGACGCCGCCGCCCGGCTGCGCGCCGGGGACCGGGCGGTACGCGTGCCGGTGGAGCCGCCCGACGAGGTGGCCGACCTGGCGTACGCGCTGAACGGGCTGGCCGCCGCGCTGGCCACGAGCGAGGGCCGGCAGCGGGAGTTCCTGCTCTCCGTCTCGCACGAGCTGCGCACCCCGTTGACCGCGATCCGGGGTTACGCCGAGGCACTGGCTGACGGGGTGATCGGGCCGGCGGACGCGCCCGACGCGGGTCGTACCGTGCTCGCGGAGGCGCAGCGCCTGGACCGGCTGGTCAGCGACCTGCTGGCGTTGGCCCGGCTGGAGGCCGCCGACTTCCCGCTCGAACCGGTGCCGGTGGACCTCGCCCGGCTGGCCGCCGACGCGGGCCGGACCTGGGCCGACCGGTGCGCGAAGGTGGGGGTGCCGTTCCGCGCGGAGGTCGCGGACGCGCCGGTGCCGGTCCACACCGATCCGGGCCGGATCCGGCAGGTGGTGGACGGGCTGCTGGAGAACGCGCTGCGGGTCGTACCGCCGGGGGCGCCGATCGTGCTCGCGGTCCGGGCGGCCGGCGCGGACCCGCTGGCGGGCGGCGTGGTCGAGGTCCGCGACGGCGGACCGGGCCTCACCGACGACGACCTGGCGGTCGCCTTCGAGCGCGGCGCCCTGCACCAGCGCTACCGGGGGGTGCGCAAGGTCGGCAGCGGGTTGGGGCTGGCGCTCGCCGCCGGCCTGGTCCGCCGGCTCGGCGGGGACGTCGCGGCCGGGCACGCGCCGGAGGGCGGCGCCGCGTTCACCGTCCGGCTGCCCCCGGATCCTTACCGGATCCGAACATCGCTCTGACCCGCCGCTCGCCGGTGGGCGGGAGGCTGGGATTCCACGGACGAGAGGGAGACCCATGGCACGTTGGGGAATCGCCACCACCACGCTGCTCGCGGCGGTCGCGCTCGGCGTCGGCGGATGCGGTGCCGCCGGACCGGCCGGTCAGCCGGCCCGGGAGACCGCCGTCGAGGTCGCCGCGGCGCTGGGCGCGGAGGGCCAGGCGCTGGCCGCGCTGGGCTTCGACGCCGGCGACCTGGACGTCGAGCCGCTGGCCGCACCCGCCTCGCCGGAGGCGTCGCCGGGCGCGGCCGGGGAGAAGCGGCGGGAACGCGCCCAGGAGCGCCGCGAGCGCCGGCAGGCCCGGGTGCTGCTGCGGCGGGACGCCCTGCACGGCGAGGCCGTGGTGCGGACGAAGGACGGCGGTACGCGGACCGTCGCCGTGCAGCGGGGCGAGGTGACCGCCGTCGACGGCGACTCGATGACCGTGAAGTCCGCCGACGGCTTCACCATGACCTGGACCTTCGGCGACAAGCTGCGCGTCGTGGAGCGTCGCACGACGATCCGGTCCGCCGACGTGAAGGTCGGCACGACGGTCGGCGTGGCCGGTGCCAAGGAGGGTGACGGCGGGGTCGCCCGCCTGGTCGTCGTGCCGGCCCGGCAGAAGTAGGTGTGCATGTGGCCCGTCGGTGAAGGCGGGCCACCCCCACGCCGGTCAGCGCGGGCGGTGCCACCCGGGGAGGGCGGCACCGCTCACGCGGGCGACTCAGTAGACGCGGGAGCCGATGAAGTCGTCGTGCCCGTAGCCGACCGGGTTGGCGAAGTTGCGGGACTCGAAGGACCACTGCTGGCGGCTGCTGGTGGAGCAGGCGGCCAGGCGCAGCCGGGGGGTGCCCAGCAGCGGGTTGTCGAACGCCAGGCAGAGGTTGGCGTTGCCGGCCGTCCGGATCTGGTTGCCGGCCAGCACGAACTTCTGGTTGGCGCCGCCGTGGCAGTCGTGGATGTTCACCGCCGTGCCGGCGCTCAGCGATCCGCCCGAGACGTCCAGGCAGCGGTCGTGGGAGAGCTCCGAGTGCAGCGACTGGCGGGTCGGGTCGTACCAGAAGCCCTGGTTGCGCCCGCCGTGACAGCCGTACGACTGCTGGGGGGTGCCGTTGCGCGAGTCGTAGCCCTTGCCGTCGACGCAGGTGCCCGTGGCTGCGTTGCGCAGCTGCTTGAACTCGAAGAGCCCGTCGTAGAGCACGCCGTTGCCGGTGCTGGCCGGGTCCACGCAGGTCGCCCGCTGCCGCCCGGAGTTGACGAACTGGGTGACGCACTGGGCGAACATGCCGTGTCCCCGCTTGTTCGGGTGGAACGACTGCCGGGCCGCGTTCTCGTCCCAGACGCCGATCTCGATGAACAGGCCGCGTACGGAGGTGCTGTCGGTGCACACCTCGTGGCCGTGGAAGAGGCGGCTGGCGTCCAGGTAGCGGGTGCCCGTGTTGGTCGCCGCCGCCCGCAGCGCCGACTCGAACATCGGCACCGCCTTGTTCCGGGCGAACGCGGCGTCGGCCAGGTAGAGCAGGCAGCCGCCCGCGTACCAGCCGGGGAAGTTCGGGTTGTCCTCGACGTCCGGGCTGCCCGGGCTCGGGTACGACATCAGCACCAGCTCGTAGTCCGAGCGCAGGTAGCCGGCGCCGGTCATGGTCTGCCGGATGTCGGTGAGCGCGTCCTCGACCGCCCGCCGGCTGCCGTCGGTGCGGACGCTCCACTGGTCGGTGTAGGTGGGGTGGCAGGCGCCCTGGAGGAGGACCCGGCGGACGGCGCAGTCGGTGGCGACCGGGCCGAACTGGATCGTGCCGTCGCCGTTGGCGCCGACCACCACCCAGATCAGCTTGATGTGCGTGTTGCGCGCCTTGACGGCCAGGTGGTCGCCCTGGTTCAGCTCGTTGTGCTGGGTGGGCCCGCCCCGGATCAGGTTCCACGGGGTCGCGCCGGAGCAGGCGATGTTGTACTTCTCGTCGGCGGTGAGGCCGGTGCGGAACACCGCCTGGTCGTACGAGCGGTCGCACCAGTTGCCGGGCTCGTGGGTGCCGGGCACGTAGTTGCCCACCCCCTCGCCCGAGATCTCGCTGTCGCCCATGGTGATCAGCGCGGTGCGGCGCTGCTCGATGGGGCGGACGGCGGGCGTGCCGTAGAGCGCGGTGGCCTCGGCGGCGCGGATCGTCTCCAGGTTGGCGGGGAGCGGCTGGACGGCCGGACGGTCGGCCGCGGTGGCGGGGGAGGCCGTTCCGGCGAGCATCGGCAGGACGAGAGCGGCGGCGGCGACGACGGTGAGGGCCCGTCGTCGGGTCGCGCGTTCGCGCCTGGCAGAGGAACCAAGCATCGACGCACTCCTTTCGGCTCGATCGCGGGACGTCGATCGAGTTACCAGAAGGTAGCGTCGGCTTCGAGGTATGTGAATGCGTCTCGTAATCGTTGCGCGCAGAGTGCAGAACCGGGCGATCCGGTCGAATCGCGCGGTGGTCGGCTTCCCGACGGGTCAGCTCCCCGGCGGGAGGGCGTAGCCCACGTAGCCCCGGAACTGCACGCGCCAGCCCGCCGGCACCAGCGCCGTGCACGCCGGCCGGCTGCCCGTGCAGACGATGGCGTCCACCGAGGCCGGGTCGGCCGGCGGGCGCCCGGGCAGCACCGACTGGAGCGCCACCAGCTCCGGCGGGCGGCCGTCCGCGCCGCGCAGCAGCAGCCACCAGGGGTACTCCCAGTTGTCGTTCTGCTGCACCAGGCCGATCCGGCGGGCGTCCGCCGCGCGTACCGCCCCGGCGGCCCAGCGGAACTCCTCCGCCCACTGGGGACGGCGCAGGAACCGGGTGTCCCAGTCGGAGGTGGTGAAGACCGAGCCCGCCCCGACCAGCCGGCGCGGGAAGCCGTACGACACCGCCAGCACCCCGGCCAGCGCGCAGCCGGCCAGCACGCTCACCGCGAGCCCGGCCGCCACCGGCCGCCGCCCACCCCCGCCGCCGGCCCGGCGCCGGAACAGCGCGTCCAGCCAGAGCCCCGCCAGCGGTACGGCCAGCGCCAGCGCGTAGAGCAGCAGGCGGTTGCCCCACGGCTGCCACTTGATCATGGCGGTGTGCAGCAGCACGGCCGCCACCACGACGACCGCGTACGCGCGCAGCGGACCCGCCTGCGCCGGGGCGACCCGACCGGGCCGGGCCAGCGCGTACGCGGCCCCGATCGCCGCCAGCGCCCCGGCCAGCGGGAAGGCCACCCGGTCCTCGTCCGGGTACCACGACGGCACCGGGAATCGTTCCCGCCCGAAGGTGGTGGCCCGGTCCTGCGGGTCCACCCCGATGATCCCGGCAGCGCCGACGATCGCCTCGGCACCCGCCCGACGCAGCGGCGCGAGCGGCGTGTCGAACGCGGTGTGCGCGATCCGCAGCGCGTTGACCAGCAGCGACGGCGGGTCGTGCCGTTCCATCGGAATGGACTCGCGCAGCCGGGGCGGCCCGAGCGGATGCCCGAACTCGGCGGTCACCCGGGCCAGGAACGGCCCGACCACCGCCACCGCCACCAGCAGGATCAGCGCCGACCCGGCGACCGTCCGACGCACCTGCCGCCGCGACCGGACGCCACCGGCCCGGGCCAGCCGGAGCTGGGCCAGCCCCCAGAGCAGCAGCAGCGGCCCGACCGCGACCAGGCCGCTGGTCTTGGTCAGCGCGGTCAGCCCGGTGGCCGCCCCCAGCGCCAGCATCGCCCCGGCCCCGGCGCGCCGGCGCAGCCCGTCCAGCGCCACCGTCGCCGCGCAGGCCACCCAGGCGGCGCAGACCAGGTCCGTCTGGGTGCTGGTCGCCTGGAGCGCCACCATCGGAGTGGTGGCGAGCACGAACGCGGTCAGCAGTTGGGCCCGCCGCCCCCCGCCGAGCTGCGCGGTGATCCGGGTGGCCGCCAGCAGTACGCCGACGCCGGCCGCCCACTGCACCAGGTGGTGCAGCGCGTCCCCGCCGGTGAACAGGCGCAGGTGCAGCAGCAGGTACTCGGCGCCGGGCGGGATGGTCACCTGCCGGTGGATGGCGGTGGGCCAGAAGTCCAGGCCGCCCTGCGCCACCCAGTGCTCCACCTTCGGCAGGTGGTAGGTCTGCGAGTCGAAGTTGTTCGGCTCGGCCAGCAGGGCGATCAGCAACTCGACCAGCAGCAGCCCGCCGACCGTGCCGGCGAGCAGCCGTTCACCCCGACCCGCCGTACGCCAGGCGTCAGCCAGCCGGGTCCACCAGCCGGCGTGGCGGGGTGCGACGCGGCGCGTGGCGGCCGGCGGCGGAGGAGGAGGGGGCGGAGCGCCGACGGCCGGGCCGGCCGTCGCGCCGACCAGCGCGGGCTCGGGCGCGGCGACGGCCTCGACGGCGCGGTGCGCGGCGGCGACCACGGCCGTGCCGCGCGCTTCGTCCCGGCGGCGTCGCCAGCCGACGGCGGCGAGCGCGCCGGCGAGGAACGTCAGCCAGGCCACGGCGAACGCCGGCAGGGTGAGCAGCCGCAGCACGCCCAGCAGTTCCACCGTGAGCACCGCGAACGCCCCGGTCACCAGAGCCGCCCGGACCAGCGCGAGGCGCCGCCCCGCCACGGTCCCGGCCGCGACCGGACGGAGCGCGACGGCGAGCAGTCCGATCGCGGCGACCGGCGCCAGGGCGAGCGGGTAGCCGACTGCCGACATGGCGGCAGTAAACACCATGAACCTGAGGTCGCCGCGCCCAATGCCCGCAGTGCTGAACACCGCGTCGTCAACCGCCAGGTTAGGCTAGGGCCGACATATCGTCGCCACCGTGGAGATTCCCGTGAAGCTCTCGATCCTCATGCCGGTCTACAACGAGGAAGAACGCATCGCGGATGCCCTCAAGCAGGCATTGGCGGTCGACTACCCGTGTGAGATCGAGCTGGTCGTGGTCGACGACGGCAGCCGCGACGGCACCGGTGAGGTCCTCGGTCGGGCCGACGACGCGCGCCTGCGGGTCATCACCCACCAGCGTAACGCCGGCAAGGGTGCCGCCATCAAGACGGCGGTCGACAACGCCGAGGGCGACTACATGGTCATTCTCGACGCCGACCTGGAATACGACCCGCTGGACATCCCGAAGCTGCTCGACCCGGTGCTCGACGGGCGGGCCACGGTGGTCTACGGCAACCGCACCTTCGGCAGCCACAGCGCCTACAGCTTCTGGTATGTGATGGGCAACAAGGGCGTCACGATGGCGGCGAACGTCCTGTTCAACTCCTACATCGGCGACCTGGAGACCTGCTTCAAGCTGATGCCGGTCGCGCTCTACCGCTCGCTCGACATCCGCTCGCGCGGCTTCGGCATGGAGGCCGAGGTCACCGGCAAGCTGCTGCGCCAGCGGATCCGCCCCTACGAGGTCCCGATCAGCTACCGCGCGCGGGGCCGCGAAGAGGGCAAGAAGATCACCTGGAAGGACGGCGTCGAGGCGATCTGGATCCTGGGCCGCGAGCGCACCCGCCGCCGCCCCCTCGGCGCCCCGACCCGCTGACCCCTCCCGCCCTCCCGCGTCACCCCCCCCCGCCACCGCCGGCCTCCACGCCGCCGCGGCCGGCGTGACTCAGCGGCCGGCCGGCACCGGCGCCGCGTCCAGGAAGTTGGCGACCGAACGGCGCAGCCCGGTGGCGTCCAGCCCGTGCCAGCGGGTGTGGTCCTCGGCCGAGCCGTAGCGGCGCAGCTCCTCCCGTCCCACGCCGAGCGCCAGCAGCCGGTGCGGCCGGTCGGCCAGGGCCGCCGACACCACCCGGGCCGACGTACCGACCAGGTAGGGCTCCACCAGGATCACCGCGTCGCCGGCCAGCGCCCGCAGCCCCGCCGTGTCGAACGGCCGCGGCCGGTGGGTGTAGGCCACCGTCACGCCCAGGTCGGCCACCGCAGCCACCGCCGCGTCCAGCACCGGCCCCACCGCGACCAGCAGCGGTGCGCCCGGCCCCGCATCCCGGACGACCCGCAGCGCGCCGCCGCCGCCGTACGGCCGGGCGTTGTGCAGCGTCGACAGCCGCAGGTACGCCGAGCCGTCGGCGGCCACCGCGTCCCGCAGCAGCGCCGGCACCTCGTCGGGGTGACCGGGAACGTGCACGGTCCAGCCGTGCAGGGTGTCGATCAGCGAGACGTCGGCCGGCGACAGGTGGGTCCGGCCGGCGGCCGCCCGGTCGTACGACGCGCCGATGCTGACCAGCACCGCGCCCACGCCCTGATGGTCCAGGTCGAGCTTGAGCTGCTCGTACGCCCGCTCGACGAGGAACGGGGCGTAGCTGTGCGCGATCGGCCGGAGCCCGGTCAGGGCGAGCCCGCCGGCCACACCCACCAGCAGTTGTTCCCGGATGCCGACGTTCAGCACCCGGTCCGGGTGCCGGTACGCGGCCGGCTCGAACGCGTCGGCGGAGATGTCGGCCAGCACCAGGGCCGTACGCGGATCCTCCGCCAGCAGCGCGGTGGTGGTCTCGATGAAACGGTCCCGCACGGTCACTCCCCCTGGTCGACGACCGCGACGACGACGTGCGGCCGGTGGTTGTCGTGCCCGGTCAGGGCCGTGTGCAGGGCGTCGTGGTCGTGCCCGTCGACCGTGGTGGCGGTCCAGCCGTTGACGGTGAACCGGGCCGCGGCGCCGCCCGCCCAGCCGTGCGTGGCCGAGCCGTTGTCGACCACGATCGCGGTCAGGCTGCCCAGCCCGGTCGCCCCCGCGTACGCGATCGCCTCGTGGTTGGAGCCCTCGTCCAACTCCGCGTCGCCGAGCAGCACGTGCACCCGGGGCGTCAGCAGGCCCTGGGCGCGCAGCCCGAGCGCGGTGCCCACGCCGAGCCCGAGCCCGTGGCCCAGCGAGCCGGAGCCGATCTCCACCCCGGGCACCAGCACCCGGTCGGGGTGGTCGCCGAGCCGGCTGGCGGGCCCGCCCTGGTCGTCGAGCCAGTCGGCGGGAACGAACCCCTTCGCGGCGAGTACGGCGTAGTAGCCGGCCACGGCGTGGCCCTTGGAGAGCAGGAAGCGGTCGCGCCCGGGGTCGTCTACGGTCTCCGGGGTGACCCGGAGGACCCGGTCGTAGAGCACCCAGAGCACGTCGACCGTGGAGCGGACGTTCGCGCTGAACTCCCGGCCCGCGCGCACCCGCTCGTACAGCGGCGCGACGGGTCCCGGCAGCGGCGGGGCGCCCGGGTGGCGGGGCGCGGCGGTGGGGTCACGGAGTGGCGCGGCGGTCGGGGCAGGACCCGCGCTGGCGGTGGTCGTGGTCATGCCGCTAGCCTGCAAGTTGAAGTCCACTTCAACTCAAGGCGACGTGATGCACGAGTCTCTGACCATCGGCCAGCTCTCCGTCCGCAGCGGCGTCGCGCCCTCGGCGCTGCGCTACTACGAGCGGCTCGGGCTGATCCGGGCGGAGCGGACGGGCGGCAACCAGCGCCGCTACGCCCGCACCGAGCTGCGCCGGGTGGCTTTCGTCCGGATCTCCCAGCAGGTCGGCATCTCGCTGGAGGAGATCCGGGAGGCGCTGGACTCCCTGCCCGCGTCCCGCACGCCGAGTGCGGAGGACTGGGCGCGGCTCTCCGCGACCTGGCGGGAGCGGCTGAACGAGAAGATCCGGCTGATGACGAAGCTCCGCGACGACCTCGACGGCTGCATCGGCTGCGGCTGCCTGTCCCTGCAACGCTGCACGCTCAACAACCCTGGCGACTCCCTCGCTGGCGAGGGCCCCGGCGCCCGCCTGGTGCTCCCCCGCGAGGTCGCGGATCCGACGTCGGCGTCCTGACCCGCCGGGGCGGACCGCGCGTCAGCCGGTCGTGAGCAGCACCTTGCCGACGTGGTCGTTCGACTCGACCAGCCGGTGCGCCCGCGCCGCCTCCGTGATCGGCACCCGTCGGTCCACGACCGGCCGGACCGCCCCCGACTCGACCAGCGGCCACACCTGCTCGCGGACGCCGCGCACGATCCCCGCCTTCTCCTCCAGCGGCCGGGACCGCAGCGCGGTGGCCGCGATCGTGCCCCGCTTGGCCAGCAGCGCCCCGAGATCCAGCTCGCCCTTGCGGCCACCCTGCATGCCGATCACCACCAGCCGGCCGCCCGTGGCCAGCGCCGCCACGTTCCGGGGCAGGTAGGCCGCGCCCATGATGTCGAGGATGACGTCGGCGCCCCGGCCGCCGGTGACCCGCCGGACCTCCTCGACGAAGTCCTGCTCGCGGTAGTCGATCGTGTACGCCGCCCCCAACTCACGCAGCCGCTCGTGCTTGGCGGCCCGGGCGGTGACCGCCACAGTGGCGCCCAGCGCCACCGCGAGCTGGATCGCGAAGGTGCCGATCCCGCTGCCGCCGCCGTGCAGCAGCAGCGTCTCGCCCTTGGCGAGCCGGGCCACCTGCACCACGTTCGACCAGACCGTGCAGGCGACCTCGGGCAGCGCCGCCGCGTCGACCAGATCGACGCCGGCCGGCACCGGCAGGAGCTGCCCGGCCGGCACCGCGACCCGCTCCGCGTAGCCGCCGCCGGCCAGCAGCGCGCAGACCTCCCGGCCCACCTCCCAGCCGGCCACGTCGGGCCCGATCGCGCTGATCACCCCGGAGCACTCCAGCCCGGGGTACGCGGGCGCGCCCGGCGGCGGCGGGTAGTGCCCCTGCCGTTGCAGCAGGTCGGCCCGGTTGACCGCGCTGGCCCGCACGTCGACGACCACCTCGCCCGGGCCGGGCTCGGGATCGGGCACCTCGCTCCAGACCAGTGCGTCGGGTCCGCCGGGCTCCGGGACAGTCATCGCGCGCATGTTCCGTGTCTACCCCATCCGCCCGTCGGTCCACGCCCGGGCCAGGATCTCGTCCACCGTCCGCGTCGGGGTCAGCGCCGAGGTGTCCAGCCAGAGCCCGATCCGGGGCGTCTGCGCCCGGAAATCCGCGTCCAGGTCGGCGACCGGCCAGTCCCCGTACCCCTTCTTCTCCCGCGCCTCCTCGCGGGCGGCGACGGCCTCGGGGCTCGGCGCGAGCACCACGACCGCCAACGGCCGGTGCCGGATCCGGTCGACCATCGCCGGCAGCTCCGCCCCGAGGACCACGTCCTGGAGCACCACGGTGAAGCCGGCGGCGGCGTACCGGTCCGCCGCCGACGCGGCGAGGTCGTAGCGCAGCCGCAGCTGCCGCCAGGCCTCCGCCGACGGCTCGGCGGTCATCTCCTCCCGGCCGCTGACCACCATCCGCCGGAAGACGTCGCCGCGCAGGTGCACCGCGCGGGGCAGCCGCCGGGCCAGCGCCTCGGCCACAGTGGACTTTCCGGCGGCCATGATTCCGCTGATCAGCACCACCGACGGGGTCTCCCACACGCCGTCGATCATGCCAGCGCGGGTGCGGTGCCCGCTCGCCCGCAGCGGGTCCGTGGCAGACTAGGCACGTCGCGCACCCTGCGGGGAGCGTGGCCCGGGAGGGTTCGCCTAGTGGCCGATGGCGCTGGTCTTGAAAACCGGTAAGGCAGCGATGTCTTCGTGGGTTCGAATCCCACACCCTCCGCTTCCTGAGCAGCAGAGAGCCTGGGCAACCAGGTGTCGTCAGCAGCGGAGGTAGGTGCCGCACAGCGGCGGCGCGTCGACGCGACAGACCTTCCAGCCGCCGCCGAGGCCCTTCTCCTCCGTGGTGTGGAAGCGCCACCGGTGGGTGGCGCCGGTGAAGGTGACGCTCCCCGTGGAGTCGACCTCCGTGAACCGGAGGTCCACCATCGTCGAGACCGTGCCGTCCGGGTCGGTCTGCCAGTTGGTCGTCTCGACCCGCACGCCGAACGTGACCTGCGACTCGACCTGTTTGCGCAGGTCGCGAGCCTGCCGAAACAGCTCGTCCTGATTGTCGCCGCACAGGCACCGGTTGATGTCGGGGTTCTCGTCCGGCTGGAAGACCGCCAGGAGGTACGCCTCGGCCGCCGCAGCGGGCGTCTTCTCGCCCCGGCCTGCCTCGATCGCCCTCGTCACCGCCTGCCTGACCGGCGCGCCGATGCAGGCAATCGCGAAGGCGACGGCGGCGGCGATCGTCGCGCGGCGACGCCACTGACGAGCGGTGAGAGGCATCTCGAGCACCGGGCGAGACTACGTGCCCGAGCGACGACGGGCGGGGGCGCGAGGCGGTCGGGCGCGTGTCACACGACGGCCAGCGGGCGTACGGGCGAGCCCGTGCCGCCGACGATCGGCAGCGGGGCGAGGACGAACAGGAACTCGCTCACGCCGGCCTCCGCCAGCGAGTCCAGCCGCAGGTGCTCGACGATGTAGATGCCCGCCTCCACCAGCAGCAGGCGGTGGACCGGTAGCACCCGGAACCCGGCGCCGGCAGGGATCTGCTCGTAGGCGGTGGTGTCCGCGCCCGTCAGGGCGACCCCGTGCTCCGCGAGCCAGCCCGCGCCGGAGGGGTCGACGCCGGGCACCCCCGTGTCGAGACCCAGGTAGGCCGCCGGATCCGACCAGTGCCGGGCCCAGCCGGTACGCACCAGCGCCACGTCGCCCTCGGTCAGCCGCACACCCGTACGCCGCAGGCACCGTTCGAGGTCGTCGGCGGTCACGCCGTACCCGCCGGGAAGGACGTCGACTTCGTGGGCCGAGGCGACGTCCAGCAGCACCCCCCGCCGGACGAGCGGCGGAATGGTCTCGGCGCCGTGTACGCCGAACCGGCCACCCGATTGCGCCTCGGCGGCGTCGTGGCCGCCGTGCAGCAGCCCGTCCTGCGAGATGTGTGACAGCGCGTCGACGTGGGTCCCGACGTGCGCGCCGGTGACGATCAGCTCGCCGGCCGACGAACCGCCGTCGGCACGCACCACGTCGCCGTGCCGGCGGAGCAGGGCCAGGCGGAACCCGGGATGGTTCGGCGCACAGGGCATCCCCTCCTCGAACGGCTGGGCGAGGTCGTGGATGGTGACGCCCGCGGCGACGGCGTCCAGGAGTGCGGTCATGGCGGTGATCCTGTCTCTGCGGGGATGACGGATGCGTGCCGGGCCGATTCCGGGTGCGGTGATGATTCTCCGTAATGGCTCCGCCACGTGTCCGGCACGGGTCACGCGACGAAATCGAGATTGCAACGGCCGATGTCGTCGCCGTCGCGTGTGAAGCGGGACCAGCCGACGGCCGGTCACTGTACTCGGCGACCCCGGACCGGTCGACCCCTGAAATGTTCGACACTTACCGTGTCTGCAATCAATACCGCGAGTTCGCCCCTGCCCGCCAAGCCGCTCGTGCCGTACACTCGCATCCGATTCAATAGCGAGTCGGGCGAAGGGGTGCGGTTCACGGTGCGACACGACAATTCGGACTGCAATTTCGCGGAATTGAACGCGCCGCTGGTGGCCGCGCTTCAGGCCGAGCCGGCGCGGTCCGCGCTCGTCGCGGCAGCGCCGTCGGTACGGCGCTTCATGGACGATCTCGGTGCCACCCGGATGCGGTTCATCCCCTATCCGCTGGTCATCGACCGGGACGAGTTCGACCGGATGGCGGAGGCGGCCTGCGCCATGATCGAGGCGCAGACGGCGGTGATCCGCGAGTTCCTCCGGTCGGGGCCTCCCGAGAAACTGTTGACGGAATTCGGCCTGCCCGCCGAGATCGCGCCCTTCGTCAATTGGGAACAATTGGATTCCGTCGAGCAGGTCTTCGCCCGCGTCGACGTGCTGCCGACCCCGTCCGGATACCAGTTCTGTGAATTCAACATCGACTCGTCGATTTCCGGATTCGAGTTCCACGACTGCTATCAGGTGATGGGTGAGGCGGTCGACATTCCGTGGCTCGCCGGCACGCCGCGGCCTGAGGAACAGATCGCGGACGTCGTCATCAGGGCTTTCCACCAGGGCAGTTTCGACCGGGTGGTGGTGTGTGACTGGTCGAGCCGCATCGGGGTCGGCTACTTCGGCTTCGAGTTGCTGACCGAGACGCTGCGCCGGCGCCTGCCCGACGTGCCGGTCGAGCTGGTCTTCCACGCCGACTATCCGGAGCGGTGGCTCGATCCGGCAGCCGGAAAGCGCACCCTGGTCTATCGCGGCTTCATGCACGAGGACATGGACGACGACTACGACTTCATCACCCGGCTGGTCGGCAGCGGCGCCTCCGTGATCAACCTCTTCGAGGCCGAGATCCGCACGCACAAGCGCTGGTTGGCGATGCTCTGGGAGGAGCGCTTCGCCAGCCTGCTGCCCGAAGGCGTGCGCGACATGGTCGCCCGGTACGTGCCCCACACCGTCTCGGTGACCCCGGAGAACCGTGACCGCCTGCTGGCGGACCGCGCCGAGTACGTGTTCAAGTTCGGGCACTCGTCCGGCGGGCACGACGTCCTGCTCGGGGCCGACCATGACGCGGACACGATCGCCGCCCGGCTGGCCGAACGCGGCCCCGACGGCTGGCTCGCCCAGCGCCGCGTGCAGCTCGCCGAGTGCCGGTTCGCCCCCGAGGCCGATGCCGAGCCGGTGCCCCACCACGTGGTGCTCGGGCTCTACGTGCTCGGCGGCGAGTGCTCCGGCATGAACATCCGCGCCGACCGGGGCTCGGCCGTGGTCAACATCCACCAGTCGGCGGCCAGCGGCTGGGCCATCCCCATGGACGCCGACGAACGGCGACAGCTCATCGAGCGCGTGCGGGCGATCGGGCCGGCGGCCCGCGAACGACACTGACACCAGTTGGAGGCACGATGGAAATTCCCCTTTACCAGGTCGACGCGTTCACCGACCGGGTGTTCTTCGGCAATCCGGCCGCGGTCTGCCCCCTGGACGAGTGGCTCAGCGACGAGGTGATGCAGGCGATCGGCCTGGAGAACAACCTCGCGGAGACCGCGTTCATCATCGACCGGGGCGACAGCTTCGCGCTGCGCTGGTTCACGCCGTCGATGGAGGTCGACCTGTGCGGGCACGCCACGCTCGCCGCCGCCCACGTGGTGCTGAACCACCTGCGGCCCGAGTGGGACGAGGTCACCTTCCACTCCAACACGGGTCCCCTCGTCGTCAGCCGTACGCCGGAGGGGCAGTTCGTGATGTCCTTCCCCGCGTTGCCGCGCGAGCGGGTCGACCCGCCGGAGGCCCTGCTCGCCGGGCTGTCGATCGCGCCCACCGCGGTGTACGGGGGCATGGACTACATGGCGGTCTACGACAACGAGGAGGACCTGCGCGCGATCGAACCCGACCAGCGGATGCTCGGGACCCTCGACCGGCGCGCGGTGGTCGTGACGGCCCCCGGCATCTCCTCCGACTTCGTCGCCCGCTTCTTCGGCCCCAAGCAGTCGATCCCGGAGGACCAGTTCACCGGGTCGGCCCACTGCATGCTGATCCCCTACTGGGCGGAGGAGCTGGGCAGGACCAGCCTGACCTCCCGGCAGTTCTCTCCCCGGCTCGGCAAGACGCTGACCATCCACGCCAACTGCGAGCTGCGTGGCGACCGGGTCATCCTGGGCGGGTCGACGCGCCAGTACCTCGCCGGCGTCATCACGCTGGACGACGACGAGGTCGCCCGGCTCAGTCGCTGAGCTGCCGTGCCTCCGGCCGCGCCCCGTCGGCCGCCGCCCCTCCGGGCGGCGGCTCCGGGGCCGGCTCGGACTCGGGCTCGGACTCGGGCTCGGTGGGCATCTCCACCACCCGACGCAGCGGCGAGAAGTACAGCGGAACGATGGAGACGAGTTCGCCCGCGACCGCGAGCGCGAGGGTCTGGCGGACGCCGATCACGTTCGCGACCAGCCCGGCGACCGACGCGCCCAGCGGGATCACGCCCCAGACCAGGAACCGCATCGTCGCGCTCAACCGCGCCTGCATGCCCGGCGCGCACAGGGCCTGCCGGACCGACAGTTGCAGGATGTTGGAGACGACGATGCATCCCGAGGCGATGCCGTAGCCGATGCCGGCGACGATCAGCCAGCCACCGCTGCGCGCGAACGGCAGCGGAATCGAGGCGATCCCCGCCAGCACGCACGCGCCGAGGACCGTCGGCCCGACGCCGAAGCGCCGGGACAGCCGGACCGCCGAGAGCGCGCCGAGGGTCGCGCCGGCACCGGCGCCGGAGAAGATGATCCCGATGTACGCCGACGGCAGCCGCAGCACCGACGCCAGCAGCAGCAGGAACATGGTGGTGGTCGCGATGTTGCAGAAGTTGTACGTCGAGCTGCGGATCGCCATCACCCGGAACATCGGCACCCGCAGCACGTACCTGATGCCGTCGCGCACGTCCCGGACCAGCGTGGTGTTGCGTGCCGGCGGGGCCGCCGCCGCCCCGGTCACCCGGATCCGGCTGAGCAGCACGGTGGCGATGCCGAAGCAGACGGCCGCCGCGCCGAGCACGTACGACGACGTGGCCAGCGCCAACAGGAAGCCGGCGATGGCGGGGCCGGTGATCTCCGCCAGCGAGAGGGTGAACTCCACCCGCGAGTTGGCGCCGGGCAGCAGCTGCCGGTCGACGATCCGCGGCAGGACGCTCTGGTAGGAGATCCCCAGGAAGACCGTGCACAGGCTCCCCGCGAACATCAACGCGTACAGCGCGGGCATGGTGAGGTTGCCGGCCAGCGCCAGTGCCGCGACGACCCCGAACACGGCCGTACGGCCCAGGCTGGAAAACACCAGGACCCGTTCCCCGCGCCGGCGGTCGATCCACGCGCCGGCCGGTAGTCCGAGGAGCAGGAAGCCCAGGAACTCGCAGGTCACCAGGAAACCGACCTGCGCCGGTGTGGCGTTCAGGGTCTTCACGGCGAACAGCGGAATGACGACCGTCGCCACCTCGAAGCCGAACTGGCTGACGGTCTCGGCGCTCCACAGCAGGCGGAAGTTCTTCTTCAGGGTGATCTCCTACCCGTGACCGGCGGCGATGTTCAGGCCCCCGGGTGCAGCAGCACCGGTGCCAGCAGGACGTTCGAGATGCCTCGGACCACGGTCCCCGGCACGGTGGTCAGGCGGCAGGTGAAGCCGGTGTGCCCACCGGGCCCGTAGTGCATCCCCCACACCGCGTACCAGTCCCGTTCCGTGACGCCGTCGGTGTCGAAGCCCGGCTCCGCCCGCTGGACGACCCTCCGTTGCAGGATGTGGCGACCGCTCTCGGCCGCCGCGGCGAGCGCCGCCCGCCACGTCTCGTCGTCGACCGTCCAGCCGGCCACCGTGCCCTCGCCACGGGCCAGGGTGGTGGGTTTCAGGATGGTGTCCGCCCGGTCGCCGACGAAGCCGGTCAGGTCGGTGGCCGTGTCGACGTGGGTCGTCTCGGGGAGGACGCGCCGCAACGCGGCGCGTTCGCCGTCGGTCAGCGCGTCCTGCACCTCGGGGAGCCACACCAGGGCGAGGCACGCCTTGCTGTTGTACATGTCGTGCACCGGCGAGGTGGCCATCGGCGGCAGGGCGGAGCCCGGCTCCGGATGCAGCCGCTGCCAGGCCGCCACGGGGTCCGGCTCCTCCGCGAGTTCCGTCAGGTTGAACAACCGCAGCAGGTGGGTCACCCCGGCGACGTGGCCGGCGACGCTGCCGTCCGGCTCGTGCAGGTCCGCGACCTCCGCCAGGCGGGTCCGCAGCGGACGATCGGAGTACGCCTCCAGGCACTCGCCCAGGGGACGCCAGTCGCCGGCCCACTCCGCGAGGGCGCCGGTCGCCTCGACCATCAGCACCTCCGCCTGCCCGGGCGCCTCGGCGTCGTGCCCCGTACGCGTGGTCTCCACCGTGCGCAGCAGGTCGAGCAGGGCGGTGATGGGGTCGAGGTGTCGCAGTCCGTGCCGCTCGGCGAAGGGCCGGAAGGCCGGCTCCGCCATGACGGCGGGGAGCCAGGCGGTGCGTTCGGCACCGCCGACGGCGGGGCTCAGGCCCAGCTCCAGGACCTTGAAGCCGGTCCCGTCGTGGATCAGGTCGGCGCGGCCGTACGGCACCAGGGCGGGCAGGTCGGTTCCGGCCAACAGCGGGCGCAGCACCTCCGGCACGTCGGTCAGCGCGCCGAACGCGGCCGTGCTGCCACCCGCGAGCAGGTGCGGCAGCCGCCCCACGACGTCGAGCAGCACCGTGAAGTCGGCGTAGAACGACGTGAGCTCCCGCTCGTCGACGAACATCACCCGGTGGAAGCTCTGTGCCTCGATGTCGGGCCCCAGCACCCGGCCGGCGGTGCGCGCCGGCAGATCCGGTGGCAGCTCACCGTCGCGTATCGCCCGCAGGTAGTCGGTCGCCGGGTCCTGCGACGCCGACCGGTGCGGCGCGCTCATGCGGCTGCCTCCCGCGTGGCGGCGGCCCGCCGGCGGGCGCATGCGGTGCCGCCGACGGTCAGCCGTGGCGTGCGCTGGTCAGGCCGACAGGAACAGGGCACCCGCTGCCTCCAGTTCGCGTAGCTGGCGGTAGTCATCCGAGATCGTCTCCGGGCTCTCGTGGACCAGGAAGACCAGGCCCGGGGTCGTGTACGAGTTGACGGTGACCTGCAACGGGTCGCCGGTCTCCAGGTAGGTGTCGACGGTGTGGAAGGACGGCAGCCCGCGCAGCAGGCGCAGATCGTAGCCGGCGAGGGTCCCCGAGTGGCGGGACAGCAACTGCACCATGGCGGCGTGCCGGCGGAGCACGGGACGCCAGCCCTCGCGGACCCGGGCGGCGAAGCGGTCCGGGGCCACGATCGTCTCGGCCACCAACTGCACCGCGTTGGTGCCCGTCGCCTCGGTCAGTTGCGAGATGTCGATCGAGCCCATGAACCGGGCGCCGGTCTCGACGAGCACCGGCTCACCGGCGATCATCATGACCTCCGTGTGCGCCGTCCCCTCGCGGATGTCCAGGGCGTCGAGCACGGTCCCGACGAAGCCGTGCAGCTGGTCGAAGACGGCATCGCGCGGATCGACGAGCCGTTCCAGGTCGTAGAGCGCCGTCCCGCCCTCGTGCCGCTTCCTGGTGTGCCAGATGTCCGAGACGACGTACCCGCCCCCCGCCGACACGGTGTTGACGGCGTACTCGTCGCCGGTCATGAACGGCTGGACGAGCAGTTCCCCGATCGGGTCGCCGAACACGTCGGGTGCGCCCAGCCAGCTCTTGAACGCGGTGTCGAGGTCCGCCTCGGAGCGGCACCGCAGGAAGCCGAAGCTGCCGGAACTGGCTCGGGGCTTGACGACGGCGTCGCCGAGCCAGCCCCCCGCGCGCAGCCACTCCGCCGCCTCGTCGCGGGAGGCGGTGCTCAGGTGCGGGATGACGGCGACGCCCCCGGCCGCCGCGGCGCGTGCCATGTGGTGCTTGTCGCGGCGGCACCGGGTGGTCGCCGGATCGTTGCCGGGCACGCCGAGCGCCCTGGCCAGCTGGTCACCCAGCTCGACCCCGGTCTCGGCGCCGGCCACCACGCTGCGCGCGCGCAGGCCCGCCCGGTCGAGCCGGTCGACGATGGTGCTGACGTCGCCGTCGTGGAGGTAGTTGTCGAGATAGGCGTGGTCGACGCCGGTACGCAGGAGGAACTGCGGCAGGTCCGGGTCGCTCTGCACGTGCACCGCGCCGAAGCCGTAACCGGCGAGGGCCGGCGCGAGCGCGTTGGCCGTCGAGTACCCGTCCACGACGACACAGACTTGGCTGGCGTGTCGCATGATCCGCCTCAGGACTCTCGGGCCAGCAGGAAGTACGTCCGCATCGGGGGGATCATGTCGAGCCGCGCGGCCACGGGCGAGTGCCGGGCCGCCCCCTCCAGCAGGTCGAACACGTTGTCCGGGGTGATGTCCCGGGTGAACATCGTCTTGATGGCGATCTTCAGGAAGTCCCGGTAGTTGGTGGTGTCCATGAGCACCCCGGCGCGCTCGAACGCGGCGAGTTCCTCCTGGTCGATCGGCTGCCGCGCGACCTGGTGGGTGCTCGGGATGCGGGGCGACTGGACCTCGCCGGTGAAGCAGGCGGCGAGCGAGTCGGCCTCGAAGTCGAGGACGAGGTGGGTGCGGTCCTTCGTCCACCCGGAGACCGCGCTGTGGGCCTGGGTGGCGTCGAGGAACCAGATCTCACCGACGTTCATGTGGTAGAGCGTCGAGTTGTGCGAGCTGACGCAGGACTCGTGGGTCTCCAGCGGAAGGTGGATCCGGATCAGGTTGCTGTCGAGTTCGAGGTAGTCCCGGTGCGGCACGAGCGCGCTGCCGGGGGTCAGCCGGGCGAGCCGGCCGTACTTGAGGCGGGACATGTCGAACAGCTCACCCACCAGGTGCCGCACGTACGGCAGGCGCTGCCCCAGGTCGGTGACGACGGCCGGGCCCTCGAACGGGTCGAGTCCCGCGTCGAGGCCGAGGCCCGTGCCGTTCCACACCGCGCAACTCTTCCAGGCGCCGCAGACGAAGTCGCTGTACTTGTCCGTGTAGGGAAACGACGCCATGGTGTCGAGGTCCGTGGCGAGGCTGTCGGCGTCGATGTCGCACGTGCCGAGGATGCCGGTTTCGGTCGAGTTCATAACGGTGGTCATGGTCGGTACCTTCCAGCGGGGTGAGGGGCGGAGCCGCACGTCGTCGGGAGGGCGGCCGGCGTGACTCACACGCCGAGTCGCTCCTTGAGCTCGGCGAAGAAGGGCACGTGGAGGAACTCCCGCTTCTCCTCGTCGTACCGGGTGTACCGGCGGGTGAAGTCGATCAGTCCCGCGCGGGCGGCCTCGACCCCCTCGGTCAGGACGACGTCCTCCAGCTCGGTGATCTCGGTGACGAGCGTGCTCAGCGCCTCGGGCAGGCTCGGCAGGAGCCGGATCCGCCCCTCGTCGATCGTCAGGGCGCCCTGCCCGCGCAGGTAGTTGAAGAGCAGTTGCGACGCGATCGCGTCGTAGTTCGGCTTCGGGATCCCCTCGACCGAGTACCGCAGCAGCCGTTCGGCCAGGACGAACTCGAAGGTCAGCGCGGCGAGCTCACGATCGATGTCCGCGTCGTCGAGGCAGACCAGCATCGACTTGACGTCGACCCGCATCTCCTCCAGGCCGGCCAGCGGCTTGTAGCTCTTCGCGGACAGGAACTGCGGGATCGGCATGCTGCCCGTGCGGTGGTGGAACTCGTGCAGCCGTACCCAGGAACCGGCGGCCCGCTCGACGCCGGAGTCGTCGACGCCGGACAGCAGCGGGAACGAGCCCGGAACCATGGCGGCGTCGATGAGCCGGCGGGTGAGGCGGTGCCGGGCGACGAACTTGTCGATGAAGTAGAAGATCAGGTCGTCCGGTTCCTGGCGCCCGTCGATGTGGTTCTCCGGGAAGAGCGCCACGACGACCCGACTGTCGAAGCCGGCGCTGTGCCGGAGCAGGTTGACCGGCATCGTCGGGCTCGGGTAGCGGTCCACCAGCACGGGGTCGGACGGGATGGGCTCGTATTCCAGGTAGTCCAGACCGAGGGTCGGGAAGTACGCGGCCGAGAACACGGACAGGAGCCTGTTGTCGGCCCGCGAGTTGATGTGCCGCTTCGTGGCCGTGAGCTGCGGCGTGTCGTGTGCGCCGGACAGGTCCTCGACGAGTGCCCTGGCCACGGGCTGGGCACCGAGCGACGCCGAGTCGGCGATCCAACCGGCCAGCCGGCGCAGCGCCTCCGGCGATCCAGGCTCGGTCTCGCGCTGGTAGCGGGCACGCAGCTCGTTCACTTCGTTGACGACGGCGTCTGTTTCCACTGTTGGCAGGGACGATCGCATGGCAGCTCCTTTCCTCGGAACCGGATGACTCCGGCGGTCGCCACCACGGGCCCGGGGCGTCGTCGGTGGCGGCCGTCAGTGCCGTTCTCGGTTGGTCGCGCTACGACAGGTCCCGGGCGAAGTCGTCCAGCAGGTCCGCCCACGCCGGGACGTACGACTCCGCGAGCGCGACGAAGTGCTCCGCCTCGGCCGGGGTGGAGACCAGGTGACTCATACCGGCCTCGTCGTCGCTGACGGACGCGGCGTGGCCCGTCTCCGCCCGGATGTGCGAGTCGATCCAGGCGTAGTCGCGCTGCTCGGGAAGGACCTGGCGACCATCCACGGTGACCTTGCCGTACAGGCGCCGGAACGCGACCGCGATGTCGAGGGCGATGGTCTCCACGACACGGAGCTGGACCGCGCCACCCAGCTCCTCGGCCGCCATGGAGTCCATGACGTCGAGGATGCGGGTCAGCGCGGCGGATTCGGCGGGCGCGTCCGCGCTGCCCAGGGCCGAGCGCAGCGGCGCGCAGATCGTGTCCGCCCACCACAGGTAGTGGACACCGTCCACACCCTCCGGCGCGACCTCCGCGAAGGCCGCCGCCCGATTGTCCAGATCGTCCCCGATGACTCGGTACGCCATCTGATACGCTCCGAGTACCTCTCGACTCACTGTGTAGTCGCGAGCCAGGCGTCGCCCGTGGGCACCGAGGCTGGAGATGGTGGTGAACATGAACGCCTGAGTGGTCCGCTGCCACTTCTCCGCGATGCGCAGCGCACCGGCGGGGCTCACCGAGGTGGCCTCCTTCGCGCCCGCGAAGAACCGGTTGTTGCGTCGGGTGAGGCCTGCCTCGTCGATCAGTCGATCGATGGTGGCGTCGGCCTGCACACGGAGGTCGGTCAGGTCGAGTGCGGTGGTCATCGTGCCCTCCTCGCTTGTAGGGACCAGGCGGAGTGCTCCCCGAAGCCCGCCAGGACAGGCCGATGTCGACGAAGGTCATCGAGTCGACGCGGGCCTATGATCATCGAATCTGGTGTATCGCGCAACGGGAAGACGGCCGAACCCCTGTGCTGCCCCCTAAGCGGGTGGCGACCCCTCGTGCGTTGCCTCAGGAGCGGGTAGTAGTTCCCGCCAGTTAAGCGTGACCAGCGTCAACTCGACGCGAGCGACGGTACGGCGCGGGCCAGACCGCTGTCCGGCTCGTCGGCGTCCACGAACGGCGCCGCCAGTCGCTCCGGCACCCCCATGTTGCGCGCGAAGATCCCGAGCCGGCGCTGCCAGGCGGGCACATCGGTCGGTGGCGCGATCGGCACGGTGCCGCGGGCGACCAGCTCGGCGTACTCGTCGCGATCCGCGTTGCCGGTGGCGATCGAGTGCCGGAGGGCCGCCTCCAGGTCGCGCTGGGCGTTGACGACGCACATCGTCCACTTGAGCAGGACGGTCGCGGTGCAACCGGGTGCGACGTCGAGCACCCCGGCGTTGCGCCGCAGCCGCGACGAGTCGGTGGTGTTGATCGCCACCTTGAGGTGGGCGGACACCACCTCCGCGCCGCGCACCTCCGGATACCACTGGCTGAGCTGACGGAGCGCCAGCTGAGCGCGCTCGGCCGCCTCGGGGTGACCGTTGCGCAGGAAGTGCCGGAAGTCGTCGGGCAGCGCGTAGGTCGTCGGGTCGACGCGGTGCACCGCGATGTGCGCCGCCGGCGGGTAGTAGACGAGCGCGGTGTCCTGGCTGAAGGGACTGAACATGCCGCCGTACTCGTCCTCGAGCTTCAGGCACGTGTAGTTCTTCGTGGTGCGCTCGGGCAGCTCGACGAAGAGGATCTGGCGCAGCGCCATGTAGATGGGGGGCAGCGCGAGCGACGGGTTGAGACGGCGCGCGATCGCCGGGGTCTCGGTGGCGGCACAGAGGGCGACCTGGTCGCCGACGATCGTCTGCCGCGCGCCGTCCTCGACGTACTCCACCTCGTAGGTGCCGTCGGAGCGGCGGCTCACCCCGGTCACGTCGGCGCCACCGCGTACCTCGACGCCGCTGCGGCGCAGCTCCTGGTCGAGCAGCGCGGTGACCACGACCGGGTTGATGCCCCGTTGCGGAGTGACGAAGGCGGCGCCGACGTCGGCGACCCCGTCCGGCGCGGGGATCTCGCGGCAGACCTGCTCCGGCGCGCCGAACAACGAGTTGGCCGGGTCCTCGGCGCAGAGCTGCGCGTAACGGTCCTGGATGACCCGCATGTTCTCCCGGCACTGGCCGATGATGTCGGTGCCGCTGTCCTGCATGGCCTGGGAGGCGATGACCCGGCTGTGGTCCTTGCCACCGAAGACGAGGTCGGGGAAGAAGCGTTCGTTGACCAGGCGCCCGTCGAAGCAGTCCCGGGCGCTCTGCGGATCGAACGGATACTCGGCACCGCTGTGGTTCTCGCTGACGATGTTGCTGGCCCCCGTGCAGATCGGGTGGGCCTCGGGCGAGCGGGCCTCGGCCCGCTCCAGCAGAAGGACCCGGTATCCCGCGCGGCTACGCATGATCGCGGTCAGGCAGCCCGCGATACCTCCGCCGATCACGATGTGCAGCTCGGTTCGCTTCACTCTGTCAATCCCTCTGTCATGGGCAACGATCCTTTGCCGCAACACGAGCTGAACCAGGTCCCGGTTTCGACACCGTGCCCGGCCGGACAGCGCGTCCTGCTGCGGATCTTGGGGTGGAAGAGCGGTGAGGTGGCAGGCCGGGGGACGTTGGCTGGAGGAGGGGTGCCCTCGTTGGCGGTAGACGGTAACAAACTTCGATCAACCCCGGAAGGATCTTCCGATAGGACAGGGGTTCGAGCGACCGGGCCCGCTCACACCGCTCTCACCAGCGCCGATGCCGGATCGGGGGCGCCCACGTTCGCGCTCCGGAGCGGATGACGCCGATCTGTACCCTCTCTGCCATGTCTGGTTCCCCCCTCGTCAACGACCTGCGTGCGGCGCTCGGCGACGCCGTGCTGACCGACCCCGACCTGCTCCGGATGCACCGCAAGGACGAGGCCGATCTGTGCGAGGCCGGCACCCCGCTGGTCGTCGTCCGTCCACGTCGCACGGCCGATGTGGTCGAGGCGGTGACGATCGCCGGGCGGTACGGCGTGCCGGTGGTGCCGCAGGGGGCGCGTACTGGGCTGGCGGGCGCGGCGAACGCGGTTGACGGCGCGGTGGTGATCAGCATGGTCGCGATGGACGCGGTGCTGGAGATCGACCCGGTCAGCCGGATCGCCGTGGTGCAGCCCGGGGTGGTCAATGCGGCGTTGTCGGCGGAGGTGGCGAAACAGGGGTTGTGGTATCCGCCGGATCCGGGATCGTGGGAGATGTCGACGATCGGTGGGAACGTCTCCACCAACGCGGGTGGCATGTGCTGCGTCAAGTACGGCGTGACCACCGAGTACGTGTTGGGTCTGGAGGTCGTGTTGGCTTCCGGGGAGGTGTTGCGTACTGGTCGGCGTACCGCCAAGGGGGTGGCGGGGTACGACCTCACCCGGCTCTTCGTGGGTTCCGAGGGCACCCTCGGGGTGATCACGGAGGTGACTGTGGCGCTGCGGCCCGCGCCGGCGGAGTCGCTGACCATGGTGGCGGTCTTCCCGACCACCGCCGCCGCCGGTCGGGCGGTCGCCCGGATCGCTGAACACGGACTCACCCCCAGCCTGCTGGAACTGATCGACCGCACGTACCTGCGGGCGATCGAGGCGTACCGGCCGATGGGCCTGCGTACCGACGTCGAGGCGCTGCTGCTGGCGTCGGCGGACACCGGACCCCAGGCCGCCGGGGACCTGGCGCGGCTCGCCGAGCTGTGCGAGGCGGCCGGCGCCGACGAGATCCACACGGCCACCGACGCCGTGGAGGCGGCGGCCCTGTTGCAGGCCCGCCGGCTGGGGCACGCGGCGATGGAGAAGTTCGCCAGGGAGTCGTTCCCCGCCGGCAACGGTGGGATGGTGATCGACGACGTGGCGGTGCCCCGGGCGGCGTTGGCAGCGCTGCTCGACGGGGTGGCCCGGATCGCGGCGGAGTGCGACGTGACCATCGGCGTGGTCGGCCACGCCGGCGACGGCAACATGCACCCGAACATCGTGGTGGACCGGGCCGACCCGGCGAGCCTCGAACGCGGCCGGCGCGCGTTCGACGAGATCATGCGCCTCGGCCTCGAACTGGGCGGCACCTGCACCGGCGAGCACGGCGTGGGCCTGCTCAAGCGCGACTGGCTGGCCCGCGAGATCGGCCCGGTGAGCCTGCGGGTGCACCAGGCGATCAAGGCCGCCCTGGACCCGGCCGGCCTGCTCAACCCCGGCAAGGTCTTCTGATGCCCGCCACCCTCCGGCGGGCCGTACGGAGATGAGGAGAGCGTGCCGACCATAGCCATCGTCGACGGATACTCCACAGGCAGCGCGCTGAGTCGGGCGCTGGCCGAGCGAGGGGTGACCTGCGTCCACGTACGCAGCGGCGAGTCCCTGTACGACTACTACCTGAAGACGTTCCGCCCCGGCGACTACGCGGTTGACCTCGGCTTCGTCGCCGACGAGGACCGCCTCGTCGACCGGCTGCGGGCGCTCGGCGTCGACCGGGTCGTCGCGGGCACCGAGCCGGGGGTGGTCCTCGCCGACACGCTCAACCACCTGCTCGGTACGCCCGGCAACGACATCGCCACGGTCACCGCGCGGCGCGACAAGTCGGCGATGGCGGCGACCGTGGCCGCCGCCGGTCTCGCCGTGCCCGCCGGCCGGTGCTTCGAGTCCGTGGACCAGGCGGTCGCCTGGTACGCGACCAGCCTGTCCGGCCCGGCCGTCGTCAAGCCCGTGGACGGCGCGGGCACCGACAACGTGCGGTTCTGCGAGAGTCTCGACGAGGTGCGCCTCGCCTGCGCGACGGTCCTGGCCTCGGTCAACCTGTACGGCGTACCCAATCGACGGGTGCTGGTCCAGGAGCGGCTCGTCGGGACCGAGTTCTACGTCAACACGGTCTCGTACGCGGGCACGCACCGGGTCGCCGAGATCTGGCGGTACACGAAACGGCCGGGTCCTGGCGGCGGTCCCATCTACGACTACGAGGAGCCGGTCGACCGGGGCTCGGCCCTGGCCCGGCAGCTCCGTGAGTTCGTCTTCGGGGTGCTCGACGCGCTCGGTGTCCGGTCCTCGGCGGCACACACCGAGCTCATGCTCACCGACCGGGGGCCGGTGCTGATCGAGGCCGGGGCCCGACTCGGGGGAGCGACCCTGCCCGACGTCGTGGCGAAGTTCTGCGGTGTGTCGCAGACCTTCCTACAGGCCCAGCACCTCGTCGATCCGGCGTCGCTCGACCAGTTCGACGACCGTACGCCGGGCTGGGCCGCCGCCGTCCGGAACGTGTCGCTGATCAACCCGGTCCCCGTCGCCGCGCAGGCGGGGGGCTGGTACGCCCGGCTGTCGGAGCTGCCGGCGGCCGTGGCGATCGCCGCGCGCTGCTCCCCCGGGGCCGAACTGCCGCAGACCGTCGACCTGTTCAGCTCGCCCGGCTACCTCTATCTCGCCGCGGAGGATCCGGCCGAGGTTGAGCGGAGCTACGAGATGTTGCGCCGCTGGGAACGGCACGGCCTGTACGGGAGCTGACCCCTGCGCGCCCGGCGCTGCCGGTTCGATCGCGGGTGCCGACGGGGTAAGAAGGTGCGGAGGAACAACCGCTCACCGGAAGGACCCCCCGATGACCCTGGAACGACCGATCGCCCCGGACCCGTACGAGCTGCTGCCGACCGTTGCGTCGTTCACGCTGACCAGTGACGACGTGCAGAACGGCGAGCCGATGGACGCCGCGTACGCCCACGGCAGCGTCGGGGGCGACAACATCTCGCCGCAGCTCGCCTGGTCCGGCTTCCCGGCCGAGACCAAGGGCTTCGTGGTGACCTGCCTCGACCCGGACGCGCCGACGGGCAGCGGCTTCTGGCACTGGGTCCTGGTCAACCTGCCGGCCGACGTGACGCGGCTGCCGCGCGGCGCGGCCGGCGACGACCTCGGCGGCGCCTTCACGGTCCGCAACGACTACGGCGACCGGGGCTACGGCGGCGCCGCCCCACCGGCAGGCGACCGGCCGCACCGCTACGTGTTCGCGGTGCACGCCCTGGACGTGGAGCGCCTCGACGTCACCCCTGCCGCGACCCCCGCCGTGGTCGGCTTCAACCTGGCCTTCCACACCCTGGCCCGCGCCGTGATCCGCCCCACCTACCAGGTCAAGGAGTAACCCGGAGCGGGCCCGGCCTCAGGAGGGGACCCGGGCTACCGCGAAGACCGACTGGCCGAACGGGGGGAGGACGCGCTGTTCCGCCGCCTTGGTGGCGGGGAGCACGAGGGTGTCGTAGACCTTGACCATCGGGCCCTCCTTCGGCATCAGCCGGAAGACCTTGGTCGCCATGAAGTAGCCGATCAGGCCGAGCGCGTTCGCGTAGTGGATCTTCTCCACCGTCAGGCCGGCGGCGGTCATCGCGGCGGCCAGGGTCTTCTTCGTGTAGCGCCGCACGTGGCCGGTGGCGATGTCCGCCGGGCTCATCGCGAACTGGAAGGCGGGCACGATGATGATGACGTTGCCGCCCGGCCGGACCAGGTCGCGCATGCTGCGCAGCGCGCCCACGTGGTCCTCGATGTGCTCCAGCACGTTGTACGACACGGCGGCGCTGTAGTCGCCCCGGTCGGGGTGCGGCAGCAGCATCTGCCGGACCTCGATGTGGGGCTGGTCGGCCAGCCGCTCCTTCAGCAGGACGAGCCGGTCCGGGTCGGCCTCGGTGGCGGTGAAGCGCGGCAGGTGCTCCGCCCACTCCAGCGCGTAGTCGCCGAGCCCGCTGCCGATCTCGATCGGGTTGTCACCGAGGTACGGCAGGGCCAGCTCGACGAACCAGCGACGGTGGTTGACCGCCGTCGCGAGACCCTCCAGGACCTCGGACTGCACGCGCTGATCCCCAGTGATTTCTGCCATGCGTCGATTCCTCACGATATGAACTCGACCCGCGCCTGGACCGACAGAGTGAATCATCCGCACTGGCAACAGAAAAATCGGGGCACCCGTGGTGGCCGAAATGCGGTCGGGGGTGGGCACGTGATCGGCGGTCGGCGAACCCGGCACATGGTACGCCAGTACCCCGAAACATGTCACCTTGGCGTCATAGCCTGACTACTCTACGAATCGTCATGACTACTCCTGAATCGGGCCTCCCCGCTGGCGAGTCAGGGCCCGGGGCGTCGGTGGACGGGCCCGACCGGGGCGTACGGCCCTGGAAGGGGTGGTGGACGGACGCCGCCGCGGTGGCGAGTTTCGTCGCGCTGGGCTTCTGGGTGACCGCGCGGCTCTGGCTGCGCCCGTCGCACGGCATCCGGGACAACCGCACCGACCAGTCGCAGTTCGAGTGGATGATGGCGCACGGCGCGCGCGTGATGACCGATTTTGTTGATCCATTCACCTCGGACCGGATGAACGTGCCGGAGACCGTCAATCTGATGGCAAATACGTCCGTATTATCCGTATCTCTGCCAATGACGCCCGTCACACTCCTGCTCGGCACCCGCGCGTCGTTTCTGCTCTTTCTCACCCTGGGCATGATCGCCACGGCGACGGCCTGGTACTTCCTGCTGTCCCGGGTGGTCGTCGGCGCCCGCGGGCCGGCCTGGCTCGGCGCCGCGTTCTGCGCGTACGCCCCGGCGATGATCTCGCACGCCAACGCGCACCCCAACATCGTCTCGCAGTACGTGGTGCCCCTGATCGTCTGGCGCACCTTGCGACTCGCCGAGCCGGGGCGCTGGCTGCGCAACGGGCTGCTGCTCGCGGCGGTCATCGTGTGGCAGGCCTTCCTCAACCTCGAGGTGCTGCTGATGACCGCCATCGGACTGGGCGTGGTGGTCGGGGCGCTCGCCCTCGGCCGGCCCGAGCTGCGCCGGCGGGTCCGGCCGTTCCTCGCGGGCCTGGCGGTGGCCGCCGTCGTGGCGCTGGTGGTGCTCGCGTACCCGCTCCACGTCCAGTTCTTCGGCCCGGGGGCGTACAACGGGCTGTCCTGGCTGATCCGGGGCTACTCGACGGACCTCGCGTCGTTCGTGGCGTACTCGCGGGAGTCCCTGGCCGGTGACGCCCGCAGCGCGCAGGGGCTGGCGAAGAACCCCACCGAGGAGAACGCCTTCTTCGGCTGGCCGCTGGTGGTGCTCGTCGTCGCCCTGGTCTGGTGGCTGCGCCGGCACGTCGTGGTACGCGGCCTCGCCGTCCTCGCGCTCTTCTTCGGCCTGCTCTCCCTCGGGCGGGAGGTGCAGCTCAACGGCAGGGGGACCGGGATACCCGGCCCGTGGGCGGCGCTGGAGAACCTGCCCGTCCTGCACTCGGTGGTGCCGACCCGGTGGGCGCTGGCGATCACCCCGATCGTCGGGGTGCTGCTCGCCTACGGGGCGGACCACGCGCGCGCCCTGGCCGCCCGGCACCCGCGGGCACGCCCGCAGATCCGCTTCGCCACCGCCACGGTGCTGGTCATGGCCCTGCTGCCGATCCTGCCGACCCCGCTGCCCACCACCCGGCTCGACCCCGTGCCCGCCTTCGTCACCTCGGGCGCCTGGCGGCCGTACGCGGACGGCGGGCGGAGCATCGTGACCCTCCCGCTGCCCGACACCCACTACGCCGATCCGCTGCGCTGGTCGGCGCGGACCGGGCTGGACATGCCCATCGCCCGCGGCTACTTCCTCGGCCCGGACACCCGCCCCGGTCGGGACCGGATCGCCCTGTTCTCCGCGCCGCCCCGCCCCACCAGCGAGTTCTTCGCCGAGATCCGGCGGACCGGCGCGGTGCCACCGATCACCCCGCAGGCGCGGGTCGACGCGGTCGGGGACCTGCGGTACTGGCGGGCGGGCGCGGTCGTCCTCGGGCCGCACCGGCAGGCCGACGCGCTGCGCCGGGGCATGACCGAGCTGACCGGCGTCCGCCCCACGTACACCGGTGGGGTCTGGCTCTGGGACGTCCGCCCGCTCACCGACTGACGCCGGGCGGCCCGGAGGCGGCCGTCAGGACTGGCGGACGCAGCAGCCCTGGCAGATCTTGGGCTTGGGGAGGGTGAAGGCGAGGCAGCAGGTGCGCCGCTGCACGGTCGGCTCGCCGTTGGGGCCCGGGACCAGCTCCACCAGGTCGGCGAGGTCGAGCGCGCCGAGCAGCGTCTCGATCGTCTCGACCGATGAGCCGGGCAGGCCGTCGGCGGCCCGGAGGACGCCGTGGGCGATGCCCGAGGCCACCGACCCGAGCAGGGTGCGCGCGCCGATCCGGACCTCGGCCTGGATCGCGGCGACCATCGGGGCCAGGTGGGCGTCGAGCAGCGAGGCCCGGAGCACCTGGAGCAGTTCCGCCTCGTCCGCGACGACCCGCACCTCGGGCAGCCCGGCGAGCGCCAGCGGGTCGCTCGGCAGCACCGCGACCGTGGTCGAGCGGCGCAGGCCCATGGTGAGCAGCGGTCGGTGGTCCTCGAAGTGGATCAGCACGTCGGCCGGGTCGAGCAGCGGCACCCGTCGGGCCGAGGCCCAGCCGAGCGCCACGGGCAGCGCCGTCCAGTAGCTGTACGACTTCCAGGCCAGCGCGGCGCAGGCGTGCGGGGTGCCGCCCCAGCGCGAGCTGGCCGAGCGCAGGAACTCCGGCAGGAGGGTGCCGTCGACCAGGGTGGTCGCCGGGCGCCAGCCGAACTCGTCGTGCACCAGCAGGCCGGGCGCGAGACCGGGCACGTCGTCGGTGCCGAACATCGCGCGCATGGCGGCGGTGACCGGGGCCAGCGGCGCGGCGGCGGTGTCGCGCTTCGGCATCACCGCTGTCACTGGACTCACCCACCCCGTCGTCGCCGTCGGCGGGCAATCCGCCCGTCGCTGAGCTAAGGCTAGCCTAACCACATCCCGCGAGATAAGGGAAGGCTCGCCTGCGTCGGATCCGGAGGGGCCGGTCACTCCGCCCGTGCGGCCGTACTACCCGGTCATCGGGGCGGAAAACGTCGCCCCAGTATCGACAGCCATCGCTATCTGTCAAGGCTCGTGTCGGCAAGGTGCCAGTTCCGTGTGCGCGTCGCCACAGAACGTGAAACTGATACTCCCGGCCACGAGGAAGCTGATGACCTCACCGCTCGATCGGGCTGCCGACTCCTTCGCCGCCGAGATCGCCCGGCACCGCACGGGGCGGGGGCTGTCCAAGAAGCAGCTCGCCACCCTGATGGGCTTCGACCCGTCGTATGTCAGCCACGTCGAGGGGCGCCGGCACCGCCCCACCGAGGACTTCGCGCGCCGCGCCGAGGCCGTACTGGAGGCCGGCGGCGCGATCTGGCAGCGCTTCAAGGAGTACGACGAGCTGCGGCACGCCCGGGCCGAGCGGGCACACCGGGACCCACCCGTCCCTGGGCAGTGGATGCCGCCCGGCACCGGACTGATCGTCGAGCGGGAACTCGCCACCCTCACCCACCTCGGCGACGCCTACCGCTGCGTCATCCGGCGCGAGCTGTACAACGCCGGCACCGAGCCGGTCACCCGCTACCTGGTGCGGATCGCCGTCGACCGCTACCCCAACGACCCGGGGCGCTCCAACCTGCACCACCGCGAACACCCGCTGACCTTCGCCGAGCTGCGGCTGCGGGCGTACCGGGAGGACGGGGACGAGCGGGAGGCGATGCACTGGCGGGCCAAGCACGACCGCGACGCCTTCAAGGAGCTGTGGCTGCTCTTCGAGAACGCCGACCGGCGCTTCCCCCTCTACCCGGGGGACCGGACCACCATCGAGTACGCGTACTGCGTCGGGCACGACAAGTGGGGCCCCTGGTTCCAGCGGGCGGTCCGGCTGCCCACCCGGCAGATGGCCGTACGCCTGGACCTCCCGGCCGCGGTCGACCCGCAGGTGTGGGGCGCGGAGACCTCGCTCTCGGCGGAGGAGGGCCCGCTGCGCACGCCTGTGACCAGGCGCGAGGACGCCGACCGGGTGATCTTCGACTGGGCGACCGAGGACCCGCCGCTCAACGCGCGGTACCGGTTGCAGTGGCGGTTCCGCGGCCGGCCCGACGCCGAGCCCGAGGAAGCCGGGCGGATCCGGCCCAGCGACCGGATGCGCGGCATCGGCATCGTGCAGCGCGGCGCCGACCTGCTCCGCCAACCGGCCCGGCCGTTCGACCTGCCCCGCGAGGAACGGGAGGCCCGGGACGTCGCCGACCGCCTCGCGGCGACCCTGGTCCGCCTCGACGAGCTGCACCCGTTCCGCAAGGGGGTGGGCATCGCCGCCCCGCAGCTCGGCCTCGGCCGGGCGGTGGCGGTGGTCCGGCCCCCCGACCGGTCGGCCGACCCCGTCGTGCTGCTCAACCCCCGCGTCGTCGACGCCTCTCCCGACAGCGACGAGCAGTACGAGGGGTGCCTCTCCTTCTTCGACCACCGTGGCCTCGTGCCCAGGCCGCTCCGGCTCGACGTGGAGCACGCCCAGTACGACGGCAGCCGGATCATCACCTCGTTCGAGTTCGGCATGGCCCGGCTCGTCGCCCACGAGATCGACCACCTGGAGGGGCGGCTCTACGTCGACCGGATGGCGCCGGGGGTGCCGCTGGTGCCGGTCGAGGAGTACCGCGAGACCGGCCGGCCCTGGCGCTACTGACCTGCGCACATCCGCCCCGGCGGCACGACCACGTCCGCCCGGGTGGGAAGGACGGCCGGGCGGACGTGATCGTGCGGGGCGGTGCCGGTCCGCCCGATTGGGGGACCGGGGCGCGTGCCCCAGGGGGCAGGAGCACGCGCCCCGGTATGGGGGGAGGAACGCTTCTAGAGGTTGCCGAAGGTGTCGTAGCGGGTGTTCTCCGGCGGGACGCCGTCCTCGGCGAGCACCCGGAGGGCGGCCCGGACCATGCGGGCGGAACCGGAGACGTAACAGTCGTGCGCCGTCCACGGGCCGTACCGGCTGACCACGTCGGGGATGTCACCCAGCTCGCCGTCGAAGTCGGGATCCTCGCTGCACGCCGGAGTGACCGACAGCCACGGGTGCGCGGCCACCAACTCCTGGAGCCCGGCCAGGCCGTACAGGTCCGCCGCCGTACGGGCGCCGTAGAAGACGTGCACCCAGCGGGTCCGGTTGTAGCCGGCCAACTCCTCCACCAGCGCCTTGATCGGAGCCAGGCCGACGCCGCCCGCCACGCAGAGGATGTCCCGCTCCGAGGAGCGGTCCAGCGTCATCGACCCCATCGGCGCCGCCACCCGGAGCAGGTCGCCGGGCTTGACCCGGCGGACCAGCGCCCCGGACACCCAGCCGGCGCCCTCCGGCGTACGAACGTGGAACTCCAGCAGGTTGTCGTCGTTCGGGGCGTTCGCCACCGAGTAGGTGCGCCACACCCGGGGAAGGTGGCGGGGCACCTCCACGCTGACGTACTGGCCGGCCCGCCACGGCAGCGGATGCTGCAACGCCCGACAGGTCAGCACCGCCGTGTCCCTGCCGTACCGCTCGTGGGTCAGCACCTCCGCGTGCCAGAACGGCGGGTTGTCGTCGGCCGCCGCCCCGGCCAGCATCTTCTCCGTGATCGCCGCGTACGCGTCCCGCCACGCCTGGTCGTACTCCAGGTTCCAGCCGTCGCCGGCGATGCTGCGCAGCGCGTCCAGCAGCGCGACGCCCATGGTCTCGTAGTGCGCCGCCTCGACGTGGTACTTGCGGTGGTCCCGGCCCAGCGAGCGCAGGTACTCGTCGAAGCTCTCCGGGTCGCCGACCGTCTGGGCGGCGGTGACGATCGCCTCCAGGATCCGGTCGCCCTGCCCGGTCATCTCCACCGGGAAGAGCTTGCGCAGCTCGGGGTCGAGCAGGAAGAGCCGGGCGTAGAAGTGACCGCTCAGCCGCTCCCGGTGCTCCTCGACCAGGGTCCAGCTCTCCTTCAGCAGCCTTGCGAAGTCGTCCACGGGGCGCGCTCCTTCTCCTGACGGCGGATCGGGCATCCATAGAATGTCCACGGAGCGTGCCGACCGGTCGCACAGAATGTGCGACCGGCTCGTGAGGCTCGTTCGGGCGGTGCCGCCGGCCGGTGACGTCGGCCCTCGGCGTCGGGCAGAGTGGTGCGGTGACCGTTGAGCTGCAACGCCCGGCGACCCGCCGGATGCTCGGCACCGAGACGCTGCTCGTGCTCGGCCTCTCGCTCGGCCAGTCCGCCGTCTACGCGACGGTGTCGATCGTGGCGAAGCTGACCGCCGACGGGCCGCTGTCGAAGCAGACCGCCGCGCTCAACACGTCGGTGTCACCCCGGCCGTGGCTGGACCTGACGTACCAGCTGCTCGGGATCGTCTTCGCGCTGCTGCCGGTGCTGCTCGCCGTACACCTGCTGGCGCGGGACCCCGGCGATCCGGCGCGGACGCTCGGCCTGGACGCCCGGCGGCCCGGTCAGGACCTGGCCCGCGGCGCCGGCCTGGCCGCGCTGATCGGCCTGCCCGGCCTGGCGCTGTTCTGGGCGGCGGCCCAGCTCGGCGTCAACGCCACCCTGGTGCCGGCCGCGCTGCCCGACCTCTGGTGGACGGTGCCGGTGCTGATCCTCGCCGCCGTGCAGAACTCGGTGCTGGAGGAGGTGATCGTCGTCGGCTACCTGACGACCCGGCTGCGCCAGCTCCAGTGGCGGGTCGGCGCGATCGTGGCGACGAGCGCCCTGCTGCGCGGCTCGTACCACCTCTACCAGGGCTTCGGCGCCTTCCTCGGCAACGTGGTGATGGGCGTCGTGTTCAGCCTCTTCTACCTGCGCACCCGCCGGGTCATGCCGCTGGTCGTCGCGCACACGCTGCTCGACATCGTCGCCTTCCTCGGCTACGCCCTGCTGCCGAAGGAATGGTTCGACTGGCTCTGACGCCCACCAGCCCCTTCTCCCTCCGCGGCCTCGTCCCCGCCGTTGCCCCCGTCGGCTGCCGCCGTCGGGTGCCGCCCCGGCAGATCTTGGTCGGAAAGCGCCCCTCCGGGGGCCATTTCTCACCAAGATCTACCAGCGGCCCGCGTCCTTCCCCGCCGCGTTCCGCTCGGCCGAGCGCCGGCCGCCGGCGATCAGCGGGGCGTGGGCCGCCGGTAGGCGGTGACCGCGCGGGCGGCGAGCCGCTCGGCCGCCGCCGCGTCCCCGGCCGCGGCCACGAGGACCGCCGCGCCGGGCAGCACCCGGGACGCCACCCGCAGCGCCAGCCAGCCGCCCGCCTGGGCGGCCAACGGCGCCGCCAGCCGCCACGCCGCCTCGGCCGCCCGGGGCCAGCCCGCCTCGTCGGGCTCCTCCGCCGACCGGGCCGCCGCCAGCGCCGCCTGCGCGCTCTCCGCGTCCGGGTGCACGCGGGTCAGCACCAGCAACTCCACCGCCCGGTCCGGATGCGCCGGGTCCCGGCCGTACGCCGCCGCCAGGTGCAGCACCAGGTTGGCCTGCGCCCACAGCACGGCCGCCAGCTCGGCCACCGGCGCGAAGAGCCCCGCCAGCGCGGCGGTCGCCCCGCCCACCCCGGCCTGCCGGACGAACCGCCGGGTCGCGAGCCGCGCCAAGCCGTCCGCTCCCGCATCGGGGTACGCGTCGCGCAGCCGCTGCGCCCAGTCGCGGGCACGCGGCCCGAACGCCTCGACGGCGGCCAGGGCCAGCAACTCCGGCGCGAACGCGGGATGCTCCAGCACCCGCGCGGCGGCCAGCCGAAGGACCGTTTCCGGCGTACGCCCCGGCGGGGTCCCCGCCGCCCCGTCGCCGGCATGCCGCTCGACCACCTGCGGGGGCGCGGCGGTCGGGGCCTCGACGGGGGCCTGGACTGGAGCCTCGGCAGCGACCGTCGCCGGGGTGAGCGTCGCCGGGACGGCCTTCTTCGCGGGCGTCGCCTTCCGGGCAGGCTCGGCCCTCGCGGCCGGTGTGGCCTTCTTCGCGGGTGTCGCCCTCTTCGCGGGCGCGGCCTTCCGGGCGGCTGTGGTCTTCCGAGCGGGTGCGCCCTTCGTTGCCACCGGGGGCGCCGCGCCTTCCGCCGTTCCCGGCTCTGTGGCTTCCGCCGCCGTCGTGGCCGGCTCTGCGGCCTCCTTCGCCGCCGTCTCCGGTACTGCGGCCTCCTTCGCCGCCGTTCCCGGCTCTGCGGCCTCCGCCAGCGTCGTCGCGTCGACCTGGTCTGCCGCCTCCTTTGCTGTGGGCGGTCGCGTTGGCGCGGCCTTCTTCGCGACCGCCCTCTTCCCGGGCGCCTTGCGGGCGGGGGCGGCGTTACCGCCAGAGGTCTGCGTGCCGGAGCCGGGCGGGCCCGCAGCGGTGGCGGACCCCGGCTGATCGCCGGCAGCGGTGGGCACGCCGTCGCCGGTGTGTGCGACGTCACTCCTGCCGGTCTCGTCCGCCTGGCCGAGCCGCTCCCGTAGTGCCTTTTCGGCAGCGCGGCCGGCTTGGCCGGGCTGCTTCCGTGGCGCCTGTTCCGCCGTGTGGTCGGCCTGGTCGGGCTGCTTTTGCGGTGTCTGTTCGGCCGTGCGGTCGGCCTGGCGGGGCAGCGGCGGATCGGCCGAGGGCGGTTGGAAGAGCACCGCAGGGGCCGGCTTCGCCCGCCTGGGGCGCTTCCCGGAATCCTCCGGCCCGGCCGGCTCCGGCGGCGCGGGGGGCGGACTGAAGGTCGCCTTCGGGGAGCGTCGGCGCGCTCCCTCAGCAGGCTCTCGGCGGGTCGGCTCGCGCGGCGGCTGCTCCTGCATATCGATGGAGCGTAGTCCTGATCACGCCCGTGCACAGCAGGGAAAGCCGAGGCCGGGGCGAGTCCGGGCCTGGTTCGGGACAGCCCGTTGCGTGAGCGGAGGGGCGTACCGGGGAAGTCGCTTTGCTCCTGATGGGTGAGGCCCTGTATCCTCGGGCGCGGTGGTCTGCAGGGCCACCAGGGAGACTTCGCCTAGTCTGGTCTATGGCGCCGCACTGCTAATGCGGTTGGGGTCTTAAAGCCCCTCCCGGGTTCGAATCCCGGAGTCTCCGCGCGAAAGCCGGGTGTGTAGACTGGCCAAGCACCGAGCGCCCGTAGCTCAACGGATAGAGCATCTGACTACGGATCAGAAGGTTAGGGGTTCGAGTCCCTTCGGGCGCACTTCACGATCAAGGCCGTGACCAGCGGAAACGCCGGTCACGGCCTTGATCGATTCTGCGGGTTGGGGCGGAGCGTCCCAGGAGTTGGATCTGGTGCTCCCTTGTCGCCGCGCTGTCCGGCGGGGGTCTCGTGCCGATCGGTGTTGGCCAGTGCGTTTGCCTGTCGGCTGGCCTGGATCATGGTCGGGGCGCCGGTGCCTCAGGGGGAACCGATATCCACTGTGGCCCAGCGTTGTGGATCCTGTGTGCCGAGGTGGAGGCCCCGGATGTCAGTCGCGGTCGACCTGGGCTGGCGCAGGGGGGCGAGCGGGGGTCGGAAAGACAGGGCCAGTTCAGAGCGTCGGGGACAGGTGCAGGAGACGGTTGGGCGAGCCGGCCCCCGGGTTGATCACGACCGGGCTGGCGACGCTGAACAGGTAGCTGGCCACCTGGGCCGGTGTCCAGGTCGGGTTGTTGCTGAGCACCCGAGCGGCGACGCCGGCGACGAGCGGTGCGGCGTGTGAGGTGCCGCTGATCGTCTGGGTCGCGGTGGTCGAGTTCCACCAGGCCGACGTGATGCGATCGCCGGGAGCGAAGATGTCCAGGCAGGGACCGAAGTTCGACCAGCTTGCCCGGTTGTCGTTCGTCAACGTCGCGCCCACGGTCAGCGCGGCCGGCACCGACGCGGGTGAGACGGTGCAGGCGCTCACGTTCGAATTGCCGGCCGGAACCGTTACCGTGATGCCGTCGGCGACCGCGTTCGTCACTGCGGTGTTGAGCGCGACGGTGGGGCTGGTCAGCACGCCGATGTTCGCCACAGCCGGCTGCCCGGCGAGGTGGTTGGCGATCATCCAGTTGATCCCGTTGATCAACATTGACAGCGTGCTCGGCAGGGCGCAGTCGAACACCTTGACCGCGACCGGCACAACGTTCTTGGCCGCCCCGTAGGTCGTCCCGCCGACGGTGCCGGCGACGTGGGTGCCGTGCCCGCTGCAGTCGTTGGCCGGGAGCGTGCCGTCGACGGCGTCGTAGCCGTACACCGCCTGGCCGCCGAAGTCGGCATGGCCGATCTGGATCCCGCTGTCCACGATGTACGCCCGGACGCCGGTCCCGACACTGGTGAAGTTGTAGGTGCCACTGAGTCCCAGCGGTGCGTCGATCCGGTCGAGGTTCCACGGCGCGTTCGTCTGGGTGGTGGCCAAGCTGGTCAGGCGGTCCTGCTCCACGACCGCTACCGCCGGGTCGGCGGCCAGCCGGCGGGCCACCAGCTCGGAGGTCCGCACGGAGAAGCCGTTCAGCGCGTCGCGCCAGACCTGGTCCGGGCGGAAGCCGTACCGGTCGGCGAGGCGGGACACGCCAGCCTGCCGATCGCCGACCGTGCCGCCGCTGTCCTTGAGGGTGACCACATAGCTGCCGGGCACGGCGGTGGCGTTGCCGGTGCCGAGGATCTCGCCGGTCGTCGTCCCGGACGGCGCCTCGGTGGCGGGTGCCGCAGTGGCCGGTCCGGCAGCCACGGTCAGGAGCAGGACCGTGGTGGCGAGCGTGGCCATGGCGGCCGTTCCGGCTCGACGCTCGCGGGCGAAGATCGTGTCGCGGTGGAGCCTCATCTCCCAGCCTCCCTTTGTTCCGGCCATTCCGGCGGGCGTACGACGCGCCGATTGAATGGTCCGAATGGTTTGCTGGATCGTACAGTCGATTTACGGCCGCATTCCATCGTGGAATCCATGAATCCAATTTATGGAAGTCTTTTTCGGCGGGGAGTGAGAAGAGTCCTGGCTCGATGTATCAGGGCTGCTTCCGGGGCCTCGGCTGCTGCTGCCTGCGAGGCCGCAGGCGGCCTCGTCCTGGGCGCGGCCACGCCAGAAGCGACGCGCGAGGACTGACGGCTGCACAGCCATCCGTACAGCCAAGCGGCCGACATACGTGGGTGATGGGCGACGGCCACCGACGAGCCGAGCAGGTCAGGGGTTAGGGGTTCGAGTTCCTTCGGGCGCCCAGGCTCACGAGGGGCCGAGCTGCGGAAACGCGGCTCGGGCCCCTTCCCTGTCCCGGCGGCGACCTCAGAACGCGGTACGTCCGCGTAACCCCCGATTCCGCTGCCAGCCGTTGACATCGAAGCATTTCGTTGACACAGTCCGGGCCGATGGATGGTCCCGGGGGAGGCTGCGGTGTCGTTCCGATCCGTGCCCGCCGAGTGCGCCCTCGCGACGGCCTCAGCGGAGATCGCCCGGCTCGGCCTCACGGCGCGGGCGGCGGTCCTCGGCCCGGCCGCGTCGCCGATCATGCTCGTCACGCTGTTCCGGGACGGAGCACAGGTCGCCATCGGTGTGGGAAAGGGAGCTGGTCCCCAGGGCGAGGCGAGCGCGTACTTCGAGGCCCTGGAGCGCTATCTCATGTCGGCCCGGGACAACCGCCGATGGACCGCGGACGCCACCAGGCTGGTGCCGGCGAGCGTCGTGGCCGGGCAGTCCGCCCTGGAGCCCGACCTGGTCGTGCAGCGGTGGGCGGCGGAGTTTCCGGACTCCGTCGCGGCGTGTGCCTCCTACGGCGGGGTCCGTTATCCCACGTTCCTCACCGATCCGCGCTACTACCGGTGGCCGGTGGCGGGTGACGACGTCCGGCCGTACCGCAGTCTGCTGCGGTACTCGTCCAGCCTGGGCACCGCCGCAGGCGTCGACCTGGCAGAGGCCGTCTACCACGGCCTCTGCGAGCTGATCGAACACGACGGGCTCGGTCAGGCGCTTCTGCGCTGGTACGTCGCCGGAGTCCCGGACGTCGACCTCGTACCCGTCGGCGAACTGCCGGACGGATTGCGTTCGCTGCACGCGGATGCCGTACGGGCGGCCGGCGCACCCGTACACCTGCTCGACATCACGACGGACCTGGACGTGCCGGTGTACGTGGCGGTCAGCCCGGCGGCCAGCGGCGGGCCGACCCGGCTCGGGGCCGGCGCGTCGCTCTGGGCCTCCGACGCCGCGTCGCGTGCCCTCGGCGAGCTGATCCAGGTCTGTGCGCTCTCCGCATCCACCGCCGACTCGCCCGCGGTCCAGCGTCTGGCGGCCTGGCCGGCACTGCAACGGTGTGCCCTGATGCCACTCGACGAGCTGCTCTCCGGCCCCGTGCGGGCGGCGCCGCTACGCGCGGACATGGCCGGCGACGGCAGCCCGGGTTGGGGGCTGGAGCACGTCGGGCGGGCTCTGGCCCGACACGGCATCGGCTACCACGTGTGCGAGGTCGCGCCAGTCGGCTCACCGATCGCGGTGGCCACCACGATCGCCCCAGGGCTGGAGCGCTTCAGCCTGGTGCGGCACGGGGTGCCCGTCATCCCGACCGGGCGGGGGTGGCACCTGTGGCCGTCGCCGGATAGGGCGACGGTCACCCGACCAGATCCAGTTCGAACGAGATGAGGGACAACATGTCTGCTGGCGGCTCCTGCTTCCGCACCGGTGACGAGGACGGTGAGCTGATGGCTCGTCATTCTTCCCCGGGCGGCGGCACTCTGTGCTTCCACCCCGCCGACGAGAACGGTGAGCTGATGGCTCGTCAGTCTCCCTCGGGCGGCACCCTGTGCTTCCACCCCGCTGACAAGGGCGACGAGCCGGTGGCCCGTAACGTCTGGCCCGGCGGTGGTGGCGGCGCCGCGTGCTTCCACCCGGGCGACGGGGACGGTGCGCCGACGGCTCGCCTCGCCGACGATCTGGCGGCGGACCTGCACCTCGCGCTGACCGGCATCGACGATCGGCAACTCGCCCTGCTGGGCTGACGCAGGCCGTGACACAGCGCACCGAGGCAGCCGGCGTCGAAGGACGCCGGCTGTTCCACCGTGACTTCTCCTTCTGGTACGTCGCCCGATCGATCTCGGTCGCCGGGACCGCTGCCAGCGCCGTCGCCCTGCCGCTGCTGGTCTACCGTACGAGCGCCTCCCCGACGCTGACGGCGGCGGTGGTCGGACTCGAAGCCCTGCCGTACCTGTTGTTCGGGCTCTTCGCCGGCGCCGCCGCGGACCGCCTGCCGCGCAAGCGCATGATGATCACCGCCGACGTGTGCTGCGCTCTCCTGCTCGCCACCGTGCCGGTCGCCGCGCTGTTCGATGCGCTGCCCTCCTGGTACCTGCTCATCGTGGCGTTCGGCGTGGGCTGCGCCTTCTGCTGGTTCGACGCGGCAGCCTGGGGCACCTTCGTACGCATCGTCGGCAAGCCAGCGCTCACCCGGGCGAACAGCCTCATCTGGTCCACCGAGATCGTGCTGGAGATCGCCGCACCCGCCGCCGCCGGACTCCTGGCCGCGATCGCCGACCCCACCCTGGTGCTGGCCGTCGACGCCGCCACCTATCTGGTGTCCGCCGCGCTGCTCGCCCAGATCCGGACCGGGTTGGATTCGGGGCCGACGGTGGCCCGCAGGCTGAGGGCCGAGATCGCCGAAGGAGTGCAACACCTCTGGCGAACGCCGGTCCTGCGTACGCTGACCGCCGCGGGCTTCGGCCTCAACGTCGCCGCCGGCGGCGTGCTGGGTCTGCTCGTCGTCCACGCCGACCAGGCTCTCGGCCTGCGCCCGGAGGACCAGCGCCTCGGCCTGCTCTACGCCGCCGCCGCGGTCGGCTCGCTGATCGCCGCCGTCCTTCTGCCCCGAGCCAGCCGGTGGGCCGGCCAGGGAACGGTGTCCATCGTGGGGCTCGTCATCTTCGTCGCGGCCCTCATCGGCCTGGCCGGCACCTCGGCGTTCACCCTGGCGCTGGCCGGATGGGCGATCTGGGCCGTGGCGCGCCTGACCGTGAACGCGAACGGCATCACCGTGCGCCAACTGCTCACCCCCGATGCGTTGCAGGGCCGCGTCAACACCACCGGGCGCATGCTGGCCTGGGGCGGCACTCCGTTCGGCGCCCTGATCGGCGGGCTGGCCGGGGACACCTACGGGGTCCGGGTCGCGTACCTGATGCTGGCTGTGCCCGTCGTGCTCAGCCTCGCCCTGGTCGTCGCCTCACCGGTGCGTGGCCTGCGCATCGCGGTCGACTAGCCCGGTACCCCGCGCGTCCACCGGTCACCGCGTGGCCAACCTCGTCAGGACGCCCACGAGCGTGACCAGGGCGATGACCTGCGTGATGGCCACCGCAGTCGTCAGACTTGCCGGCGAGAATTCGTACAGGAACCCGGCTGCGGCACCGCCGGCCAGCGCCCCCGCGCCCTGCACTGCGGCGAACACCCCGTACGCGGTCGCTCTGCGTTCCCGTGGCACGAGATCGGCGACCAGCGCCTTGACGGTGGAGTCCTGCACACCCACGGCGGCACCCCACAGCAGGACCCCGGCCGCTGCCAGCGGCAGCCCACCGCCGAACAGCAGGGCGGGCACGGCGGCGATCAGCGCCGGGAGCGCGATCAGCACCCGTGGGCCGATCCGGTCGTAGAGAGCGCCGGTGAGGAGGGCGGCAATCGCGCCGGCGGCCATCGCCGCCGCGTACATCAGCGGCACCGTCGCGGTCGCGACGACGCCCGCGCGGACGAGGTGGAAGCCGATCAGCCCGAAGGCCACCAGGCCGGCTGTGCACAGCGCCATCGCCGCCGCGAACCAGTGGAACATCGCCGGCAACGGCGTCCGCCGTACCGCCCGGGTGGCGGGCGGATCGGATGACGCCGAGGGGGTGCCGTCGGCCGGTGCGTTGCTCGCGGCCGGCACGTCGGTACGCGCCCGAACGGCGAGCAGCAACAGCATCGCGACGATGCCTGGCAGGGCAAGGACGGCCAGGGCCGGCCAGAGGGTCCCCGCGGCCATCGCGACGACCGCGGCGACGAGCAGCGGGCCGGCGAAAGCGCCGACCTGGTCGAGTGCCTTGTGGACGCCCAGCCCTCGACCCAACCCGACGCGGCTGGCGGCGTCGGCCAACAGCGCCGACTTGGCCGGACTGCGGACCGCCTTGCCCAACCGTTCGGCGAGGATCAACACGGCGGCGACGGCCAGGCCAGCGCCGCCCAACAGCGGCGTGAAGGCGAGCAGCGGTACGCAGACCGCGGTCAGGCCGTACCCGAAAAGGGTCAACGACCAGTACCGGCGGGTCCGGTCCGCAAGCGGCCCGGACACCAGCCGCAGCAGCAGTGCCGCCGCCTCACCGGCGCCGGTGACCAGCCCGACGACGACAGCGGACGCGCCCAGTGAGGCCAGCAGCGGCCCGTACACCGAGCGGGCACCTTCGTACACCATGTCGGCGGCCAGGCTCACCACGCCGAACCCGACGACGACCCGCCACGCCGACCCGTCGCCTGCGGCCACACCTGTCCGGGACCGCAGTGGGCTGCGGATCAGCGTCCGCTTGCCTGCGGCGCCACCAGCGACATCCACTCCAGCCGCGTCATCCCCACGATCCACGTCCGAACGCACGTCGGCATTATCCGCAGCGGCTGGCGGCAGGAAGCAGGGCAGGTCTCGGGTGGCCGCCCCGGAGCCTCTCGTCGTAGGCCGGTCGTTGGCCGGTGCGGCCCTGTGCGCGTACGCCCGACGGGCGGTGACGGCCGTCGCGGCCGATACTTGGTCGATGACCAACCCTGATCTCGACCCGGAGCTGTATCCACCGCTCGATCCTCGGGAGCCCGTGCCCGACGACGCGGCGCAACTACTTCCCGATACGCCCGACGAGCTGCCGGAAGCACCCGCCGAACCGCTTCCGGACGACGGTGACCAGTCCGGCGGGGTCCGCGAACCGGCCTGATCGGCCGCGCGGGCCGGAGGCCACCGGGACGCGGGAGAAGTGCCCGTCCACCGCTTCGGCCTGATGCCGCTCCGAACGACGGACGCGGATCGGCGACGGTGACGGTGGCGAGCCGCGTACGGCACTACATCCAGATGTACTCCTCAGCGATGGCCCCGCCCCGCCACTTTGCCACCGTCACCATCCGGCTGCCGTCTTCGAACTCGCCCACCACGCAGGTCCACTCCCCCGATCCGAAACCGATGGGGTGCGACTTGATCTGCGGTGGCTCGCCACCGTTCTGCTGGGTGAACGCCACCATCGCGTCGATGTGCTCCTGGACGCCCCGGGTCTGCGGTTGTCCTTTCATGTCCACCAGCACGTCGTCAGTGTGATGGTGGGCGAAAACGCCGTTCCAGTCCGCCGAATTCCAACCCTTGAAGTCGAGATCGTCCATTCCCTTCAGGTTGCGGGTGACTTGGTCGTCGGTCATGACACGACCCCCCTCCAGCGAGTGGCGATAACGTCTTCAGGCGAGGCTACAGCGATCCACGGAAAGCGTCGTCGGATCGCCAATTCGCCGCGTCACGTGCGAGGGCCGTGGGAGGATGGCGGCGCGATGCGCTGCGGGCGCAGCTTCTTTCTGAATCACCGACCATTTGTTGAGGAAGCTTCATGGCGCACATCTCGATCATCGGTGCCGGCAACATGGGACAGGCCATCACCGCCGCTCTCACCAGGGACGACAACGTGGTCGATCTGCTCGGCAAGGAGGATGCCGACAAGCCGGTCGACGGCGACATCGTCGTGCTCGCGGTGCCCTACCCAGCCGTGGATCAGGTGCTGGCCCAGCGCCCCGGCCAATTCGACAACAAGATCGTTGTCGACATCACCAACCCGCTGAACTTCGAAACCTTCGACTCCCTGACCGTCCCTGCCGACTCCTCGGCGGCCGAGGAGATCGCCGCCAAGCTGCCGAACTCCCGGCTGCTCAAGGCATTCAACACCACGTTCGCCGGCACCCTCGCCGAGGGAACCGTCGGCCCGCTGACCACCACGGTTCTGATCGCCGGTGACGACGCAGACGCCAAGGCGACCCTCGCTGGCGTGGTCACCGCCAGTGGCCTGAAGGCGATCGACGCCGGCTCGCTCAAGCGCGCTCGGGAGATGGAGGCTCTCGGCTTCCTGCAGATAGGCCTGGCGTCGAATGAGAAGGTCTCCTGGTCCGGCGGATTCGGTATCGTCGACTGACCCACAATTTCACCGACGCCAATTGTTTGTCTGTCCTTCGCGGACATTTGGCTGCTCGGTGTCTGCTCGTCCGACGAGCGTTCCCTACCCCGTCGCGTCCGCCGAGGCGTCCCTGGCCGCGCTGCGTTTCGACACCGCGATCCTCGGCTGTTGCGGCCTGACCGCCGACGGGCTGACCGCCTACGACCTCGCCGACGCCGCCATGAAACGGGCGATCATCGCCTCGGCCCATCGCGTCATCGTGGTCGCCGACCCCCGCCAAGTTCGCACGTACGGCCCTGGCGTTCGTGGCGCCCGTATCCGCGATCAGCATGGTCGTCACCACCGACGACGTGGCCGAGGACGACGCGAACGCACTCGTTGCCGCCGGCACGATCGCCCACCGGGCGTGACGTCATGCCCGACGTCATCCTGTTCGATCTGTTCGGCGTCATCGCCTGCCACCGCCGCCGAACGCCTCGGCATGCACACGCACCAGTTCACCGAGCCTGCCGCGACGGCCCAGGCGATCAGCCGGGCGCAACCAGGGTGGCCGAGGTCCGACGCCAGGCTCTAGCAGGCCAGACGATGCCGGGCTGGTGCGCGGTTCGATCCACGTTCTTGATGTAGGGGCCGCCAGCGTCCGGCGTTGCCGTATGCAACAAACCTGCACGTCTCCGCACTTGCCTCGCGGGCAAGCGCTTTCCTAGCCTGTGTTTCATCGATGTTTCGATCCCTGACCGGGCTGAGGGTACGGACACGAAGCCGCATGCGGTGTCGGGCTGTGCAGGTAGTGCCCCGCACCGTGCTCACTCCTGAGGAGTCCAACAGTGCGAACCACAGTGCGACACAAGCTTCTTGCCGGCGGCACCGCCCTGACTGCCGCAGCCGCGCTCGCCGCGGCGCTGCCGATGACCCAGGCGTCGGGTGCGACTGGCGGCCCCAGTCCCGCATCGGTCGGCGCCAACGCGACCAACCTCAGCCTCGGAGCCGGCTCCGACGGCTCCAGCAAGGCCAGCGGCACCAGCTACGGCAACGTGCTCGACGGCAGCATGAGCACCTACTGGTCACCTGCCGGCTCGACCGGCCGCGTCTCGATCAAGTGGGGCACCGCCACCACGGTGGCCTCGATCAACATCCGGGAGGCGGCCGGCGCCGTCGGGGTCATCGGCTCCTGGCGGGTCGTCAACAACGACACCGGCGCCACCCTGGCCAGCGGCAACGGGGCCGGGGTCATCAACTTCGCCGCCACGTCGCTGCGCAAGATCAATTTTGAGATCACCGGCGCGACCGGTACGCCGAGGATCGCCGAGTTCGAGACGTACGCCTCGGGCGGGACCACCCCGCCGCCGACGACTCCGCCGCCGACCACGCCGCCGCCCACCACACCCCCGCCGACCACCCCGCCGCCGACCACCCCGCCGCCGTCGAGCGGCACGCTGTACGTGGCACCGACCGGCACCGACAGCGCGTCCGGCACGGAGGCGAACCCGACGACGCTCACCTCCGCGATCACCCGGATCGCCGCCGGCGGCACGATCTACCTGCGCGGCGGCACCTACCGCTACTCGCAGACCATCACCATCGGCCAGGGCAACAACGGCACGTCGAGCGCGCGCAAGAACATCTTCGCCTACCCGGGCGAGACCCCGATCCTGAACTTCTCGGCCCAGAGTGAGGACCCGGCGAACCGTGGCCTCGCGTTGGGCGGATCGTACTGGCACATCCGCGGCATCGTCGTCGAGCGGGCCGGAGACAACGGCATCCTGCTCGCCGGAAACAACAACATCATCGAGCGTACGGTGACCCGCCACAACCGGGACTCGGGGCTCCAGCTCTCGCGGCTGGTGGCCAACGCGCCCCGCGACCAGTGGCCGTCCAACAACCTCGTGGTCAGCACCGTGTCGCACGACAACGTCGACTCCGACGGTGAGGACGCCGACGGTTTCGCCCCGAAGCTCACCGTCGGCCCCGGCAACGTCTTCCGCTACACCGTGGCCCACAACAACATCGACGACGGCTACGACCTCTACACGAAGAGCGACACCGGGGCCATCGGCGCGGTGACCATCGAGTCCTCTCTCGCCTACAACAACGGCACCCTGAGCAACGGTGGCCAGGCCGGGGCCGGCGACCGCAACGGCTACAAGCTCGGTGGCGAGGACATCGGGGTGAACCACATCGTCCGGGGCAACATCGCCTACGACAACGGCAAGCACGGTTTCACCTACAACCGCAATCTGGGCAGCATGCAGGTGTCGAACAACGCCAGCATCGGCAACACCGAGCGCAACTTCACCTTCGACGGCGGCTCCTCGGTGTTCCGGAACAACACCTCGTGCGACAGCGGCTCGAACGACAAGATCGTCGGCAACTCCGACAGCTCGAACCAGTTCTGGTCCGGCAGCAACGGATCCCGGTGCGCCCAGTACTCCGGCGCCCTGGGCTGGTCCTTCGCGTCCGACGGTCGCCTCGTGGTGACCTTCGGCGGCAGGGTCGTCACGCCGTAACGAACGGTACGACGCCGGCGTCACCGCAGCGGTGACGCCGGCGTTCCGTCCGGTGCGGTCCGGCCGTGGCCGGGCTCGACCGGGGGAGTGTGTCGTGCGGGTGGTCCCCGCCAGGAACCCGTCGGCGCGACCGACGACACCGTGCCGGTAGGTAGGCATCGATATGTTTACATGCCTCCATCAATTCGTGTATGAAGGCTGCAAGCACGTCTGGGTGCTGGTTCCTCGGGAGGAGCGACGATGAAACATGCCATGCGCCGCCTACGAACGGCGGCGGTCGCGCTGGGCGCCTGCACACTCGGGCTGAGTCTGATGTCGGCACCCGCCGCCGAGGCGTACTCGGTGCAACCTCTCGCGCCGCAATCCGAACGGGCACCCGAATCGGAGCAGTTCTCGGCCGAGGGCGTCACCACGGTCGGTGAACTCCGCACCGTCGCCGGCACGCTCTCCTCCGCCGGCGACGGCCGGACGCAGGTCATCCGGCACCCCGGCGCGTCGTACGTCAAGGTGCACTTCAGCGCGCTGCGGCTGGCCCACGGCGACTACGTCACCGTGGCGAGCCCCGACGGCCGGGAGAGCTACCGGTACGACCGCTACCTGAACCGGGCGACCGGCGCGGACTACACCACCGACGGACAGCCGGGCTTCTGGGCGATGTCGGTGGAGGGCGACACCGCGGTGGTGACGATGCACAGCAGCCGCGCCTCCCGTGGCAACGTCGCGACCATCGACCGGTTCTGGCGCGGCTACGACCGCGCGGAGATCGCGCAGCACAACTTCTCCACGCAGTCCGTGTGCAGCACCGACGCCCGCCGCGACGTGGTCTGCTACCAGAACAGCCACCCCACCGAGTACGCCCGTGGCAGGGCGGTGGCGCGGCTGCTGATCAGCGGCGGCGGTATGTGCACCACCTGGCGGGTCGGCAACACCAACCGCATGCTGACCAACAAGCACTGCTTCTCGACGCAGGCCGCCGTCACCGGCAGCGAGATGCAGTTCAACTACCAGTGCGCCACCTGCGGCGGCTCGAACCCCGGCGCCGGCACCAAGGTGAGCGGGGCGACCCTCTACAAGGTGAGCAGCGGCGGCTCCAGTGAGTTGGACTACGCCCTGTACTCGGTGAACAACTTCACCAGCATCCAGAGCTTCGGCACGCTGTACCTGGCGACGACCGCCACCACCACCGGCACGCGGATGTACATCCCGGGGCACGGCGACGGCAGCCCGAAGCGACTGTCGATCTTCGAGGACACCCAGAACGGTGCGAACTGCACCGTGAAGAACGCGAACTACAACGCCTCGAACATCAGCTACAGCTGCGACACCTCCGGCGGCAACTCGGGCTCGCCGGTGCTGAACGCCAGCCACCGGGTGATCGCCCTGCACCACCTCGGCGGCTGCCCGTCGAACCAGGGCGCGAAGGCGCACCTGATCTACAACCAGATCGCCAGCCTGATCGACAACAACGGCTGACGACGACTGACGGCGGGCCGTCGGGGTGCGACACGCACCCCGGCGGCCCGTCCGCGCGCTCGCTCATCGCCCCCGGCACGCGCCGCGCTCGCGCCCGGACCTCAGGGGTGGGTGCCACGGTGCGTGACCATGGGTGACGACACTGGCGCGCGCTGCCTATCCTCGCGGCCATGGGAGCTGTCAAGCCGTGGCACGTGTTCGTCCTGACGATCTGCTGCCTCCTGCCGGCCGTGGCGGCGATCGTCGGCGGGATCCTGGCGACCCGCCGGTCGCGCGATCGGCGCTGAGCGGCCCGACGCGGTGCGGCGGCCTCAGCCCCCGCCCGGTGACGGCACACCCAGACCCGGGCGGGGCCGGTCGCGCGACCACGGGCGACACGTCAGGCCGGCACCGGTTGGTCGAACTGGGTGCGGTACAGCTCGGCGTACCGGCCGCCCCGGGCCAGCAGGTCGGGGTGCCGGCCGCGTTCCACGATCCGGCCCTGTTCGAGCACCAGGATCTGGTCGGCGGAGCGGATCGTGGAGAGCCGGTGCGCGATGACCACGCTGGTCCGCCCGGTCAACGCCTCACCCAGCGCCGCCTGCACCGCCGCCTCGGACGTCGAGTCGAGGTGTGCGGTGGCCTCGTCGAGGATCACCACACGCGGGCGGGAGAGCAGCAGCCGGGCGATGGTGAGCCGCTGACGTTCGCCGCCGGAGAGGCGGTATCCCCGCTCGCCCACGACCGTCTCCAGGCCGTCCGGCAGCGAGCGGATCAGGTCGGCCAGCCGCGCGCGACGCAGCACGTCCCACAGGTCGTCCTCGTTGGCGTCCGGTCGGGCGTAGAGCAGGTTGGCGCGGATCGTGTCGTGCAGCAGGTGACCGTCCTGGGTGACCACCCCGAGGGCGTCTCTTACCGAGTCGCCGGTCAGGTCGCGGACGTCGCGCCCGGCGAGCCGGACGGCGCCGTCCTCCACGTCGTACAGGCGCGGCAACAGTTGCGCGATGGTGGACTTGCCCGCGCCCGACGAGCCGACCAGGGCGATCATCTGTCCGGGCTCGGCGCGGAACGAGATCCCGTGCAGCACCTCCTCGCCGCCGCGGGTGTCGAGCTTCGCCACGTCCTCGAGCGAGGCCAGGGAGACCTTGTCGGCCGACGGGTACCCGAAGCGGACGTCGTCGAACTCCACCGCCACCGGTCCGTCGGGCAGCGGCCGGGCGTCCGGCTTGTCCTCGATCATCGGCTTGAGGTCCAGGATCTCGAAGACCCGCTCGAAGCTGACCAGCGCGCTCATGATCTCCACCCGCGCGCTGGCGAGCGAGGTCAGCGGCGCGTACAGGCGCGACAGCAGCAGGGCGAGCGCGACGACCGCGCCGGCGTCGAGCTGCCCGCCGATGGCGTACACGCCGCCCAGGCCGTACACCAGGGCCAGCGCGAGGGAACCGACCACCGTGAGGGCCGTGATGAAGACGGTCTGCAACATGGCGGTACGCACGCCGATGTCGCGCACGCGCCGCGCGCGGGCGGCGAACTCGGCGGACTCCTCCGCCGGCCGCCCGTAGAGCTTCACCAGGGTGGCGCCGGGCGCGGAGAACTTCTCGGTCATCCGGGTGCTCATCGCCGCGTTCAGGTCGGCCGCCTCCCGTTCGAGCCGGGCGAGCTTCCGGCCCATCCGCCGCGCGGGCAGCACGAAGATCGGCAGCAGCACCAGCGCCAGCAGGGTGATCTGCCAGGAGAAGGTCAGCATCACCGCGAGCGTCAGCAGCAGCGTCACGGCGTTGCCGACCACGCCCGAGAGCGTGTCGCTGAACGCCTGCTGCGCCCCGATCACGTCGTTGTTGAGGCGCGAGACCAGGGCGCCGGTGCGGGTCCGGGTGAAGAACGCGACGGGCATCCGCTGCACGTGGTCGAAGACGGCGGTCCGCAGGTCGAGGATCAGGCCCTCGCCGATCCGCGCCGACTGGTAGCGGGTGAGCAGCCCCAGCCCGGCCTCGGCGAGCGCGATCAGGGCGATCGCCACGGCCAGCCGCACCACCGTCGCCGTGTCGGTGCCGGAGACGATCGCGTCGACCACCCGCCCGGCCAGCACCGGCGCGGCGACGGTCAGCACCGCGGCCACGACGCTGCCCGCCAGGAACCACGCGAGCAGGCGGCGGTGCGGGCGGGCGAAGCCGCCGATCCGCCTCAGGGTCGCCTTCGAGAAGGGCCGCTGGTCACGCTGATGCATCGCGTGGTGCAGGGACATCCACGCGGTGACTTCCATGCTCATGCCGCGAACCTAGGACCTGCAGCGCGGTTGAGGTCAAGCGAATTCGTCCCCTGTGGAATGCGGGAGCGCGGGACGGTCGGAGGGGCGCGTCCCTCCGACACTCCGCGGCGGCGGTGTCCGTCCGCTCGCGGACGCCGCCACACTGAGATACTCTCCGTGCTGCTTCAGTCACGATGTCGTCGTTCGAAGGGGAACCCATGGTGAACCGTGAGCCGGTCGCGGAACCGTCCTTTGCCAGCGAAGGCTCCAAGCCGATGCCCTGGTCGCAGGCGCGTGAGCGGCTGACGGAGGCGGGCGAGTTCTTCCTGTGCACGGTCCGGCCGGACGGCCGGCCGCACGCCGTGCCGCTGCTGGCCATGTGGCTCGACCAGAGCATGTACTTCTGCTCCAGCGAGACCGCCCACAAGGTCGACAACCTGGCCACCAACCCGCACTGCGTCCTCACCGTCGCCAGTCCGGAGCTGGACCTCTCGATCGAGGGCACGGCATCCCGGGTCAGCGACTCGGCGACGCTCAAGCGCGTCGCCGAGGCGTACGGGGAGAAGTACGGCTGGGAGGTGACTCCGGTCGACGGTGGGATCGACGGCGACGGGATCGGTCCGTCGCCGTACCTCGTGTACGAGGTGACCCCGGCCAAGGTCATCGGCATGGACAAGGGTTCCGGCTTCAGCGCGACCCGGTGGCGGTTCGACTGAGCACGCCGGCCGGGGGTGTCAGCTGAGCGCCGAGGCGTGCCGGGCGGGGGGTGCGGTGCAGCCACCAGTAGGCGATGGCGAGGTTCACCAGCACGCTGAGCCACCCGCCCGCCTCGGCGGCGACGACCGGGTTCATGGACAGCCCGGTCAGCGCGCTGAACAGGAAGATCACCCGTCCCCACATGGTCTGCAGGGCGAAGGCGAAGCTGTAGACCATCCACTTCCGGTGCTCGGCGTAGCGGCGCTGACGGGCCGCGCGGAATCCGAGCACCGTCGTGGCGATCCATCCCACGGAGGCCAGCGCGCTGCCGAGCAGCCCGTTCGGCGCCGCGGCGAACGGCATGAGGACGAGCGCGAGCAGCGCGGACGGGATGGCGCCGGCGAAGACGTACAGCCGCCCGCTGAGCCGGTGCACCCTCGGGTACCGCAGGCGCAGCCACGGCCAGGCCTGGAGGCACAACGTCACCAGCGCGATGGTGCCGAAGAGGATGTGCACCACCAGGACGGCGTAGTGCGACGCGAAGCCGTCGTTCAGCACCACCCGTGACTGGTTCGGGTCGAGACCGAGGTACGGCGGCAGGACGAACAGCAGGAAGGCCCCGTTCAGCGCGACCAGTGGCACGATCCACGGTCGTCTCCACCACCGTGCGGACGATCCTCCCGCACCCGCCCTTCTCGCCGGCGGTCGAGACTCTTCGGCCTGCCGCGTCGGGCTGCCGGCCTCCTCCACGTACTGGGTCACGGTTGGATTCCTCCCAGGTCCGGACCGCGCTCTCCGCGCGGGTCTGCCTCGACCCCCATGTGCCGTTTTCACGGTAGAGTCCGACAACCCGTCATATTTCTTTCAAAATGCTGGCCTCGCCATTGGTCCGCTCCGTGCGGCGACGTACGGAGATGGTGTGGTCGACCCGGATTTGGCGATCCCACGGTGCGCCGGCACGCGGCTCGTGGCCGGTCACCCGCACGGGCCGAGGGCCGGCGCGACGGTCCCGGGGCGCGGGCGCGATGCCCCCGGGGCGCGACGCCGCTCGACGTCGGGGCGGGCGGTCGCCGGGTTGGTATCCTTCGCCGTGCCGGCCCACCTGGCCCGGCTCGACCCCGCTCCGCGCGTCACCGATGTCCCGGGGCCGGCCGTCGGCGACACCGAGCAGCTCAGCACAGTCGAGAGCCGAGGCGATGATGACCACCTTCAGTTGGTCGGAACTTCGGCGCGATCCCATCCACGAGGACGACCACCTGCTCGTGCTCGACAAGCCGCCGGGCATCTCCGTGATGGGCGAGCGGCACGCCGAGTCCCTGACCGACCTGGCCGCCGCCGCCGGGGAGCCGGTGCACTGGGTGCACCGCATCGACAAGGTCACCTCGGGGCTGCTGCTGCTGGCCAGGACGCCGTCGGCGCACGCCTCGCTGACCCGGCAGTTCGCCAACCGGGGCGCCGACAAGCGCTATCTGGCCTGGGTCGAGGGGGCGCGGCTGCCCGAGACCGGCACCATCGACCTGCCGCTGCGGCCGGGCCGCAAGGGCACCATCCGGATCGCGGGCGAGCGCGATGCCATCCGCTACGACGCCGACCGCCGCCGCTTCGCGCTGCCGGAGTCGGCCGTCGACCGGTCCAAGCCCTCCTACGAGTCCCGTACCGACTTCGCCACGGCGCTGGTGAGCGGCGACCGTACGCTGCTGGTGCTCAAGCCGGTCACCGGCCGGCGTCACCAGATCCGCGTCCACCTGGCGTGGCTCGGCTTCCCGATCGTCGGCGACCCGCTGTTCCACCGCGGGCAGGCGGACCAGCGGACGTACCTGCACTCGTGGGGCTGCGAGATCACCTGCGACTGGCGGGACGAGCCGCGTACCCGGTTCTGGGCCCCGCCGGGCGAGGAGTTCCTCGACGTCTTCGCCGACGGCCGGAAGCCCCGGCTCGACGACGCCCTCGACGCGCTGACCGCCTGACCGTCCGACCCCCGCCACCGGCGTCCCCGGTCGAAGCGGCCGCCGGAAGTTCCAGCGGCGGCAGACCGGCGGTGTCGTTTCCGACAGATCCGGCCCCTTGTTCCCGCTCGGCATAGCGGCGCGGCGGGCCCGACCATTAGGCTCGATTGTTGAGTGGAGCCGTCCGACATCGTCTCTACTCGATGCCGGGTTGCGAGTATTGGCTGGTAGCGGCACCGAAGGGCAGGACGGAGTGACCCGAGACGGCGAGCCAGGGGCCGACTTCGCCGAACGCGAGGACAGCAGACGCGTGGCGTACGAGGTGACCGGCGCGCCCGACGGCTTCCCCGTCTTCCTGCTCCACGGCACGCCCGGCAGCCGACGTGGCCCCAAGCCGCGCGGCATCGTCCTCTACCGCATGGGTGTCCGGCTGATCGCCTACGACCGGCCCGGCTACGGCGACTCCGACCGACGGGAGAACCGCGACGTCGCCGACGCCGCCCGCGACGTCGAGGCGATCGCCGACCACCTGGGCGTGCGGGAGTTCGCGGTCGTCGGACGCTCCGGCGGCGGCCCGCACGCCCTCGCCTGCGCGGCCGATGCCCGCCTGCGCGGCAGGGTGACCCGGGTGGCGGTGCTGGTCAGTCTCGCCCCGTGGAACGCCATCGAGTTGGACTGGGTCGGCGGCATGAACACCGGCAACGTGCGCGGGTTCGGCGCCGGCAGCCCCGACACCGCCGCCGTGGTGGAGGAGATCCGCCAGCGTGCCGAGCGGGCCGCCGCGGACCCACGGCTGCTCCTCGCGGACCTGAGGACGGAGATGAGCGCGGCGGACCGGCGGGCGGTCAACGATCCGGCGCTGCGCCGGCTCATCACCGACACCTACGCGGAGGCGCTCCGCTCCGGGCCGTACGGGTGGATCGACGACGTGCTGGCGTTCCGCCGCCCCTGGGCGTTCGACCTGTCGGCGATCGACACCGCGGCGACGCCGGTCCGGCTGTGGCACGGCGCCGACGACAACTTCGCCCCGGTCAGCCACGGCCGCTGGCTGGCCGCGCAGATGCCCGGCGCCGAGATGGAGGTCCGGCCCGGGGCGGCGCACTTCGACGCGGTTGAGGAGTTGCCGCGCATCCTGCGCTGGCTCGTCGACCCCGACCCCGCGCTGAGCGCCGACCTGCTGATCGGCGCGCGGCCCGGTCAGTAGGGGTGCGGGTCGAGCACCCGCCGCACGTACCGCCCGTCGCGGAGCACCACGACACTGGGGTGGTGCTGCCCGACCCGGTTGGCGAGCCGGTCGGCGATCCGCATCCGCCCGATGCTCACCCGGCCGCCCGACAACGCCTGGTTGACGGTCTCCAGGTTGCCCCGGGCCCGCAACGTGTCGGGGTGCTCGGGCCCGAGCACCTCCGCGAGCTGCTCCACCACGGCCAGCAGCCGGTCGCGTCCCCGCTCCTGCTCCCCGGTGAGGATGGTGAAGACCGCGAGGTTGTTGGCCGCCGCCATGGTGAACGGGTGCCGGTCGCCGAGTGCGGCGAGCATCGCCGCCGCGGCCGCCTCGGTGATCGACAGGCTGGTGCCCGTGTCGCCGGCGTCCCACTGGGCCACGCCCAGGTTGACCCGGCAGACCAGCGAGTACGGGTGGTCGGCGCCGAACGCCTGGACGAACTGCTGCTCCACCTCGACCAGCTCCGCCAGGGCCTGCGTGTTCTGCCCCTGCAACATCAGGTTGGCCGTGCGGCTGAGCCGGCTGAACAGGGTGTCCGGGCTGGTCGGCCCGAGGGTGGCCAGCAGCCGCTGGTAGGTCTCGTCGAGCAACTGGGCCGCCTCGGCGATCTCCCCGGTGCTGCGCAACGACACGGCCAGGTTGGCCTGCGCGGTGAGCAGGTCACGGGACTGCTCGCCGAAGAGGTTCCGGTAGCCGGTCACCACCTCCCGTAGCAGCGCCACGGAACCCTCGTAGTCGCCGGTCTCCCGCAGGTCGCGGGCGAGGTTGTTGGCCGACACCAGGGTGTTCGGGTGCTCCGGCCCGAGGACGACCCGCTGTCGCCGGTTGGTCGCCTGGTCACCCTCGAGCGCCCGGTCGAACATGCCCATCAGCCGGTACGACACGGCCAGGTTGTTCGCCGCGGTCAGGGTCCGCCGGTGATCCTCGCCGAACACCTCGACCGATGCGGCGTACGTCCGCGAGCTGCGCTCCAGGGCCTCCCGGTAGCGGCCCAGGGTGCGCAGGTCCGCCCCGTAACCACCGGCGGTCATCAGCGTGTGCGGGTGGCTGTCGCCGATCAGCTCCTCCTGCTGGTGCAGGGTGTCCTCGTCCAGCCGGAGGGCCTCGTCGAACCGCCCGAGGCTGCGCAGCACGTTCGCCCAGTTGAACCGAAGGTGCAGCAGTTGGACGCGCAGCTTGCGGTGCTCCGTTCCGTCCGGCGGCAACTCCGCCAGCAGCGCCGACCACACGGCCTCGGTCTCCCGCGCGTACCGCTCGCCCTGCTCGTACCCGCCGCTGACGTAGATGTAGCGGACCCGGTCGATGACCAGTTGCCGGACGTCGTCGTCCCGGCAGGAGATCGCGTCGGAGCCGTCGAGGTGCGGCCAGAGCATCCGGAACCGTTGCCGGTTCGCCGGGTCCTCCACCTCACCCGGCGGTCGCGACCCGGCGAGGATCTGGTGCACCTCGTGCTTGGCCGTGACCAACTCGTCGTCGGTCATCCGGGCGCGCAGCGCGGTCTGCAACAGCCGGTGCACCTGCACGCGGTGGGCGTGCGGGTCCAGCTTGATGAGCGCGAGCTTGTTCATCCGCTGCACCAGCGTCGCCGCGATGTCACGCTCGGAGACCCGGTCGGCGACCCGCGCGGCGACGACCGGGTCGTGCGGGGCGATGACCCGCGCCACCCGGTCGCTGTAGAGCAGGTCGAGGGAGATCTCCGGGGCGAGCACCGACGCGAGTTGAAGGAGACGGTACGCCCCCGGGGAACCCTCCCGCAGCCGCTGGAGCGGGAGGTCCCAGACCTCCGTCTCCAGGCCGGTGCGGCGCAGCCCGGCCAGGTAGTCCTCGACCGGTGTGCGGGTGTCGGCCAACCACGCCCCGACCGTCGCGACGAAGATCGGCACGTTCTCCACGGCCTCGGCGACCCGCTCGGCCTCGGCGACGCTCATCAGGTGCTCGCCGAGGCGGGCGCGCAGGTGCGCCACGCTCTCCGCCCGCGCGAACTCGTCGACGTCCACCGCCCGCGCCAGGTCACCCCAGTCCGGGTTGCGGGTGGTGACCAGCACGTGTCCGTTGCCCTGCGGCAGGTAGGGCCGGACGTCCTCGTACTGGTCGGCGTTGTCGAAGATCAGCAGCCAGTGCGGCGGCGGGGTGCCGTCGGGGCGGCGCTCGGTCTGACCCAGCCGCTGCCGCAGGGCGCGGTTGGTCTCCGGGATCGTCGCCTGGCTCGGCAGGCCCAGCTCGTCGCTGAGCTCCGTCATGAGCACGTCGACGAACTGCGGCGGGTCGGCGGCGACCCACCAGATGATGTCGTACGCGCCCCGGAACCGGTGGGCGTACTCGATGGCGAGCTGCGTCTTGCCGAGACCGGGACCGCCCCGCAGGGCGACCGGGGTGCCGCTGCCGCCCGACGCCCTCAGCTCCTCACGGAGCCGGCGCAGCAGGTCCTCGCGCCCGGTGAAGCGGGCGTTGCGGGCCGGCGCGTTGAAGACCGTCGCGCGCACCCCGGGGAAGCGGGCCGGGCGCAGGCCGGCCGCGCCCACCGTGCGTCCCACCAGCTTCAGCAGGTGGGTCGCCGCGTCCTCGGCGGTGAGGTCGTGCACGGCCGTCCAACTGCCGACCGGGACGTCCGGCACGGGCGGGGTGTCGTCGACGTGCACGGCCAGCCAGCTCGGCGCGGCCCGGTCGCCACCGGTGCCGGAGCGGGCACGCCAGGCCGCCAGGTAGGCGCGGGAGACCAGCCGGACCTCGCGGAAGGCCGAGCCCGTCTGCTCGGGTGCCGGCCCGTCCAGGGAAGCGGTGACCACCCGCAGGTCCGCGGAGTTCAGCACGGCCTGCGCCCACTCCGCCCACACCTGGTCCTCGGGCACGTGCCGCAGCAGGATCAGCTCGTCCACGACCGTCGGCTTGCGTTCGAAGCGCTGCACCGTCCGGCGGCGCAGCTGGTCGTCCATCCGGGGCAGACCGGTGATCCTGCCGTTGGTGATGTGGCTGGTCAACGTCTCGTACGCGGACAGCAGGGTGGTGCGCCCGCCCGGCTCGTCGCCGAAGGTCGCCAGCGTCTCCTCGTAGGCGTAGTACGCGCGGTACGGCACCTCGACGGTGAGCCAGTAGGCCTGCCGCTCGCTGTCGGTCATGCCGCCCGGCAGGCCGGCGAACTTCTGCATGGCCAGCGACCGCCCGGCGTCCCGCTTGCCCTTCTCCCCGTCGTCGACCCGCATCGGCACGGGCAGCACCCGCCGCGCCCGACGCCCCTCGTAGTCGCGGACGCGGGCGGCCACCGCCGCGGCGCCGTCGATGCCCTGGTCGCTGAGGGTGAAGCAGTCGACCAGCACGTCGGGCAGGTGGATGGTGCAGATCTCGGCGACGTCGCTGATCCCGGTGCGGCTGTCGATCAGGGCGTAGTCGTAGTGCCGCTTCATGTCCTCGCGCAGCGCGTCGAAGAACTGCGCGCCGCCGAGCCGGTTGTAGAAGTTGTCCCAGTTCAGGCCGGTCACGCTGGTCGCGTAGTCGGGATTGTGCCGGCCGGCCAGGAGCAGGTCGAGGCTGCCGCCGCCGGGGAACTCCCAGCTCACCGAGAACGCGTACCGGTGGACCCGCGCGTACTCCCGGTGCCAGTCGCCGGGCCGGGGGTCGGCGCCGGTCTCCTCGCGCCGGCGGGCGTTCTCCCACTCGTAGTCCAGGATCAGGTCCATGACGCCGCCGGTGGTGGCGACCTGCTCCGCGTCGAGGAACGGGGCGTAGAACCGGTGCAGGCCGGGAGACTCCAGGTCCCAGTCGGCGACGAGCACCCGCTGACCGTTCGCGGCGAGGATCCAGGCGGTGTTGGCCAGCGCCATCGTGCGGCCCGTACCGCCCTTGTAGGAGTAGAAGGTGATGACCTGCCCTTCGCGCGATGGCGTCATCGCTCGTCCTTCCCTCGCGTCGTGTCGAACGGCCGCACCGGCGGCAGGCTCGCGCCGGACCCGGGCGGCCCGTCGAAGGGCCGGGCCGGGCGCAGGCTCGGTCTCGGGGTGACCGGGCCGTCCGGCGGGTCGACCGGACCGTACCGGAGGAACTGCTTGCGGGCCTCGGTCACCAGCAGCGGGGTGCAGCGCTCGAACTCGTCGATCGCGCGTACCGGCATGACCCGGGGGAACCCGGCGGCCTGCAACGCTTCGGAAACCGACTCGGGTGCCGTCGCGCCACGCTCGTGACCGGCGGCGATGACCAGCGGGACGACCCAGCGGGGCAGATCGTCCAGCGCCGAACGGATGGCGGCGGCACCGGTCGCGGCGTCCACCAGCACGACGGTGGGGCTCCGCGGCGCCAGGGCCCGGGCCGCCGCCAGGTCGACGACCCGGGTGGGCAGGCCGAGCCGCTCGGCGGTCGCGGCGACGTGGTCGGCCACGGCCAGCTCGTGCTGCCCTGCGTAGGGCCGCCACCGTGCGTGGTCGGTGAGGGTGGTGACCACCAGCGCCGGGCCGACGCTGTCAGGCACCGGGTGGCTGGACAGCGTCGTCGCCCGGGACCGGGCCAGCGGCTGCGTCTCGGTCACCGTGACGATCTGCTTCGCCAGCGCATCGAGGACCCGCCGGTAGAGGTCGTGGTAGGCGCTGAGCTTGCAGAGGGCGCGCAGGCCGTTCTCGGCGTAGTCGGCCCGGTCGCCGGCGTCCGGAACCAGGTCGAGGGCCCGGGTCGTCTCCGGCCGCTCGCCCCGGGACGGCAGCGGCAGCCACAGCACCGGCACCAGGTGCCGTTCGGCCTGCGCCGGGGTGAGCCGGGTGAGTCGGCTGCGGAACGACTCGCGTTCGCCCAGCGCCCACGCGTTGCGGAAGTAGTTCGGTGAGTGCAGCGGCACGAAGACGTGCGCGAGGCTGAGCGCGTCGGTGAGCGTCTGCCTGAGGTCGGCTCCCGGGTTGACCTGGCCGTCGAAGAAGCCGGCGTCGAGGTCGCGGCTCCTCGTGGCAGCGTGCCGGACGGCGGTGGCCAGGTCGTTGAAGAACCGGTTGACCCAGTAGTCGGTGTCCGGCCGGACACCGGCCGACAGCGGCACCGAGTGGGCGTAGCTCAGGAAGAAGTAGGTCTCCCGGCGGGATGCGCCCCGGGGCGGAACGGGGTCAGACCACGTCATGTCCGCCCTCCTCGAACGTGGTGCGCAACTGCCGCACGTCGGTCGGGACCTGTGCCTGCACCCAGTGCGTCCGATAGGCCCGGGCGACCCGCTGCGCCAGCCGCCAGACCACCGCGTCGTAGGCGGCCTTGCCGGTGTCGCCGAGGCTCAGTAGACCGTAGATGCCCTCTTCGTGGTATTGCGGAGCGATCTCCGGGGGCAGCCGGGTGGGGGTGAACATCTGCCTCCGCGACACGGCCGCCGGCAGCCGGCGACGCTCCACCAGGGACCAGTTGACCGGGATGACCGGCGTCTCCCCCGCCGACGGCTCGGCACCCGGCCGGGTCAGTATCGGCCGGCGGGTGAACGCGTCCCACTCGCGGGCACACCAGTCGCTGTTGAGGTAGTGAGTGGAGATCAACGGGATGAAGACCTGGCAGTGCCCGGCGGCGAAGGCCAGGTCGTCGGTCCATACCTGCCCGCCGTCGAGCATCCGGTCCATGAATCCGGCCGTGCGCCCCGGGCCGAGGCCGAGCAGCTCGACGACATGGTCGGAGAGGTCGACGAAGAGCTGGAAGACCTTCTGGTTGGTGTCCCGGGGCGCCGCGACCTGGTTCTTCTTGTGGGCATAGCTGAGAAAGAACACGGGGGCGCTCTCGTCCTCCCAGAGCGTGCCCTCTGTCAACTGAGGCTCCCGACCGGTGCGGCGACTCCCGACCGTCCACAGTATCGACCGTGGCCAACCCTCCGCTGCCCCGCTCGTCACCGCCGGTGCTCATCCATCCACCCCCGGGCGAAGTCGACGGCCACCCGAAGGTCCGTGAGCCGGCAGTCGGCGCCGCCGACCGGCCCGCGCCGCACCGCGCCGGCCTCCGTCAGTGCCCGGCCGATCAGCGGAAAGTCGGTGTCGTGGAGATCGAGGGCCTGGAAGTCGTGCCGGACCCGCCGCCCGGCGGCGTCGCGCACGTAGCACCGGTACGCCCGGTCGACCGGCGGGCGGCGCAGCCGGTACTCGGCCAGGTGGAACGCCGTGCAGACCGACCAGTCGACGCCGAGCAGCAGCACCACGGCGTCGGCGGCGTGGAGCGCGCCGAGGGGTGAGCGTTCGCCGAGGTGGCAGTCGAGGTCGTGGACGGCGGTCAGCCGGGCCGCGTCGGGGCCGAGGGCGGCGAAGGAGGTCTGCGGGTGGTGGCTCCGGGAGGCTCCCGGCTGCCGGCGTACGTGCTCGGCGAAGACCCCCATGCCCTCGGCGGGGCTGCGCTCCGGGTCGAACGGCACGATGGCCGCCTCCGCCGCCGCGACTCCGGCGGGGCCCAAGCCGGCGGTCGCCACCCGGAACGCCCGCGAGGTGGTGGAGTTGCCAGCTGTCTGCGCCGGTACGACCACCGTGCCCGCTCCGCCCAGCACGTCCCGCAGGGCGGCCAGCAGCGTGGCGGGGCCGCCCGCCACCCGACCGACGCGGGACAGGGCGCAGTGCACCAGCACGGTGGACCCCGGCCGCAGTCCCAGCGCGCGCAGGTCCGCCGTCAGCGTGGCCCGCCGGAGCGGGCCGGCGGTCACGGCCATGTGTCCACGGTGGCGCGCATCCCCCCGACGAACCGCTCGCCGGCGGCGGTCAGGACGCCGAGGTCGAGCAGGGCGTCGAGGGCCCCGTCGGTCCAGTCCCGGTAGCGGCGGAAGTGGTCCCCGGCGGCCGGCCCGGGGCGGTGGCGCCACACGTCGGCGACGGCCAGATGGGCGTAGACGCCGTGCAGCACGCCCTCCACCGGGCGCGGGTCGTCCCGCCACGGCACGCGCAGCGTCCGGGTGTCGTCGCGGTCGAACAGGTCGCAGACGTCCAGCACCGCGCTGAGCTTGAGGTGCTGCACCTCGTGCACGAGCAGGACGGCGAGGGTGGCGTCGTCGGGTACGGCCGTGACGGCCACCGCGCCGAAGGCGACGCCGGCGGCGGCACTGCGGAACCGGCCGGTCGGCTCCGCGCGCAGCGGCACGACGGCCCGCAACAGGGTGCGTACGCCCGCCGTGTAGCTGGTGGCCTCGGCGTCGATCCGCCGCACCGCCCCCTCCAGCCGCCGCGTCCACCCCAGCGCGGCGGCGCCGGACAGCCGCGGCTCGACCGGCAGGTCGTAGCCGTCCCGGTGCGGATCGGTGTCCTCCAACAGCAGCCGGTTCCCGCCGAGACGGACGGCACGCACCGGCAGCCAGCCGTCCGGCCCGTCCTTTCGGGCCGGGTCGCCGTCGTGGCCCGGGAGGACGGCGATCCGCCGGCCGGCGAGCCGGACGTCGCCGTCGTCGACGACGAGCCTGACGACGCCCCGCTCGGCACCGACCGCGAGCGCGCCGAGCGTCGGCAGGCTGACCACCCCGTCGCGCACCGGGACGGGCAGGTCGGCCCGGACCCGGGCGCGGACGGCGGCGGCCGCCGCCACGCAGGCCAGGTAGGACAGCTCGGCCGTCCCGTCCCGGCAGCGCCGTGCCCAACGGCGCACGAAGGGGTGGGCCAGCACGGCGCGGACGGCATCGGGATGCGCGTCGTCCAGGTGGACCAGCAGCCGCCACCCGTCGGCCGCCACCGGGTCGCCCGCGGCCCGCTCGCTGAGCGCGACCAGCAGGGCGCGCACCAGCGCCAGGTGGACGGCGGCGAGCTGCGCGGCCGAGCCCGCCGCGCCCGCGCCGGTCGCCAGGTCGTCGAGGACGCGCGGGTGGAGCGAGTCCGTGGGCCGGTCGGGTTCGTCGGCGACCGGCGCCGCCGTCACCACCCGGACGAGTTCCAGCAGGTCCGGGCAGTAGACGGACGGGTTGTCGAAGCCGTCCCCGGCGCGGTACCGGTGGGCGTAGAGCCCGCCGCCGCAGTGCCCGACCACCGGGCACGCGCGGCAGGTCGCGCAGAGACCGTCGAGACCGGTCTGCCGTACGGCGATCGCCGGGTGGGCCGCGGCATCGTCCACCCGGTGGCGGAAGACGTCCAGGCCGGTGGCCGCGGCGCCGTCGAAGGCGGACTTGAGCGAGTCGACCTGCTCGAAGGTGCCGTCGGTCTCGACGACGACCAGGTCGGCCGGGCCGAGCCCGACCGCCTCGCTGCGGCTGCCGTGCCCGGACGCGGTGGAGAGCAGGGACTCCAGCAGGCGGATCGGCACCGGACGCCCGTCGGCCAGCCACCGCCGGTGGACGGCCAGCAGCCAGTCGGCGTACGGAGTGGCGGGGCCGTCGGGCCGGGCGGGCGGGTTGTCCCAGTTGGCATGCGGCAGCAGGAAGTCGACGTGCGGAGGCTCCTCGGCCAGCAGCGCCTCGTACACCCGGATCGGGTCGTTGGCGAGGTCGACGGTGCAGAGGATGCCCGCGTAGCTGCTGCGGTACGCGGGGCTGCGCAGCAGCGACAACGCCCGCAGCACCTGGCGGTGGCTGCTCGACCCGTTGGCGTGGCGGCGGTGCCGGTCGTTGGCGGCCCGGTCGCCGTCGAGCGAGATCCCCACCTTGACGTCGTGGGTGACCAGCACGTCGCAGGTCGCCGGGGTGAGCAGCACACCGTTGGACTGCATCCGCAGGTCGAGGCGGGCCACCGGGCCGATGACGCGCCGCAGGGTGCCGGCAGTGGAGTCGAGCCGGGCGGCGCCGGCGAGCAGGGGCTCGCCGCCGTGCAGGACCACCCGTACGGCGTCGAGCCGGTGCGCCGCCGCGTGCTCCGCGATCCGCTCCGCGGCCGCCGCCACCGTGGCGGAGGCCATCACCCGGGGCTGGCGCCGCCAGGACTGGTCGGGGTGCTCGTAGACGTAGCAGTGGTCGCAGGCGAGGTCGCAGCGGCTGACCAGCTTCAGCACGTACTGCGTCAGCGGGGCGACCTGCCCGGTCGGCTGCCCGTCCGGCTCAGATCGCAGAGCTGAACGCCGCGACGTCGACACGCGCCGGACGATCCTCCCTCCGGCCGGCCACGCGCGCGACGGACCGGGCCCGGTCGAGGGAGATCCGGCCGAGCGGGGTACGCCGGAGGTCGTCCAGTGGCGGCGCGGTCGGATCGGGCTGGCGTGCGGTGCGATCCACGTCGGTTCCCCCATTTGGAGTCGGGAGTGGACGGACGACCGCCCACGACGACGGTCAACGACGACTATCGACGATGCTATATGGCACAACCAGTGATGTCACGGCTGCGCAGCGCCATCCTGCTCGATCATCTTTGCCATCCAGCCCTCGTTGGACAGCGAGATGATGCGCTCCGCCTCGGCGACGAACGCGTCGTCGCCGGCCCAGCCCAGCCCGGCCTCGCGGGCCGTGCGCAGCCGGGTCAGCTGGTCGGCGGTGCGGGCGTACTCGATCTGGTGGTGCTCGTACTGCTGGGCTGAGCCGTAGCCGACCAGCGCCGTGGTCACGGCCGCCGCGACACCGATCCAGGCGGTGAGGCCGAGGTTGTCGCCGAGCACCCCGACCGTCGCGGAGACCAGGGCGGCGGCGATCGTGAGCCCCGTCGCCGCGTACCGGACCCGCCGCGCGGCGCGGGCCATCCGGCGGGCCGCCGGCAGGTAGTAGCCGTCGACCTGCCGCTGCAACCGTTCCGTCACGTACGTCGCCACGTCCGAGACGGCTGGCAGCGGACGGTCGGCCGGCGGCGCGTCCAGGGTGCGGCCGACCAGGTCGCCGGCGTCGTCCATGAGCGCGTCGAACCGGCCGAGCAGGACAGCGTCCCGGTCCGCGCCGCCGAACGGGGCGACCCCGGCGAGATAGCGGTAGGTGTCCGCCTTCAGCGCCTCGGAGACCGAGCGGAGCCGGGTCCACGCGTGCACCGCCTCCCGGGAGGACCACCGGGCCGCCAGCGGCACCACGAGCAGCGCCGCCGCCGCGACGATCGCGAGCGCCCGCCCCACACCGGGGTGGGCGTGCCCGAGCTGGTTGGCGAGGGTGCCGCACACGGCGGCCCCCACGGTGAGCGCGGCGATGGTCAACCGCGCACGGGTGATCGCACGCTTGGCCTCACCGGACGCCCGTGACCAGGCAGCCTGCCGCTGCCAGATCGTCGCGACCGCTGCCGGGACATCGAAGTTCGCCACGATCCGATGGTAGGACGGCCGCGCCCGCGCCAGGGGGACCCGAAACGGCCAATCCGGCGGGCGGCGGTCAGCTGGGCAGGAAGCTGTCGTACGCCTCGTCGTACCAGTCGGCCTCGTTGTGCCGGCGGATCACGCCGTTCACCCGGGTCAGCAGCAACCAGTTGTCGTTGAGCACCAGCGCCGCGTCCTCGGGCCGGTCGGCCAGCACCCGGCCCACGGTCCGAAGCATGTGCGGCCTGCCCTTCTCCCCCAGCGTGTCCTTTCGCATGTGGAAGTCGATGTCGACGTAGGTTGCCGGTTCCCACTCCCACGGGACGCCGCCGTCGTCCTCGGCCCCGTAGTAGCCCCGGCTGCCGGCGACGATGCTGACGGCGTAGCCGCACTCCTCGTTCAGGTCGGCGCTGAGCATCCGGGCGCCGGAGTGCGTCGTGGTCTCGGCCGCCTCGGGGGCGACCAGCGAGGCCATCCGGTCCAGCGGGACGTCGCCCGCGAGCGTCAGTCGATAGGTGATGGACATGCGTTCGACCTTCCTCAGTCCCGCCGGACGATCTGGACGATCTGGCCGCTCCGTGTGACGGCCACCAACTCCTTCAGCCCCGGTACCGGCCAGTCGTCGAACTGCTTTTGCAGGGCGGCGGGATCTCCCCGCCAGTCCTGGAGGTTCAGTACTACCCGTTGGCTCTGCCGCCGCCCGACCTTCCTGCTCACCGCACTTGAGATGGAGCGTGGTGCCGCAGAGGAAGTGGGAGCGTAGCAATCGAAGACCAGCCCTTCGATCAGGTAATCCGGCGACCTCTTTTCGTCGACGACGTCGCCGGCATTCAGCTTGGCCGTCGCGATCTCCTGTTTCGTGGGGTTCTGGTGCACCCGATAGCCACTGCTGGCGACCGTGTCGGCGGCCTCGTTCTCCAGTTCCAGGCTGCGGCGTTCGGCCGGTCTCTCATTGGCCGGGATTCGGGTGCGTGGTCCGGTCGGTGTGCCGCCGGCGGTGCCGGTGGCGGGTCTGGTCCACGGCGCGGAGTCGTGGGCCGGGTCGTGGATGGGATCCTCGTGCCCAGGGTGGCGGCCGGCGGTGCCGGCGTCGGCGGTCGAGGTAGGGCTGGTCGGTGTGGTGCCGCCAGCCCCGGTCAGTTTCCCGCCGACCCCAGCTGTCGGGCCTCGGCGATCGCCGTCTCGACCGCCTGCCGGGCGCTGGCGGTGCGTTGGGCGACCAGGCTCAGGACCTGCGTGATGCTCTCCAGGGACTGCACGAGAGGGCCCGGTTGGCCGCCGTGCAGGACGGTGGTGACGAGTTGTCGTGTCTCGCGGACCTGCGCGATGGTGGCGGCGGCGGTGTCGCGGATGCCGTCGCACGCGTTGTGCACCGGTGCCAGGCCGGTGATCGTCTCGTGCGGGCTGGCCTCCTGCGGGACGGCCGCGGTGGCCTTCGTGGCCTCGCCGATGGTGGTCGCGAGGCTGCCCAGGCTGCCCCGGACGGCCGAGATGCCGTCGCGTACCCGGATCACGCCCGCCGCCACGGCGGCGAAGCCGGCGCCGGCGGCGCGCAGGGCAACCTCCTGCGCCTGGTTGTCGGCGGCGGACGCCAGCGCCTGCGCCCTGTCGACGCCGGTCGTCAAGGCGCGCAGTTCCCCGGTGATCTTCTCGATGTGCGACACGCGGCCGACTTCCCCCGATCGACGACAGTGAGATACCCGAAGCTGAAACCTAGCGACCCGCGCCCCCGGGCCGCCAGACCCTCCGGGGCGGTGGGGGAGGCCGACCTGGTCGCGGGGCGGATCAGTCGGCCCGGTGCAGCGGTCCCCACTCCGTCGACGCCTGCGCATCGACGACCCGGTCCGCCTCCCGCAGCGCCCGCTCCGACACCCACGCGACCGGCCGGCGGCACCGCACCAGCGGCTCGTTGTCCGGGCCCCGGCCGCGCTGCTCGCCGGCCAGCACCCAGGGGCGTACGCCCGGGCCGCGTAGCCGACGCAGGTGGCAGTAGTCGTAGAGCCGGCGGGCCACCCACAGCCGCAGCGGCCGATCGCCCCACCACGACTCGACGGCGAGCGGATTGGCGGAGAGGCCGGGCAGGTCGATGCCGGTCAGCGCGTCCTTGCTGGACTGCCCCGACCCGTGCTCGCCGGACAGGTCGACGCCCGGCCCGCGGGACCACCGGACGTACAGCTGCTCACCCGGGGCCGCCTTGCGCAGCAGGTCGACGAGCTGGTCCAGCTCGTCGACGACCGGCAGCACCGCCTCGTACCGGACCACGCCCATGGTGTTCCAGTTGCCCCGCCCGGAGCCACTCATTCATCCCGCTGCGACCGCTCCGCACGAACCGGCCCGGTGCCGGAGCTCATTCCCCGTCCCGGGCCGGTCGTACGACCGCTCAGGCTGGCGTGGCCGTGGCCTTGCGGTGCCGCTCGGCCCGGCGGCGCACCTGCGTGTACGCGCTGGTCAGCCCCATCGCCCGGCGGACCTCGACGAGCGTCTGCCGCACCTCGTGGCGGGTCCGCTCCGTGCCCTCGAAGATCAACTGGTCGACCAGCCCGGGCTCGGCCTCGATCCGGGCCCGGCGTTCCCGGATCGGGTCCAGGAACCGGTCGAGCGCGACGACCAGTTTCTCCTTCACCTCCACGTCGCCGACCCGCCCGGCCCGGTAGCGCTCCTTGAGGTCGTCGACCTGCGCCCGGTCGGGGTTGAAGATGTCGTGGTACGCGAAGACCGGGTTCCCCTCGACGGTGCCGGGCACGTCGGCGCGGATCCGGTTCGGGTCGGTGTACATGCCGAGCACCGCGCGGCGGACCGTCGCCGGATCGGCGGAGAGCGCGATCGCGTTGCCCAGGCTCTTGCTCATCTTCGCCCGGCCGTCCGTGCCGACCAGGGTGGGCGTCTCGGACGCGATCGTCTCCGGCACGGGGAACACCTCCCCGTAGAGGTGGTTGAAGCGCCGGGCGATCTCCCGCGTCACCTCCACGTGCGCCGCGTTGTCCTTGCCGACCGGTACGACCTGCCCCTTGACGCAGAGGATGTCGGCGGCCTGGAGCACCGGGTACCCGAGCAGGCCGTAGGGCATCTCCTCCTTGCCGGCGTCGCGAGCCATGTCCTTGAGCGAGGGCACGCGTTCCAGCCGGGGCACCGTGACCAGGTTCTGGAAGAGGGTGTTCAGGTCGCCGACCTCCGGGATGGCCGACTGGAGGTAGAAGGTGGCGCGCTGCGGGTCGACGCCGGCGGCCAGGATGTCGGTGACCATCTCCCGGGCGTTGCCGGCGACCCGCTCGATGTCCTCGCGGGTGTTCCGCGTGGTGAGCATGTGCAGGTCGGCGATGATGAAGAAGCTCTCGTAGCGCTGGTGCAGCCGCACCCGGTTGGCGATGCTGCCGACGTAGTGGCCGAGGTGCAGCCGCCCGGTGGGGCGGTCCCCGGTGAGCATCCGTGCAACGGACATGGTGGTACGCCTTTCGTGCCTGGTGGACGAGGTGTGCGCGGGCGCGCGTCGACCGGGGATGTCATCCCGGGTCGGTCAGGGTCGGCTCAGTGAGCCGAACGCCATCGCGCGCCGTCGCGGAACCGCAGTCCACCGGCACGAAGTACGTCGATCATCCGCTCGCGGCCGTCGTCGGAGCGGGTCGGAGAGATGGTCACGACACCGAGCGGGAGGCCGTCGACCAGGTCGACGACCTCCGGCGCGTAGCTGATCGGCCGGACCATGCCCCCACGGTAGCGGGTCCGGCCCTGCCCGCTCAGCCCTGCCGGTAGCTGTCCCGGTAGTAGTCGCCGATCCGGTCCCGGTAGCCGGGCTCGCCGTAGGCATCCGCGTCGAAGGCCGGTGACTCCTTGACCTGGTCGCGGGTGCGGTCCACGTGCACCGTGCGGTCCAGGTGGTCCACCCGCGTCACCGTGCCGGCCGGCAGCAGGACCTTGCGGCCGAAGATCCACGGCCCGGTGTCCACCACCAGCCAGCGGGCGTCGGTGTCGTCGCTGGCCTCGTCGACCGAGCCGATCCGCCCGTCGGTGGCCTCCACCCGGTAGCCGACCAGGTCGAGCGGGGTGCCGGGGCCGGGGGCGTCGGGTCCGTCACCGCCGGGCTCCGGCCCGTCCGGTGGGGCGGAGTCGGGGCTGGCTCCGGAGTACCCGCCGGCGAGGGCGGACGGGTCGCGCCAGGTCCAGGGGTTGAATGTCGACGGCTGCACGGGTCACCTCCGATGACGGTCTGCGCCGGTCCCCAAGTCAGTGCCCCGCCCGCGCTCCCGGGAAACAACACGGCAATTTTCGGTTCACTGAAATTTCTCGGTGCGAAGTACGTCATATTCGCCGACCGTCGATGAATGGCGCGCTGTGCCGCAGGTGGCGGCGACGGGAAATGGGCCGCGCACATCCGCCGGGGATGCGGAGTGTCCAGTCGGCACATTCGTTCGGTCAACCGGGCCGACCATTCTGGTGACGCATCTGTCGCAGAGGAAAAGGGGGACACGGATGTACCGCACCATTCGTCGGCTCGGGGTCGTGCTCGCCGTCGCGCTCGGGCTCGTCGCGGGGGCCGGCGCCGCGGCGCCGGCGGCCGTCGTCAACCCGGTCACGCCGCAGTCGCTCTGCGGGCTCGGATACACGGTCGTGGACCAGGACCCGATCCGGCACGCGGAGACCGGCGTCCGGCTCGGCACCGTGTACCTGCTGCACAACGCGATGGTCGGCTACGGCTGCACGGTCACCGTCAAGTCCGCCTACGTGGGGACGCTGACCCGCACCCAGGTCTACCTCGCCGCCCAGTACCTGCCCACCCAGACCGACGACGGCGACAAGCTCTGGGCGGCCGGGCCCGCCCGGGCGTACGTCAGGGGCGGTTGCATCATCTGGGGCGGTTTCATGGCCGACCCGAGCGGCACGATCCATTACCACGACCGGGCGAACCCCGCGATCGGCGGCATCGGCACCTGCTTCTGAGGGTGTGTTCGGGAGGTCCGCGATCATGCGGGCCTCCCGTTTCCGGGGAGCCGTCCGATTCGCCCACCGCAGTTTCGGAATGGCACAAGGAAACGCGTCACTGCTCACCGTTCTCTTCGGCTTTCGGTAGATCCACTTGCACGGGGAGCCGCCCGACGGACGGGCCGCCAGTTCGGCTACGGCTCGCACCAGCTCCCGGCCGCCGAGGCACTGCCCGTCAAGCCGCACGACATACGGAAGCGCTGCGCTCTGCTCGCCGCGCTCCCGGCTTGAGCGCACGACACGGCGCCGGCGGCGGCAGGTCCTCGGCGGTGGCAGGTCCCCTGACCTGCGCCTCCACCGCTGGCCCGTCAGCTCGCGCTGGCATACTCGGCAGCCATGGTGCTGTCGCGCGGCTGGGCGCTCTTCCTCACCGGGGTCGGAATCTGGACCTGGGTGATCTGGCCGAGGTTCGCCGTCGCCATCTGGAAGGACCCGCGGGCCTGGTCCACCGGCAGGGTCGGAGAGTTCCCAGCCACCGGCTTCCTCTGGATCCACGCTCTGCTGATCGCGGCGTCTCTGCTCATCGGCACCATCGTCGGTGTACTCGGCGTACGAGCCTGGCGGGCGGCCGGCCGGCGCGCCGACCGTCAGGCACCCTGACGGACGCTCCACCGTCACCGGGCTGCCGGACGGGCCCCCGAGGTCCATCGCTACCGATCTGCTCCACCGGGCCCCCGAGGTCAACTGCCACCAGGCTGCTCCACCGCACACCAGAGTTGCGCGACACGCCGCGCCACATTCACCGCCACCAGGCCGCTCCAGGGTCGTGGGGGATGCCGCGGTGCCTGGCGCGCTGACACCTCCGCCGGCACCCTGCGGCAGGCATGTGCGGATGAGGCGTGACTGCGACGGATGCGGGCGTTCGGAAGGGTGGCGGTGCTGCCCGTGGCGGTGGCGCCTTGGCTGTCGGGCGAAGCACCGCAAGTGCCCTGGCTGCCGGGGACAAGCGCCGCACCAGCGCTGAGCAGGCGATATAGCGACCGGGAAATGATGTGACCCGGGACGCTACCCCCGGATTTGACGTTCAAACCCGCAGACGCGTAACTTTCTCTCTGCCAGCGCGGAACGGGGCAAACAGGGCGAAAGTCCTGAGGCGCCGAACCGAACTGGCCCGGGTCGGACGGGATCGAATCCTCGGACGACGCGCCCCGGGCGGGGCTCACCGGATCTGCCGCGAGGCGGATTTGGCGCAGCGAAGCCGACCGGGTAAGGTTCACGGCCGGCAGGGATCCGGGCGAGCTCGCGGGAAACCGCAGAGCGGCCGGTCTGCCAAATCCGATGATCAACGCGGCGGTTCGCTGCTGCGTGCGCTCGTCGGAGCCAACCCGTACGAAGCACGACAGACCGGAACAAACGGTTTGACACGGCGAAGACGGTGAGGTAACGTAGTAAAAGTGCCCGGCGCGAGAGCGGCGGACACGGTGAACGAAATGCCCCGGGTCGGGTGCTCCACGGTGTGGGGTTTCTGGGCGGTGTGTGGTTGTTCTTTGAGAACTCAACAGGGTGCTTGATAAGCCAGTGCCAATTATGATTTATACCCCGGACTGGTCAGGCTTCGGTTTGGCTGGTCTTGGATTCCTTTGGCAACACTTTTTGTTGTCGGGACAGTTTTTCAACAAGTTTTTGTTGGAGAGTTTGATCCTGGCTCAGGACGAACGCTGGCGGCGTGCTTAACACATGCAAGTCGAGCGGAAAGGCCCTTCGGGGTACTCGAGCGGCGAACGGGTGAGTAACACGTGAGCAACCTGCCCTAGGCTTTGGGATAACCCTCGGAAACGGGGGCTAATACCGAATAGGACCACCGGTCGCATGGTTGGTGGTGGAAAGTTTTTCGGCCTGGGATGGGCTCGCGGCCTATCAGCTTGTTGGTGGGGTGATGGCCTACCAAGGCGACGACGGGTAGCCGGCCTGAGAGGGCGACCGGCCACACTGGGACTGAGACACGGCCCAGACTCCTACGGGAGGCAGCAGTGGGGAATATTGCACAATGGGCGGAAGCCTGATGCAGCGACGCCGCGTGAGGGATGACGGCCTTCGGGTTGTAAACCTCTTTCAGCAGGGACGAAGCGTAAGTGACGGTACCTGCAGAAGAAGCACCGGCCAACTACGTGCCAGCAGCCGCGGTAAGACGTAGGGTGCGAGCGTTGTCCGGATTTATTGGGCGTAAAGAGCTCGTAGGCGGCTTGTCGCGTCGACCGTGAAAACTTGGGGCTCAACTCCAAGCCTGCGGTCGATACGGGCAGGCTAGAGTTCGGTAGGGGAGACTGGAATTCCTGGTGTAGCGGTGAAATGCGCAGATATCAGGAGGAACACCGGTGGCGAAGGCGGGTCTCTGGGCCGATACTGACGCTGAGGAGCGAAAGCGTGGGGAGCGAACAGGATTAGATACCCTGGTAGTCCACGCTGTAAACGTTGGGCGCTAGGTGTGGGGGGCCTCTCCGGTTCCCTGTGCCGCAGCTAACGCATTAAGCGCCCCGCCTGGGGAGTACGGCCGCAAGGCTAAAACTCAAAGGAATTGACGGGGGCCCGCACAAGCGGCGGAGCATGCGGATTAATTCGATGCAACGCGAAGAACCTTACCTGGGTTTGACATGGCCGCAAAACTCGCAGAGATGTGAGGTCCTTCGGGGGCGGTCACAGGTGGTGCATGGCTGTCGTCAGCTCGTGTCGTGAGATGTTGGGTTAAGTCCCGCAACGAGCGCAACCCTCGTTCGATGTTGCCAGCGCGTTATGGCGGGGACTCATCGAAGACTGCCGGGGTCAACTCGGAGGAAGGTGGGGATGACGTCAAGTCATCATGCCCCTTATGTCCAGGGCTTCACGCATGCTACAATGGCCGGTACAATGGGCTGCGATACCGTGAGGTGGAGCGAATCCCAAAAAGCCGGTCTCAGTTCGGATCGGGGTCTGCAACTCGACCCCGTGAAGTCGGAGTCGCTAGTAATCGCAGATCAGCAACGCTGCGGTGAATACGTTCCCGGGCCTTGTACACACCGCCCGTCACGTCACGAAAGTCGGCAACACCCGAAGCCGGTGGCCCAACCCTTGTGGAGGGAGCCGTCGAAGGTGGGGCTGGCGATTGGGACGAAGTCGTAACAAGGTAGCCGTACCGGAAGGTGCGGCTGGATCACCTCCTTTCTAAGGAGCACCTTCCGACGAAAGTCGGTAAGGAGCCCGCACTGCCCGAATGTGGTGGTGGGGTGCTCAATGGCGGAGACACTGGCGAGTTTTTTCCTGGCAACGGCTGGGGTTCTTCTAGTACAGCTGCCTTCGGGTGGTGGGAACGGAGTCCTGGTGCGGCTGGGAGAGGGCGGATAGCACCCTGTTGGGTCCTGAAGGAACAACCGTTGGTTGTTTTTTCGGAGCCGTAGGCGAGCGTGAGAGCTTGTCGGGCTGCCAGGCATGGCCTGGTGTGGCATACCGCCGGCGGTGGTCGGGTTTGGTGTCGCACGGATCGGGTTGTGGGTTGGTCGTTTGTTGAGAATTGCACAGTGGACGCGAGCATCTTTGTGGTCAAGTTGTCAAGGGCGAACGGTGAATGCCTTGGCACCAGGAGCCGATGAAGGACGTGGGAGGCCGCGATAGGCCTGGGGGAGCTGTCAACCAAGCTGTGATCCCAGGGTGTCCGAATGGGGAAACCTGGCTGGAGTCATGTCCAGTCACCCACACCTGAACACATAGGGTGTGTGGGGGGAACGCGGGGAAGTGAAACATCTCAGTACCCGTAGGAAGAGAAAACAATTTAGTGATTCCGTGAGTAGTGGCGAGCGAAAGCGGATTGAGGCTAAACCGGTTGCGTGTGATACCTGTCAGGGGTTGCGTGGTCGGGGTTGTGGGACCCTGCTGAACAAGCTGACACTTGTTCGAGAAGTTACAAAGTCAGTGGCTAGTCGAACAGTCTGGAATGGCTGACCGTAGACGGTGAGAGTCCGGTAGGTGAAAGTTGCTGACCTTCTGTGGGTGTTCCCGAGTAGCGGCGGACCCCTGAAATCTGCCGTGAATCTGCCAGGACCACCTGGTAAGCCTAAATACTTCCTGGTGACCGATAGCGGACGAGTACCGTGAGGGAATGGTGAAAAGTACCCCGGGAGGGGAGTGAAATAGTACCTGAAACCGTTCGCCTACAATCCGTCGGAGCCTTGCGGGGTGACGGCGTGCCTTTTGAAGAATGAGCCTGCGAGTTAGTGGCATGTGGCGAGGTTAACCCGTGTGGGGGAGCCGTAGCGAAAGCGAGTCTGAATAGGGCGTTCAGTCGCGTGTCCTAGACCCGAAGCGGAGTGATCTAGCCATGGGCAGGCTGAAGCGCGGGTAAGACCGCGTGGAGGGCCGAACCCACCAACGTTGAAAAGTTGGGGGATGACCTGTGGTTAGGGGTGAAAGGCCAATCAAACTCCGTGATAGCTGGTTCTCCCCGAAATGCATTTAGGTGCAGCGTCGCGTGTTTCTTGCCGGAGGTAGAGCACTGGATGGTCTAGGGGGCCCACAAGCTTACCGAAATCAGCCAAACTCCGAATGCCGGTAAGTGAGAGCGCGGCAGTGAGACTGCGGGGGATAAGCTTCGTAGTCGAGAGGGAAACAGCCCAGATCACCAGCTAAGGCCCCTAAGCGTGTGCTAAGTGGAAAAGGATGTGGGGTCGCATAGACAACCAGGAGGTTGGCTTAGAAGCAGCCACCCTTTAAAGAGTGCGTAATAGCTCACTGGTCAAGTGGTTCCGCGCCGACAATGTAGCGGGGCTCAAGCACACCGCCGAAGCTGTGGCATTCACATTTTTACCTCGCTTGGACTTGATTCCTTGTGCAGGTGTGTGGATGGGTAGGGGAGCGTCGTGCCGGGGGTGAAGCAGCGGGGTGACCCAGTTGTGGACGCGGCACGAGTGAGAATGCAGGCATGAGTAGCGAAAGAAGGGTGAGAAACCCTTCCGCCGGATGACCAAGGGTTCCAGGGCCAGGCTAATCCGCCCTGGGTGAGTCGGGACCTAAGGCGAGGCCGAGAGGCGTAGTCGATGGACAACGGGTTGATATTCCCGTACCCGCGAAAGAGCGTCCCTGATGAACCTCGTTGTGCTAACCACCCGAACCTGGGGAGGTCTTCGGACCGAGCTGGGGAGCGTGGGAACCTGGCGGGTAGTAGTCAAGCGATGGGGTGACGCAGGAAGGTAGCTGAGCCCGGCCGGTGGTTGTGCCGGGGTAAGCGTGTAGGCCGGTGTGTAGGCAAATCCGCACACCATTAGGGCTGAGACGTGATGCCGAGCCGATTCAGGTGAAGTCAGTGATCCTATGCTGCCGAGAAAAGCCTCTAGCGAGTTCTTAGCGGCCCGTACCCCAAACCGACACAGGTGGTCAGGTAGAGAATACCGAGGCGATCGGGCGAACTGTGGTTAAGGAACTCGGCAAATTGCCCCCGTAACTTAGGGAGAAGGGGGGCCGGAGACGTGAAGCCCCGCGCGGGTGGAGCGTTGTATGGCCGCAGAGAGCAGGGGGAAGCGACTGTTTACTAAAAACACAGGTCCATGCGAAGAAGTAATTCGATGTATATGGACTGACGCCTGCCCGGTGCTGGAACGTTAAGGGGACCTGTTAGCTCCTTTGGGGGCGAAGCGGAGAACTTAAGCGCCAGTAAACGGCGGTGGTAACTATAACCATCCTAAGGTAGCGAAATTCCTTGTCGGGTAAGTTCCGACCTGCACGAATGGCGTAACGACTTCCCCACTGTCTCAACCACAGGCCCGGCGAAATTGCATTACGAGTAAAGATGCTCGTTACGCGCGGCAGGACGGAAAGACCCCGGGACCTTTACTATAGCTTGACATTGGTATCCGAATTAGCTTGTGTAGGATAGGTGGGAGCCGGTGAAACCTATACGCCAGTATGGGTGGAGGCAATCTTGAAATACCACTCTGGTTGATTTGGGTATCTAACTTCGGACCGTTATCCGGTTCAGGGACAGTGTCTGGTGGGTAGTTTAACTGGGGCGGTTGCCTCCTAAAGGGTAACGGAGGCGCCCAAAGGTTCCCTCAGCCTGGTTGGCAATCAGGTGTTGAGTGCAAGTACACAAGGGAGCTTGACTGTGAGACTGACAGGTCGAGCAGGGACGAAAGTCGGGACTAGTGATCCGGCACTTGCGAGTGGAAGCGGTGTCGCTCAACGGATAAAAGGTACCCCGGGGATAACAGGCTGATCTTCCCCAAGAGTCCATATCGACGGGATGGTTTGGCACCTCGATGTCGGCTCGTCGCATCCTGGGGCTGTAGCAGGTCCCAAGGGTTGGGCTGTTCGCCCATTAAAGCGGTACGCGAGCTGGGTTTAGAACGTCGTGAGACAGTTCGGTCCCTATCCGCCGTGCGCGTAGGATACTTGAGAAGGGCTGTCCCTAGTACGAGAGGACCGGGACGGACGAACCTCTGGTGTGCCAGTTGTCCCGCCAGGGGCACGGCTGGTTAGCTACGTTCGGAAGGGATAACCGCTGAAAGCATCTAAGCGGGAAGCTCGCTTCAAGATGAGGTATCCCACCCACTTTGTGGGGTAAGGCCCCCAGCTAGACGACTGGGTTGATAGGCCGGAAATGTAAGCCCGGTAACGGGTTCAGTTGACCGGTACTAATAGGCCGAGGACTTGACTACTAAGCTGCTACGCGTCCACTGTGCAACTCTCGATAAACGAACGACAGACCACGTGGTTGGTGTTGTTTGATATGTCGATAGAGTTACGGCGGTCATGGCGGAGGGGAAACGCCCGGTTACATTCCGAACCCGGAAGCTAAGCCCTCCAGCGCCGATGGTACTGCACTCGGGAGGGTGTGGGAGAGTAGGACACCGCCGGACAATCTTTCAGTTCAGGGTCACCCCTTCGGGGGTGGCCCTGAACTGCGTTACGGACCAATTCGAGGCCGAAAGACGCCAGCGCGTCAGCGTCATGCTGAACGCCGCTCGGCGACTGTGTCAACGATCAGGCCGCGGCGGATCGTCCGGGTGTGCCGGCACAGTCATTCCGACCTGCTCGAACGGGCCGACGATCAGGTGGTACTGCTCAGGCGTGAGCTGCTCCGGCTTCCAGATCGCACGGGCCGCGCTCAGGGTCGCCACGATCGCCTCGCTGATCGCCCCGACACGGTACGCCCAGAACTGCGGGCCGCGGGCGCGCAGGTCATCCCGCACGCGCTTGTCCAGCTTGCTGAACGCCGCAGCGGACAGGCTCGGCTTCGGCTGCCGTCCGTGAGCCCGGCGCACCGCCATCCGCAACTCGTACACCCGCTCCAGGTCCTCGCTGCTCAACTGCGTCGCGACAGTGATGAACCGGTCGACCTCCGCCGTGAACGAAATTGCCATTGCGGCACCGACCTTCCTCTACAGGGCGGACAGCTCTACAGGACGGGTGCGCGGTGCCTCCGCACCGCCGCGCGTCCATGCGATGGTCAGGACGGCTCGCGACCGCAGATGAAGCGCGGCTCGGCGGAGTAGCGCCAGGTGAACTTCTCCCGCTTCACGACCTTGCCGTCCTTCTTGAACACCCGGTAGGCGTCCTGGGTGAAGCCCTGGCTGCCGCCGGCCGGGATGCAGGTGGGGCCGGGCTCCAGGTAGACCGTCTTCGGCTGGGTGATGTTGCGGCGCGGGGTGTACTCGGTCTTCACGCTGTCCCAGATCTTCGTGCTCCAGATCGACACGGTGATCGAACTCGACGTGTAGGAGGTGTCGATCAGGACGCCGTGCTCCGTGTTGTTGCGGAACCTGAAGTCGAGGTCCGGCCAGAAGATGGTCGACTCGATGACCGCCGGGTACCGGCTGAACCAGTACGAGTGCGGCTTGTGCTCGACGTCCTCCAGCCCGGCGTAGTACGTCGCGTTGAACAGCGTCGTGGTGAACTGCGAGGTGCCGCCGCCCACCCCCGGGACCAGCTTGCCGTCGAGGATGACCGGAGCGTCCCGGTAGCCCTGGGCGTAGCCGCGCTCGCCGGTGTGCCCGTTGAGGGAGAACGTCTCGCCGGGCAGCACCACCGTGCCGTCCACGTCCTTCGCGATCGTGACGATGTTCTGGCTGCGCGGCGAGGAGAGCCCACCGCTGAAGTGCGTGGTGAAGGTGGAGACCCGCTCCTTGATGCCCAACCCGGCCAGCTTCGCCGCGGTCAGCTCCGGCTCCGCCGGCTTCAGCTCGCCGGTGACCTTCCGGTCGTCCGCCCTCGGCAGGACGGCGAGCAGGTCGCGGCCGAGGGCCGCGCTGTCGAGCTGTTGCCCGGGCTTGCCGTCGACGACCTTCGGCTTGCCGCCGGAGATGGTCATCCGGGCGTCCCTCGGCGGCACCTCGATCGCGGCCAGGTCGCCGCCGAGCGCGGCCCGCAGCCGCTTCACGTCGACCTGAGGCGTCAGCTTGCCGGCCTTGTCGGCCGTGAACCGCAGGCTCCGCGCGATCGCCTTCGGCGGGATCTGCACCGAGCCCTTGCCGGTGGTCAGCGTGACCGGGGCGGCGACAGCCGGCTTCGCCAGCTCGGCGACCAGCCGGTCCACCTCCTCGGCGGTGGTCGCCGGGTGGGTCTCGACCAGCGGCACGGTCACCGGCTGGCCGGCGAGCCAGCCCTCCCGTACCACCTGCGCGGAGCGTTCCGGATCGAGGGCGAGGCTCGGCTTCGGGTGCACCGCCTTCGGCGTGGTGCCCTTCCAGGTGATCGCCGGCATGGTCATCTTCCGGCCCTGGTCGCCGACGACCTTCTCGAGGGCGGCGTCGAGCCGGACGGCGTCCACGGCCACCACCGGCTGCACCGCCCGGGACCCCACGAGCCGGTCGACGGCGTGCGCGTCGGCCTCGGCCGCCGCCGCCACGGTGGCGTCGACGTCGACCGCCAAACCGACGGTGGCAGGGTCGATCGTGGCGGTCCGCTCGCCGACGCGCACCGACAGCGGGGCGTTGAGCGTGGCGGCGCGGCGTTCGAGCTCCGTCCGCAGCTCCCGGGCGGCGTCCGCGCGGCTCCGGCCGCCCAACTCCGCGCCGAGCACCGTCGTCCCGCGCGGCACGTCACCGGCGTACGCGTAGGCACCCGCCCCCGCCACGGAGGCCAGCACCGCCGTGGCGGCCCCGGCGGCCAGCAACAGGCGGGTCCGGCGGGACCGTGACCCGCCCGGCCGGCCAGCCGGCGCGACCGGCTCCGGCTCGTCACCGGGCCAGGTCACAGCCTTGACCTGCACGGTGGGCCGGTCGTCGGCGGGTGGAGTCTTCTCGCCGTACAGCGTCACGGTCACCTCGATCGGACGTACCACAACGGGGGAGCGCGCCTCCGCCCGGAAGACACCTACGGTAACCGGCGCCCCGGCGGGTCGGGAGTCAGCGCCCCACCCTTCGCGTCGCGGCGTGTCGCCCGGCGTGTCGGGGGACACCGGCCGGTCGTCGGGCGGGCCGGCGGGCATGGCACGGTAGGGAACATGGGAGCGGACAAGGCGGTCCTGGCGTACGGGGGCGGTTGGCTGGACCGGGCGGGGGAGCTGCGTACCGACCAGGAACGGCTCGCCGCACTGCTGGCGGACCCGGCGAGCACCCTGCTGCCGCTCTGGCGGGACCGCTGCCTGGTCGCGGGGGACGTGCCGGTGCGGCTGACCGGGGAACGGGCGGCCAAGGCGCTCACCGTCGCCGACGAGACCGTCTTCCTGGGCATGGACGAGGGCTCGGCCGTCTTCGCCGTTGACCTCTCCGGACTGCCCGAGGCTGCCGCCGTCGAGGTGGCGGAGGCGAGCGCCGCCGTGGACGTCCGGGCGCTGGTCGGCCGGCTCGACCCGGCCGGGGCGGCCGTCCAGGCGTACGCGCGGGGGCTGCTGCACTGGCACCGCCAGCAGCGCTTCTGCGGCACGTGCGGGGCGTCGACAGTCGCCCGGGGCGGCGGACACGTCCGGTCGTGCGCGCGGGCGGACTGCGGACGGCTCCTCTTTCCCCGGATCGAGCCGGCCGTCATCGTGCTGATCGAGGCGCCCGGCGTCCCCGACCGTTGCCTACTGGCCCGGCACGCGGGCGCGCCCGAGGGGGCGTACTCGACGCTCGCCGGCTTCGTCGAGGTGGGCGAGAGCCTGGAGGACGCCGTCCGGCGGGAGATGGCGGAGGAGGCCGGGGTGACGGTGACCGACCTGGCGTACGTGGGCTCGCAGGCGTGGCCGTTCCCGGCCGGCCTGATGGTCGGCTTCCGCGCCACCGCCGCGTCCGAGGAGGTGCGGGTGGACGGCGAGGAGCTGCTGGAGGCGCGCTGGTTCACCCGGGACGAGCTGCGCGAGCGGGCGGCCGCCGGACAGCCGCTGGGCCGCGTCGACTCGATCGACCACCACCTGCTGCACTCCTGGCTGACGGCCGGGGCCTGACCGGGCCAGCTCCTCCAGCGCGACGCGGTCACCGCCTGTGTCTCAGCGGACGAGCACGGCGACCGGCGCGGACGGCGTGCCGGTGTCGATGCCGTCGGTGGCGGCGACCCGGAACTCGTAGCGGTGCCCGCGGACCAGCAGCACGGCGGTGAAGTCCGTCCCGCCCACCGGCACCGGGTCCGTCCGCCATTCCCCGCCGGCCGTGACGTCGCGGACCTGGACGCGGTAGGCGAGGCCCGGCCCCGCCGGCCGCCAGCTCAGTCGGGCCTCGCCGTTGCCGGCCGCCGTCGCCGCCAGCCCGGCTGGCGTGGGCAGCCGAGGGACGGCCCGGACCGGCCTGCTCTGCCGCCCGGCACCGGCCTGGTTGGCCGCGGCGACCACGAACTCGTACTCGTGTCCGTTGCGCAGCTGGCGGATGGTGGCCTCGGTGCCCTGCACGGGCACCTCCTCCTCGGTGAACTCCCGCTCCCCGGCGGTGAGGTCCCGCCGGTAGACGCGGTGCCACCCGCCGGGACTGGCCGACCGCCAGGTCAGCTCCACCTCGGCCGTGCCGACCTTCGTCACCCGCAGGTCGGTCGGCACCACCTTCGGCGCGCTGAAGGTCGCCCGGGCCCGCACCGGCGGGGAGAGCGGTCCCTCGCGGTCGCGGTCCACCGCGCTGACGACGAACTCGTACTCGTGGCCGTGCTCAAGGTGGCGGGCGAGGTGGCTCGGCCGGCTCTCGAGTGCGGGCGACCCGAGGCGGCTCTGGCCCGCCGTCAGGTCGCGCCGGTAGACCCGGTAGGAGACGCCGGGACCGAGGTTGGCCCAGCCCAGCCGGATGTCGCCGTCCGGCTGGGCCTGTGCGGTCAGTCGGGCCGGCGCGGCCGGCGGGCTGACCGATGCGGTGGCCCGGACGGGCGTCGAGGGCGGGCTGTCCCCGCCGCCGCCGACCGCGACGACGGTGAACTCGTACGTCCGGGCGTGCCACAGCGAGCCGACGGTGGCGCTGGTGCCGGTGAACGTGCCGACGAGGGCTGGTTTCCGCTGCCCCGCCGTGACGTCGCGCCGGTAGAGCCGGAACACCTGGACGAACGGGATCGGCTCCCAGTGCACCGCGACGTCCCCGGTGCGGCCGGCCTCGGCCCGCACCCCGCTCGGCGGCGGTGGCGGCGGCACGGTGGCGGTCATCCGCGCCACCGGCGAGGGAGGACCCTCGCCCCGCCGACCGACGGCGGTCACCCGGAACTCGTACTCGTGGCCGTTGACCAGGAAGTCGGCCGAGGAGCGGGGCTCGGCGGACGGCTCGCCGATCCGCACGAAGTGGGTCTGCCCGGCGGTCACGTTCCGGCGGTGTACCAGGTAGCGCAGCTCGTCATCGACCGGGACGGGACGCCACCGCAGCTCGGCGTTGCCCGCGCCCCGCGCTTCGGCCGTGAGTGCCGCCGGCGCCGGCGGCACGTCGGCCCGGTCCGGCCGGGGGCGGGGCCAGTCGACCTCGACGAAGCGCGGCCGGTAGAGGCCGGCGTCGGCGTAGGTCACGGCGTCGTCGACGTTGTTGACGTTGTAGGAGATCAGCAGCTTGCCCGGACGAGCCAGGTCGGGGTGCAGGTCGGCGTCGTAGACGAGATGCCCGGCGTCCGTCTCGGGCGCGCGGTGCAGGTAGTCCGGACCTTCGAACGGACCCGTCGGCCCACCCGCCGTGTACGCCACCACGTCGGCGCTGAACACCAGGTTGTTCTCGTGGGTCACGAGCACGTACCGGTCGCCGACCCGCTGCACCCCGTACGACGTGCCGACCCCGCTGAGGATGCGGGCGGACTTGTCCGCTGCGGGCGCCCAGCCGGTGCCCGTCCAGAACTCCCACGGGCCGTTCAGGTCGGTCCCGGCGACCCGGGCGACATGCGCGAACTTCGTCTCGCCGCTCGCCTCGGTGCCGTAGATCAGGGTGTGTCCGCCATCGCGGAGCAGGCTGGAGCCCCACGAGATGCGCTCTCCCAGCGGCAGCGGCCGGACCGCGACGGGTGTCATGCCGGGCAGTGCGAAGGTCGCCAGCGAGGTGCCCAGCAGGACGTGGTCCAGCGGGCCGTCGCCCGTCCGGCGGTAGCGGTTGACCAGCATCTGGAGGGTCTCGCCCACGACCTGGGCGTCGCCGATCCAGTAGAACTGGTCGGCGGCCGGGGGCGGTACGAGCGAGGCGGGGTCCTCGGCGGTGCCGCCGTGCACCGTCTCGCGCAGTTCGTCGCCCTGCTGCACCACGGCGGAGTTGTTGATGAACGACGCGGTGCGGGGGCGGGAACCGTCCGGGCCCACGGGGCCGAGAAACGTGTCGGAGAAGAGCCAGAGGAGCCGGCCGTCGGGGAGCCGGACCGAGGCCGTCCGGTCGGCGCCGTTCCACCGGCCGGAGGTGTCGCCGTAACGCTCGAAGAGGGCGGTGAGCCGGTCGGCCGACATGCCGCCCTCGGCCCGTGTCCGGCCCGGCACGCCGGCCGTCAGGGTGAGCACCAGCGCGGTGGCGTACAGAACGAGCAACCAGCGGGCGTGGGTGCGGACCTTCCCTGGACCGGACCCGGTCGTGGCCGTGCTGACGCTCACCAGAAACCCCCGTCTCCTGGTTATCCGTCCCGCACTGTGACATGTCCTCCCGCTTGGGTGGTAGTGGCCGTACGGGTGCGTTTCGACCTGCTGCCCCGTTCATAAGCCAATGTCAGTAATCCGGTGGCGACGGCGGTGGCCGCCGCCGTCGCCAGGGCGGCCCCGGCGATCCCGGCGACGGTCCGCGGCACGACGGTCGCGACGGCGGCCACGAAGATCACCGTGGACGTCCACAGCGGAGCGGCGGGCCACCGGACCGACGCCGCGACCCGGGCGTTGACCAGGATGAACACGACCGCGTACAGGGCGCCGGTGGCGGCGAAGACCGGGGCGTAACGACCGGCCGCGGCGTAGTCGGGGCCGCCGGCCAGGCGGAAGGCCAGCCCGCCCGCGAGCGCCGAACCGAGCACCAGCACCGCCCCGGCGCCGGCGACCAGGGCCAGCGCGGCGACCAGGGCCCGCCGGTCCCCCTTGGCCAGGCGGGGCAGCACGATCACGGTCACCACCTGCGGCGCCCACAGCGCCCCCTTGGTCAGCACCGTGCCGACGGCGTAGGTGCCGGAGACGTCCGGCGGCAGGAAGCGGCGGGCGAGCAGGAGGTCGGCGTAGGAGACCACCAGCATCGCCAGGGTGGCGCCGCTGGCGGTGAGCACCGTCCGGGTGGCGAGGGAGGGCACGGCCGGGTCGATACCTGCGCCCCGGTTGAGGCGCACCAGCAGGGCGAGCACCAGGACCGAGGTGAGCGCGCCGGCCAGCAGCGACCCGGTGAGCCCGCCGCCGAGCGAGAGCCCGGCCACCATGCCCCCGTAGCGGCCGGCGCCGAGCAGCGCCATGCCGCCGGCGAGCCGCAGGAAGCGCTGGTCGCCCTGCAACTCGCCGAGCCAGCGGCCGGCCGCCACGACCGCCACGGTCAGCACGCCGAGCAGCAGCACCGCCGGGGCGGTCAGTCGAAGCTGGACGGCGGCCACCGGCAGCGTCAGGGCGAGCAGGGCGGCGGTGACGAGCACCGTGAGCAGGGCCGGCCGGGCGGTGGCGGCGCGACCGTGCCGGGCCCGGTGCACGGCGACCGCGATCTGGAGCCCGGTGCTGGCCACGCCACCGATCGCACCCAGCGCCAGGAGCGTGGCGAGCGCGCTCAGCTCCGCCGGATCGAGGTGCCGCGCACCGAGGACGGGCACCACGTAGGCCAGCCCGTTGACGAACACGCCGGCGAGCGTCACTGCGATGCCGGCGGTGCCGAGCCCGGTCGCCCGGCCGGGCTTTTCCGAATCCGTACCCATCAACCGTCCCGTGTCGCCGGCACTCCCGGCTGTGCAACGGGCGCGCGTACAGTGGCGCCACGCCGGTGCCACGCCCGGTCAGCGTAATGAGGAGGTCAACCCTGCGGGAGAGGTCGATGCTCGTCGGGCTCGGGCTGGCCGTCACCCTGCTGGTGCTGGCTCCGCTGGCGGCACCCGGTTACGTGCTCAGCTACGACATGGTCTTCGTGCCGCACCAGCCGTGGCGCGCCGAACTCGTCGCCCCGTCCGACTCGCTGCCACGGGCGGTGCCGTTGGACGCCCTGGTGTCGCTGGCGAGCCAGGCGGTGCCAGGGTGGCTGGTGCAGCGGCTGGCGCTGGTCGCGGTGCTGCTGCTCGCCACCGTCGGCGCCGGGTTGCTGGTGCCGGCCCGGCACCCGGTCACCCGGCTGGTGGCCGCCGTCGGGTACGTGTGGACGCCCTACCTGGCGGAGCGGCTGCTGATCGGGCACTGGGGTCTGCTCCTGGCGTACGCGTCGCTGCCCTGGCTGGTGCTGGCGGTGATCCGGCTGCGGGCCGGTGGACGGCGGGCGCTGCCGCTGCTGGTGCTGGCGGCCGCCCTCGCCGCGGTGACCCCGACCGGCGGCCTCATCGCCCTGGCGGCCACCGTCGTGCTGGTGCCGCGGCGCGGCAGGGGCCGGGTCGGCGCGATCGCGATCGCGGTGGTGCTGCTGCTGAACGCGCCCTGGCTGGTGGCTGCCGCCCTGACCAGGGCGGACGCCCGGACCGATCCCGACGGGGTGGCGGCGTTCGCGGCGCGGGCGGAGAACTGGAGCGGAGCGCTCGGAGCCCTGGCCGGCACGGGCGGGATCTGGAACGCGCAGACCACACCGGTGAGCCGGTCGTCCCCGCTGGCGCCGCTGGCCACCGCCGTCGTGCTGGCCCTGGCGGTCCTCGGCTACCGGGCGCTGCGCCACCGGTGGCCGGACGGGATCTGCGACCGGCTGGCCGTGCTGGCTGCCGGCGGGTTCCTGCTCGCAGCCCTGGGCGTGCTGCCCGGCCTGGGCGCGTCGCTGGAGTGGCTGGTCGCCACGGTGCCGGGAGCCGGGGTGCTGCGCGACGGGCAGAAGTTCCTCGTCCCGTACGCCCTGCTGGTGGCCGTGGGGTTCGCGCTCGGCGCGGAACGGCTGGCCGGAGCGGCTGGCCGGGTCGGGCGGGCCGGCGCGGGCGCGGTGCTGGCCGGGGCGCTGGCGCTGCCGGTGGTGGTCCTGCCGGACCTGGCGTTCGGCGCGGCCGGCCGGCTGCGGCCGGTGGCCTATCCGGCGGACTGGGACGCCGTCGCCGCCCGCCTCGACGGCCAGCCGGGCGAGGTGCTCTCGTTGCCGCTGGGCTCCTACCGGGCCTATCCGTGGAACGGCGGCCGGACTGCGCTCGACCCGCTGCCCCGCTACGTCGACGCCGAGGTCCTCGTCGACGACACGCTCTGGGTGGGCACGAGCGAGGTGAGCGGGGAGAACCGGCGCGTCGCGTACGTGCGGCGGGTGCTCGACTCCGGTGCCCCGGTGCGGGCCACCGGGGTGCGCTGGGTGGTGGTGCAACGGGTGGCCGGCGGGCAGCGGACGGACCCGGCGACGCTGGTCGGGCTCCGCGAGGTGTACGCCGGCGAGGACCTGACCCTGTACGAGAACCCGACCGCGCGCGGCCCCGGTGCGCGGTGAGCTGCCGAGGGTTCCCGCCGCCAGGCCGGAATCGATCGTCCTCGCGGCCCTCCCCACCGACGCTACTTGGTGGTAACGTCCCGCGCACGCAGCTCACGAGGAGGAAGTCAGCACCATGCGCAGTGCTCTCTCGTTGGTTCTCGCCGGAGTGATCGCGGTCGCTCTCGGCGTCTTCGGGTCGGTGGCGCTGGCCACCACCCTCACCGGCACCTCGTCGTCCGAGGCCGCCAAGGCCGAGCAGGCCGCGCGGACCAGCTCGGACGGCGGTGGCGGCGGCGCCAACAAGCCGCTGGTCTACGGCACGAGGTAGGACGGCTCCACCGGTTCCATCTGCTCCGCCGGCACCACGCTCCGAACGTTCGCGGCCCTCGTCACGAGGGCCGCGAATTTTTCGCCCGAGATCGGCCAGGTGAAGCGGGCCGCGTGCGCCCGCGCCGCCGTGCCCATCGCGGTGCGCCGAGCGTCGTCGGTCAGCAGCAGCCGCACCTTGGCGACGAAGTCGTCGACACCGTCGGCGAGCAGGCCGGTCTCGCCGTCGACGAGCGCCTCCTCGACTCCGCCGGCACCGCGGAACGCCACCGTCGGCGTGCCGACCGCCCCGGCCTCCACGATGGTCAGCCCCCAGCCCTCCTTGAGCGAGGGGGTGAGCGCGACCCAGGCGCTGGCCAGCAGCTCCCGCTTCTCGGCGTCACTGATGAAGCCGGTGAACCGGACCCGGTCGGTGACGCCCAACTCCTCGGCGAGCTGGCGCAGCTGCGGCTCCCACCAGCCCTGGCCGGCGACCACGAGGGTGAGCCCCGGCAGCTCGCCGGTGAGCCCGGCAACCGCGTGCAGGGCCAGCTCGACCTGCTTGTGCGGCACCAGCCGGCCGAGCACCACCAGGGACGGCTGCGGGGTGCGCGGCACCGGCCCCACCGTCATGTCGGGGGTGCCGTTGTGCACGATGGCGACCCGGGACGGGTCGATGCCGAGGGTGGCCAGTTCCCGCCGGGTGGCTGCCGAGACGGTCACGTACTGGCAGCGGCGGTAGACGCGCGGGGCGAGCCAGGACTCGACCCACCAGCCGAAGCCGGCCAGCCAGCGGCCCAGCACCACCGGCCACTGCTCACGGTGCACGTGGTGCACGAGTGCGATGACCGGCCGGCGGGCGTACAGGGCGGACAGGAAGGGTAGGCCGTTGCCGACGTCCACGATCAGGTCGGGGCGACCGCCCCGGCGCCGGGTCAGCGGCCCGAGGCCCAGGGCTCCGGCCAGGTAGACGAGCGCGGCGCGCAGGTAGACGGTGTGTCGGCCGCCGCGCCGCAGCACGCGTACGCCGGCGGCGGTGATCTCCTCGGCCGGGCCGGCGGAGTGGGTGGCGCAGAGCAGGGTGGCCCGGTGGCCCCGGCGTACGAGTTCACCGGCGATCCGCTCGACGTACACCTCCGAACCGCCGCCCTCCGGGTTCCGGGTGTCGCGCCAGTTGAGGAAAAGTACGTGCCGGGTGGCGGCAGGCGGTGCTTCCACACTTACTCCTACTGCCGAGTAGTCTTCGCGTCGCGTCACACTATGGGCTTCGTCACGGCCCCCGCAATGCCCGATCGGAGGCGAAATGCAGCAGGCGCCGGCCCGCCCGGAGCTGACCGACCGACCGGACGCCACATCGAGAAGGGTGTGGCGTCTACGCTTGGTCGCGGTCTGTCTCGGTTTGTCGGCCCTGGCGTTCCTCCAGGATCCGGGCATGATCGCCATCGACACCAAGGTGGACCTGGCGGTCGATCCAGCCGGATGGCTGAGCCGCGCCCTGCACGTCTGGGACCCGGACGGAACCTTCGGCCAGCTTCAGAATCAGGCGTACGGCTACCTCTGGCCGATGGGCCCGTTCTTCCTGCTCGGCGAGGTGCTCGACATCCCGGCCTGGGTGGTGCAACGGCTCTGGTGGGCGCTGGTCATGACGGTGGCCTGCACCGGCGTGGTCCGGCTGGCCGAGCGGCTGCACATCGGCACGCCGGCCGCCCGCCTGCTCGCCGGGGTGGCCTTCGCGCTCTCCCCCCGGCTGGTCACCGAGCTGGGCCCGATCTCGGTGGAGGCATGGCCGAGCGCCCTCGCACCCTGGGTGCTGGTGCCCCTGGTGGGGCTGGCCCGAGGCGGCTCCGTACGCCGGGCGGTGACCCTGTCCGCGCTGGTCGTGGCGTGCGCCGGCGGCGTCAACGCGACGGCGGTGCTGGCCGTAGTGCCGCTCGCCGGTCTGTGGCTGGTCGGCCTGCACCCGTTCCGGCTGCGGATCCGGGCGCTCGTCGCCTGGGGGCTGGCGGTGGGCACCGCCACCGCCTGGTGGCTGGTGCCCCTGCTGCTGCTGGGCCGGTACAGTCCGCCGTTCCTGGACTACATCGAGACGGCGCCGGTCACCACGGCCCCCACCGACTTGACCACCGTGCTGCGCGGCGCCTCGCACTGGCACGCGTACCTCAACGGCGCGTACGGGCCGCCCTGGTCGGCCGGCTGGCGGCTGGCCACCGAGCAGCCGCTGGTGATCGCCACCCTGGTGGTGGCCGGCCTCGGCCTCGCCGGCCTGGCCCGGCGTGGGATGCCGCACCGGCGCTTCCTGGTCACCGGCCTGCTGGTCGGGCTGGCCCTGGTCGGGCTCGGCCACGTCGGCGCTATCGACGGGTTCGGCGCCCAGACGCAGCGGGACTTCCTCGACGCGGCCGGCGCGCCACTGCGCAACGTGCACAAGTTCGACGTGGTGCTGCGGCTGCCGCTCATCCTCGGCCTCGCCCACCTGCTGGGGCTGGTGGCGCGGGCGGCCCGCGCGGGCGACCGGCCCGACGTGAACCCGGGCCTGCCCCGACTGCTCCAGCCGGTGCGGCTGCGCGCCACGCTGGTCAGCGGCACCGCCCTCGTCGCGGTCGCCGGGGTGGCCGCCCCGGCGCTGGCCGCCGGACTGCCCGCCCAGGGCAGCTTCCGGGAGGTGCCCGGCTACTGGCACCAGGCGACCTCCTGGCTGGACAGCAACCTCGGCGACGACCGGGTGCTGGTGGTGCCCGCCGCCCGTTTCCCCCGCTACCTGTGGGGCAGCCCGAGCGACGAGGTCACCCAACCTCTGTTGGAGAGCCCCTGGGCGGTACGCAGTTCGGTGCCGCTCACCCCGCCGGGCACGATCCGGCTGCTCGACGCCGTCGAGTCGGCACTGGCCAACGGCGAGGGTTCCGCCGGGCTGGCCGACCTGCTCGCCCGCTCCGGCGTGCGGTACCTGCTGCTCCGCTCCGACCTCGACTACGGGCGCTCGGGCGCCACCCAACCGGTGGTGGTCCGGCAGGCACTGCAACGCTCGCCCGGTATCCGCCCGGTGCGGGCCTTCGGACCGGAGGTCGGCGGCGGCCAACTGCCCGGCAACTTCGTCGACCACGGACTGGACGTGAAGGTCCGGGCCCTGGAGGTGTACGAGGTCGCCCAGCCGGTCAGCCCCGTCGTCGCGTACGACGTGAAGGGCCTGACCACCGTGGTGGGCGGGCCGGAGTCGTTGCTCCAGATCGCGGCGGCCGGCCGGCTCTCCGACGCCCCGACGGTGCTCGTCGGGGATCGGCCGGCAGGGCTGACCGACGGCCCGGTGGTGCTCACCGACGGGATGCGCCGACGCGAGGTCGCGTTCGGGCAGCCGCACGACAACGCCTCGGCGACCATGACTTCCGCCGACGAGGCGAGGCTCGGCGCGCCCGCCCGGGACTACCTCCCGCCGTGGGGCGAGGGCCAGGCCACCACCGTGCGCTACCTGGGCATCGGGTCGGTCACCGCGTCGAGTTCCTGGTCCGACGCGCAGCCGCTGGTCGGCGGCCGACCGGCGCACCAGCCGTACGCGGCGCTCGACGGCAGCCTCGCCACCGCTTGGCGCTCGGCGCCCGGGACGGTCACCACCGAGCAGTGGCTGGAGGTGGAGCTGACCGAGCCGCAGGTGGTCCGCGAGGTGGGCATCGTCTTCGACACCGGCGCCGACTCCCTGCCCACGAAGATCACCGTCAGCGCCGGCAACCAGCAGGCGGTGGTGGAGAACCCGGGCCAGAGCGTGCAGGTCACCGTGCCCGCCGGCTACCCGACCCGGCGGGTGCGGATCTCCATCGACGAGGTCTTCGACATCCGGGCCGGCTTCGGCGGCGTCGGCATCGCCGAGATCACCATCCCGGGCGTGCGGGCCGAGCGCACCCTGGCCGTGCCGGCGCCCCCGGCGACCGCCGCCCCGGCCTCCGTGGTGCTCACCGCCGCCGCCGGTGCCGCGCCCTGCGTCTTCGACGAGGGGCGGCCGATCTGCGACGGCGGGCTCGTCCGGGAGTCCGAGGACGGCGACCGGATCGACCGGACGCTGAGCCTGCCGGTCGCCGCCGGCTACGACGTCGCGCTGCGGGTGCGCCCACGTGCGGGCGGCGCGCTGAACGCGCTGCTCGACGGCGGTGGCGCGGCGGCCGTCGCGCGCGGGGTCACCCCGGTGGTCGCCGCCTCCAGCGTCGGCGTCTCCCACCCCGCGGCCCGGCCGGGCGCGGTGGTCGACGGCGACCCGGCGACGACCTGGTACGCCGCCAGCTCCGACCGGCAGCCGTGGCTGCGCCTGACCTGGCCGAAAGCCCGCCAGATCGCCGGGCTGAAGGTGACCCTGCCGCCCACCGCGGCGGCGGCCCGCCCGTGGCAGGCGACCGTGATCGGCGACGGCGGCATGCGCGGCGGCGTCTTCGACGAGGGCGGCAGCCTGGTCTTCGACCGGCCGCTCAAGACGGACGAGATCACCGTGCTGATCTCCGACGTGGTGCCGGCCAACACCTTCGACCCGTACCGGCGGCTGTCACAGAGCCTGCCCGTCGGCGTCGGCGAGCTGACCGTGCTGCCGGACGGACCGGTGCCCCGCAACGACCCGGAGGCGCGCGTCACGCTCCCCTGCGGCACCGGGCCCACCGTCGAGGTCGGTGCGGTACGGCGCCGGACGGCGCTGGTGGCCAGCCGGCGGGAGCTGGCGGAGCTGCGCGAGGTGGACGCGCTCCTGTGCGGCGCCGGAGCGAAGGATCCACTGCCGCTGGCCGGCGCAGAGGTGCGGGTGGTGGCGGCGGCGAGCCGCCTGGCTACGCCCACCCGGCTCGTCCTGACGCCGCACGCCGTGGTCCCGGGGCCCACCGACGGCAGCGCGGCCGGCTCGGCGGGCGTCGCCGGCTCGGCGCAGGTCCCGGACGCCGTGCAGACTCCGGTCCGGGTGGACGGCTGGTCGGCCACCCGACGGTCGCTGCACCTGGACGGGTACCCGGGCCAGCGGGTGCTGGCCCTGCGCGAGAACGCGAACCCCGGGTGGGAGGCCACCGCGGGCGGCGAGCGACTCACCCCGTTCGTGGTGGACGGCTGGCAGCAGGGCTGGCTGGTGCCGGCCGGGTTCTCCGGCGAGGTGCTGCTGCGGTTCGCCCCGGACGACGGGTACGTCCTGGCGCTGGGCGCCGGCGCGATCGCGCTGGGCGGGGTCGCGCTGGCCGCCCTGCTCCCGAGTCGGGGTGTGCCGGTGCCGGTGCCGGCGGCGGGGCCGCCGCGTCGACGCCGGCACCGGCTGCTCGCCCTGCTGTTCGGCGGGACTGCGCTGCTGCTGGTCGGCGGCCTGGCCGCGGTCGCGGTGGCGCTGCTGGCGGCGGCCGGCGTGGTGGCCGGCCACGCGCTGGCGCCACACCTGCACCCACCGGACCGGCGCGGGCTGCGCCGGCTGTACCGGGTGGCCGGGCGCTGGTTGCCGGTGGCCGGCTTCGGGCTGGCCGGCTGGTACGCGGTGACCCGGGGTGGGCACACCGACGCGGCGCCTCAGTTGGCGGCGGTCGCCGCCGTGACGGTGCTCTGGTTCTCCCTCGTGCTCCCGCGCCGACGCGGCCGGGGGGCGTTCCAGCGCTGGAAGGGGCGCTCGACGGCGTAGTAGCTGATGGCGGCGAGGATCAGCCCACCGGCGACGGTGAGCAGGAAGATCTCGCCCGTGTCGCCGCTGAAGTTCGGGCGGTCGCCCACGATGTAGACCCCCTCCAGCACGAACGGGTGCCAGAGGAACAGCCCGTAGGACACCCGGCCGAGCCACCGGCCGACCGCGCCGCCGAGGACGGCCTTGGTGCGGGTGGCCGGCCCGAACGCCACCGGCAGCACCACCATCACCGCCACCAGGGCGTACAGCGCCATCTTCAGCCCGAACTCGGCGGCGGTGGGCTCGGCCAGGTCGCGGGGACCCACGATCGGCGTGGTGGCCACGGCCAGGGCGGCCAGCGCGACCGACCAGCAGGCCAGCGGTGCGGCGCCCAGGTCGTCCAGCCACCGCCAGCGGTGACCGGTGCCGGTGCGCAGCGACACGTGGACGGTCGCCAGCGCCATGCCGGCGCCGAACCAGCCGGCGTACGAGGGCAGCCACATGGTGTGCAGGCCCAGGTTGAGCAGGCCCGATCCCATCAGGGCCACCCAGCCGGCGGTGATGGCCAGCCCCGCCGCCACGATGAGGACGGTGGACCGGCCGGGCCGCCAGCGCCGCCGCATCAGCAGCACGGCGAGCAGCGGCAGCAGCAGGTAGAAGGTCGCCTCGGTGGCGAGGCTCCAGGTCTGGCTCAGGCCGTGGCGCAACTGCCGGGGTTCGTAGATCTGGGTCAGCGTCAGGTGCCGCCACCAGTCGCCGGCGGAGGCCGGCTGGTTCTGCGGCAGCACCAGCAGGCAGACCACCACGGTCAGCCAGTAGGCGGGCAGGATGCGGGTCGCGCGGCGCCACAGGTAGCGCCGGGCGGAGGGGGACCGCTGCCCGGTGGCCGACGAGTGGGCGTACGGGCGGAAGAGCAGGAAGCCGGAGAGCACGAAGAAGACGGCGACGCCCACGTCGAGGCGGGACAACCAGCTGCCCAGCCCCGAGTCGCCGGTGTTGGCACCGGTGGCGAACCCGACGTGGTGCCCGACGACGGCCAGCGCGCCGATCACCCGTACGGCGTCCAACGCGGGCAGTCGGCGGAGGTCGTGATCCGGAGTTGGGGCAGACATCAACCGTCCAGAGGGTCGCGTGAATATGTAACCCGGGAGTAACCTGCGGCCAAGTTTAGGGACAGGACCGCTCGCCGGACACCGGCTGACTGTCTTTGTTAGGAGGATCAGTGAAGGCTCGTCTGGGCGCCGTGCTGTTCGGGATAGGCGTCTTGTGTCTCGTGCTCGCCGCGGGAGCGGCGTTCTTCGTGGCACCGACGGTGACGAAACTGCCGTACGACCTCAAGTTGTGCAACGCGGAGGGCAAGCCCGAGGGCTGCCTGAAGCCGAGCGTCGCGGTGGCGGAGAACGCCAAGTTCCTGCAGCTCAAGAAGGACGCCCCGCCGACCGTGCAGACCGGCAGGCTGGAGTCCACCACCGAGGTGGCGCCGCAGGCCGGGAGCACCGAGGCGGAGATGACCGGCGACCTGGAGGGCAAGTCGGTCGTCTGGGGCGCGTACGGCACGGTGAAGTGGGTCCAGACCGGCGAGGTGATCAGCCAGTACTCCGCGGAGTTGGCCCTGGACCGGAAGACCGCCGCGGCGGTCGACTGGGACAAGCAGTTTCTCCAGGCCGACGGCCCGGAGGGGCCGAGCGAGGTCACCTTCGGTGGTCAGACCTACAAGTTCCCGTTCAACACGGAGCGCAAGGACTACGAGTACTTCGACCGTGACCTGCGCAAGGCGCTGCCGATCCGGTTCGACGGCACCGAGAAGATCAACGGCACTGAGGCGTACCGGTTCCAGCAGGTCATCGAGGAGACCGACCTGGGCATGCCGGCCGAGCGGGTGGGTGGCCTGCTCGGGGCGTTCGCGCCGGGCGCGACCAGCGGCAAGGTGATGTACAGCAACACCCGCACCATCTGGGTCGAGCCGGTCAGCGGCAACTTCGTCAAGGTGCGCGAGCAGCAGAAGAAGACGCTGGTGCCGGACCAGGGCGCGAGCACCCCGCTGCTGGACGGCGACTTCGTCTACACCGACCAGACGATCGCCAACAGCGTCGAGTCTGCCGGGAACAACCGGGACAAGCTGCTGCTGATCGGTCGGACCATTCCGCTCGTGCTGACGGTCGTCGGCGCTCTTGCGCTGATCATCGGGCTCTGGCTGGTGCTGGCCGGACGCCGGGCCACCGCCGCCGCGCGGCACCGCGCCGACGGCGACGCCGACGCTGCCACGGCGCCCGCCCCGCGGGCGTCGTCCGAGCAGGTCACCTCCGGGGCGCCCGTGCACGACGGCGAGGCCGGACGCCGGTAGCGGAGCCACCTCGGCCGGCGTCCGGGTGCGGACGTCGATCACCGGCAACCAGTTGACAGGCCGCCACCGTCGTCCCCGTTCAGGGGCGACGGTGGCGGCCTGTCGTGCAGGGGGCCTCGCCGTTACTGAACCGTAATCTGAATCGCTGCTCGTCACGGACGGTCGTGCTCGAAGTGTGACGTGCCCGGTTTGCGGGAGAATCATTGATCAATGTCCATGGAGTCAGGGGTTCGGTCGCGCTGCCTCACTACTCCGCGTGACCTCGGCTGTGGCGGTCGGCGATCCGGGCCTTGTGGCCTGCGTCTTCGCGCGGCATCATCGTCCCAGTTCCCTACTCGCCGGTAACTGTGGCAGCCCGGTGTGGGGCCGTCGCCGGTCGACCGGCGACCCGCGCGACATCCCTGAGGGGAGGAACCGTGCAGGACCGGTTCGACGACCAGGGCGGCCACCGGTGGCGGCGCTTCGCCGCGCTGCTGGTGTCCGACGGGACGACGGACCCCGTGGCGGTCTCGGGCATCCGCAGCGCCACGCTCTCCTGACCTGGATTCCGGGACCGCGGCGGTTGTGCTCCGTGGGCCCGTTCCAGCTCCGTCCCCTCTGGCCCGCCAGGAGGCGTACGTGACGACCGACGATCCGCAGCCCGTGTGGCGCGGCCGGTTCCGCGAGGCGTGGCACGGCTTCCGCCGCTGGCGGCGGGTGCGACCGTTCCGGGGCGGCCTGCTGACCGCGCTGGCCGATCTGGAGATCTTCGGTACCACTCAGATGTCGCTCGGCAGCCCCACCTTGTCCGCCGTGCCGGTGCCTGCCGTGCCTACCGGCGCCCTGCCTATCGGCGCGAGGCCTGCCAATGCCATGCCGGCGGCCGAGTCGATGCAGTACGACGCCAGGCCGCGCGACCTCCGTCCGTACGTGGTGCTGCCGGTGCTGCTCGGCCTTGCCGCCGCCGTGGCGCTCGCCGCGCCCGGCCCGACGCCGGTGCGCGCCGTGGCGCCGCCGACTTCCGCCTGCCCCACCACAGTTCCCGGCCAGGGCGGAACGCAGCCGGCCCCGAGCGGCACGCCGGGCGGAACGCGACCCGCGCCGAGCGGCACGCCGGGCGCGTTGCCGGCCCCGACCGGGACGCCGGGCGCGACGCCGGCCCCGACCGCCCCCGGCCCGTTCCCGTCGACGGGCGGCGGAGGCGACGCCGTCCGCGACATCCTCGACGGCATCGGTGACCTCTTCGATCGCGGCCGGAACGACGCCGAGGAGGTGGCCCGCCGGGCGACGCCATCGACCGCGCCGAGCGTCCGTCCCACAGTCACGCCGAGCGTTCGTCCCTCGACCGCGCCGAGCGTCCGTCCAACGACCGCGCCGGGCGTCCGTCCAACGGTCACGTCGAGCGTTCGTCCAACGGTCACGTCGAGCGTTCGTCCCACGGCCTCGGCCACGGGTCGGCCGCCGGCGCCCGGCCGGGGGTGCGTCCCGGCCAGCCCGAAGCCGAGCCGACCCGGGCAGGTGGCGGCGGGCAGACCGCTGCCCCCGATCGCCGCCGAGCCGGGACAGCCGGTGGTGGCGGCGGTTCCGTCGAAGCTCACCGGTTCGAAGGTGACCATGGACGGGCTGCGGTTCGAGGGCATCGTCGACCTGCCCACCGCCGACGGCAGCCTGAAGGCACTGAAGTTCACCATGGACCGCGCGGATACCGATGATTTCCTGCTCCGGGCGCCCGCGCCGGCCGGCCGGACGATGCGGTTCGCCACGGACCGGCTGACGGTGCAGGGGGACGTCGCCTTCTACGCCACCCGGTTCGTCGGGCGGCTGCTCGGCGTCAAGATCACGCTGACCCCGGACCTGCCGTTCCCCGACGGCCTGCCGATCACGTCACCCGTTCCGATCACCTTCACCGAGCCGGCCATGGAACTGGCGTTCGTCAGCAGCGACACGCTGACCGCCACGCCGGCGTTGAAGCTGACCCTCTCCTGACCTCACTCCACCACCACCGACGGTGCGGGGCCGGTGTCCGCCGGCCCCGCACCGCCGACCTCAGATGCGGGCGAGCGCCTTGCGCAGCGGGTCGAGCCCCAGCGAGCCGAGGTCGAGCGCCTGCCGGTGGAACTCCTTGAGGTCGAAGTCGGCGCCCTTGCGGGCCTTCGCCTCGTCACGGGCCTGGAGCCAGATCCGCTCGCCCACCTTGTAGGAGGGGGCCTGCCCCGGCCAGCCGAGGTAGCGGTTCAGCTCGAAACGCAGGTTCTCCTCCGGCACCCGGCAGTGCGCCCGCATGAACTCCCAGCCCAGCTCCGGCGTCCAACGCTCGCCGGGGTGGAAGCCGAACGGGTTGTCCTTCGGGATCTCCAACTCCAGGTGCATGCCGATGTCGACGATCACCCGGGCGGCCCGGAACGCCTGCCCGTCGAGCATGCCGAGCTTGTCGCCCGGGTCCTCCAGGTAACCCAGCTCGTCCATCAGCCGCTCCGCGTAGAGCGCCCAGCCCTCGCCGTGCCCGGAGACCCAGCAGAGCAGGCGCTGCCAGCGGTTGAGCAGCTCGGCCCGGACGGCCGTCTGTGCGACCTGGAGGTGGTGACCCGGCACGCCCTCGTGGAAGACGGTGGTCACCTCGCGCCAGGTGGAGAAGTCGGTGACGCCCTGCGGCACCGCCCACCACATCCGCCCAGGGCGGGAGAAGTCCTCGCTCGGGCCGGTGTAGTAGATCGCGCCGTCGCTGGTCGGGGCGAGGCAGCACTCGATGCGGCGTACCTGCTCCGGGATGTCGAAGTGGGTGCCGTGCAGGTCGCCGATGGCCTTGTCGGCGAGCGCCTGCATCCAGTCCCGGAACGCCTCCTTGCCCCGGATCGTCCGGGCCGGGTCGGCGTCCAGCGCCTCGACCGCCTCGTCGATGGTGGCGCCGGGGCTGACGATCCGGCCGGCCACCGCGCGCATGTCGGCCTCCAGCCGGGCCAGTTCCTCGAACCCCCAGGCGTACGTCTCGTCGAGGTCGACCCTGGCGCCGAGGAAGTACTGCGAGGCCAGCTCGTAGCGCTCGCGACCCGCGGCCTGCTTCTCCCGGCCGAGCGGAGCCATCTCGGTGCGGAGGAACTGGCCGAACTCGGCCGTCGCCGCCGTGGCCGCCGCCGCACCCCGACGCAGCTCGGCGCCGAGGGTGCCGTCGGCGCCCAGCCGCTCGACCAGCCCGTGGAAGAAGTTGTCGCCGTCCGGGTCGACCCAGATGTCGCACTGCTTGGCGACCTCGACGAGCTGGACCCGGGCACTGACGTGGCCGGCGGCGGCCGCCTCGCGCAGCGTCGCCTTGTAGCCCTCCAGGGTGCTCGCGAAGCGGTTGAGCCGGGCCGCCACGTGGGCCTTGGCGTCGTCGCCCTCGGTCGGCATCAGGTCGAAGACCATGCGGACCTCGTGCAGGCCGCTGGAGATCACGTTGACCTCGCTGCTCGCCTCGCCGGCGTCGTAGCGGGCGAGGTCGAGGCCGAGCCGCTCCTGCATGGCGTCCTTGGCGGTCCGCTCCAACTCCGACTCCGGCTCGGTCACCTCCAGGTCGGTCAGCGTCCGCCGGATCAGCTCCGCGCGGGCCGTGTACCCGTCGGGCGACAGGTCGTCGAGCTGGTCGTCGTAGCCGGCAATGCCGACATAGGTGGCGCCGATCGGGCTCAGCGGCGCCCACTCGGCCACGTAGCGGTTCGCGAGGTCATCGATTCGTCCCACGCTGCGACCCTACGTGAGGGCACCGTCGAGTTGTCGAACGCGTTCTGCGTGTTCAGGGCAGCGGGTCGGCGGGATCGAAGTCGATCGGGAACGGCAGGTCGGCCGAGAGCCGCCGACCGCCGACCGCCTTGGCGACGGTGTCGTAACCGCCGAACTTGCCGAGGGTGAAGAGCTCCGCCTGGGCATGCCCCAGCCGGCGGGAGAGTTCGACCCGCAGGAAGTACGGCACCCGTCCCTCCGCGCACCGCATCGGCTTGTCGACGAAGTCCTGCCGGCGGCTGTCGGGCGAGACGAACTCCACCGCCATCGTGCAGAGGTGGGCCGGGATCCACCGGTCCTCCTCGTCGGTCTTTGGCAGCGCGTGCAGGACGGTGATGTCGGGCTGGATCCAGCGCCGCGGCGAGAAGGTCAGGTTCACCTGCCCGAACACGTAGAACCCGTGGGTCTCTGCGGCGGGTGACAGCAGACGGGCGAGCTTTATCTCGCCGTAGCTGTTCGTGCCGACCTCGGCGGGCGTCATGACCAACCTCCCGTCGATGCACTCGTAGCGCGCATCGGGCAGCCCCGGCAACGGGAGGTACCGGTCGGCGAACTGGGTCGTCCACATGCCGTCGAGGTCGACGAGCGGGTCGAAACGCATCGGTATCGCCACGGCGTGCACCTCCTCGGGGTGGTCAACGCGTCAACAGCGTAGGCGTTTCTGTGGTGGTCGACACGGCGCCCGAAAGTCGCGGGACTTCGTCGTACGGCTGCGGCAGAGTGTCAGGGGTGACAGTGGATTCCACTCCTGACCGGGCGGCGCTGCGGAGCTGGCTGCCCGGGTTCCTGGCGCTGGCCGCCATCTGGGGCTCCAGCTTCCTGTTCATCAAGATCGGCATTGGGGAGCTGCATCCACTACACCTCACCCTCTACCGGGTCGCCGCCGGCGCGGTGACCCTGCTGCTGGTGCTCGCCGTGCTCCGCGACCGCCTGCCCGCCGAGCCCCGGGTCTGGGCGCACCTGACCGTGGCCGCCGCGTTCGGCGTCGCCGTGCCGTTCACCCTCTTCGGCTACGGCGAGCAGCGCGTCGAGTCGATGCTCGCGGGCATCTGGAACGCCACCACCCCGCTCATCGTGCTGCCGCTGGCCGTGCTGGTGTTCCGCACCGAGCGGCTCACCACGCGCCGGGCGGTCGGGATGGCGCTGGGCTTCGCCGGGGTGCTGGTGGTGCTCGGGGTCTGGCAGGGCGTGGGCGGCGCCCACTTCACCGGGCAGCTCATGTGCCTGGGCGCGGCCGCCTGCTACGGCGTCGCCATCCCGTACCAGAAGAAGTTCGTCGCGGGCAGCGCGCACTCCGGGCTCTCGCTCTCGGCGGCACAGCTCCTGGTCGCGACCGCCCAGCTCGCGGTCGTCGCGCCGTTGGTGGCCGGGGCACCGCCCGCCCCGACCGGCCTCTCGGCCGAGGTGCTCGCCAGCGTGCTCGCGCTCGGTGCGCTCGGCACCGGCCTCGCCTTCGTCATCAACCTGCGCAACATCCGGGTCGCCGGGGCGAGCACCGCCTCCACCGTGACCTACCTGGTGCCGGTGTTCGCGGTGCTGATCGGCGCCCTGGCCCTCGACGAGCGGCTCACCTGGCACCAGCCGGTGGGCGCGCTCATCGTGCTGTTCGGCGTCGCCGTTTCGCAGGGCCTGATCGGCCGCCGCCGGCCCGCACCCGCTGACCCCACCGAGCCGTCCGCGCCCGCTGGCGTGATCGAGTCGACCACGGCCGATGCCGATGCCGATGTGCCGGCCGCTGTCGTCGCGCCGTCCGGCGTCGCCGCGCAGGCCGCGCCGTCCGTGCCGGCTGCCCACCGCTGAGCGCTCCCGCCCGTCGCCCGCCCTTCGCCCGTCGCCCGCCCTTCGCCCGGTCGCCCTTCGCCAGGCCGCCCGGCGCCGCCTGCCGCCTGCCGCCCGTCGCCCGGTCGCCCGCCCGGTCGCCCGGCTGCCGCCCTTCGCGCGGTCGCCCGGCTGCCGCCCGGCCGCCCGGCTGACGGGTGGAACACCATGGGTGTCAACGCCCGCCTTTGACACCCATGGTGTTCCACTCGTGAACGTGGCGGGACATGCCGTGGGCCGGCAACCTTCAGGAGCAGCGCGGCTCGTCGCCGCACGCGCTGCCGCTTCGCACCCGTCCAGGCGCGGTCACCGCTCCGCCGCCCGTCAGTGACGGCCGGGCCGCCTGTTCGGCCGGGCCGCGTGTGAGGCCGGGCCGCCTGTTCGGCCGGGCCGCCTGTGATGGCCGGCGCTTGTGAAGGCCGGCGCGTGTGGTGGCCGCGCCCGGCGGCCACCGGCGTCCGTGTGATGCGGTCTCATGAACGGGGCAGCTCGACAGCGTCCGTGGTGTCATCCCCTGGTCGCCGGCGTGTTGCCGCGAGGGCCCGGTCCGCCAGGCGAGGCGAGGGCCCGGTGCGCCAGGCGAGCAGCCAGGACGTCAGCGGGCGGAGCGGGCCCAGTCGACCAGCCGGTCGGCGTCCCAGGTGTTGACCACCCGGTCGGCGGGCACCCCGCACAGGGCGGCGCGCTCGCAGCCGAACCGCTGCCAGTCGAGCTGACCAGGGGCGTGCGCGTCGGTGTTGACGGCGAAGTCGCAGCCCGCCTCCAGCGCCCGGCGGATCAGCCGCTTCGGTGGGTCCTGCCGCTCCGGCCGTGAGTTGATTTCGACGGCCACCCCGTGCTCGGCGCAGGCGGCGAAGACGGCGTCGGCGTCGAAGTCGCTCTCCGCCCGGGTACGCGGCCGGTGCGCCCGGTCGCCCGGCCCCTTCACCCCGGCGGGCCGGGACGCCACCATCCGCCCGGTGCAGTGGCCGAGGATGTCCAGGTGCGGGTTCGCGATCGCGGTCAGCATCCGCCGCGTCATCTTCGCCCGGTCGTCGTTCAGGCCGCTGTGCACCGAGCCGACCACCACGTCGAGGCGGGCCAGCAGCTTCTCGTCCTGGTCGAGCGACCCGTCGGCAAGGATGTCCACCTCGATGCCGGTCAGGATCCGGAAGCCCTCCGGCAGCGCCTCGTTGACCTTCGCCACGTGGTCGAGCTGCTTGCGCAGCCGGTCGGCGGTCAGGCCACGGGCCACCTTCAGCCGGGGCGAGTGGTCGGTCAGCACCACGTACTCGTGGCCCAGCTCGACCGCCGCGAGCGCCATCTCCTCGATGGGTGAGCCGCCGTCGGACCAGTCGGAGTGGGTGTGGCAGTCACCGCGCAGCGCGGCACGCAGCGCGGTGGCCGCCTCGTCCAGGTCCGTGCCCTCCGTGGCGAGCAGCCGCCGCAGGTAGACCGGCTCCTCGCCGGCGAGCGACTCGGCCACGCAGCGGGCGGTGACGTCGCCGACCCCGGACAGCTCGGTGAGCTTGCCGGTGCGGGCCCGCTCGGCCAGTTCCCTCCCCGGCAGCGCGGCGAGGGCCGTGGCCGCCGAGCGGAACGCCCGGACCCGGTAGGTCGCCTCGTTCGCCCGCTCCAGGAGGAAGGCGATCCGGCGCAGGTCGGCGATGGGGTCCCGGGCGCTCATGCCATGGAAAATACGCCTCCGCGCCGCCGGTCGCGGGACGACCGACGGCGCGGAGGGCCATGGAATCAGCGGAGGCGTACGGAATCAGGAGTGCGGCAGCTTCACCAGCGACCTGTCGCCGATGCCGAGGGTGGTCGGGTTGTTCCCGATCGCCGACCAGACCTCCACCCGCACGGTGCCGTTCGACAGGTTGCCGAGGGCGCCGGTGGCGGAGTGCAGGCCACTCTGCTGGGTGTAGCGCTCGTACCCGGGAACCGGGTCGGTGGCGAAGTAGCGGTACGTCTCCACCCGCTCCCAGCTGCCGTTGCCGGTCAGGTCGTAGGAGACCCGCACCTGCACCCCGTTGCCGACCGCGTTGCCGGCGTCGAGGAACAGGTCGAACGTGGTCTGCCCGCCGCCGTACGCCAGATCCAGGCCCGTGGCGGTGAACACCTGCGGGTTGGTCGGCGTGCCGTCGCGGTTCGCGCCGCCCGCGCCGGCCACCGTGGCGGTCGCCGGGCTGCCGGCCGCGGCCAGCCCGCCACCTGGCAGCAGGTACCGGGTGGGGAAGTCCGACGACGGCGGCGGGGTGGTGGGCGGCGGGGTCGTCGGCGGGGCCGTGGTGGGCGGCGGGGTCGTCGGCGGGGCGGTCGTGGGCGGCGTCGTGCCGCTGACCCCGCCGGTCGCGGTGCCGCCGCTCCAGGTGTACGCCCCGCTGGTGGCCGTCTTTCCGGCGGGCACGGCGAGCCGGGTGCCGTCGGAGAACGTGACCGTCAGCGGCGCGGCGGTGATGTTGCTCGCCACGTAGGTGCGCGCGCCGTTGCGCTGGAACACCGCCGCCAGCGGGTGGTTGGCCGTGACCGGGGTGTGCACCGTCCCGAGGGCCGCGAGGTTGCGGATCCAGTGGAAGGTGTGCGCCCGGCTCTCGCCCTCCTCCGGCGTGTACCCGGGGTTCGCGCGGAGCTTCGCGAGCGCCGCGTCCGGGTCGCCGAGCGCCAGGAACTGCCAGAGGATGTCCTGCCACACCGTCGGTTCGCCGCCGTTGTTGCGCACCAGTTCCTGGTAGTTGGCGCGGTTGGACGCCGGGTACTGCCCGAGGTAGAGGTGCCCGCCCGTGACCGGGAGCATGTTGATGCCCTGGATCATCTCCGGGTCGGCGCTGAACCAGGTGGCGTACGCGCCGCCGTCACCCCAGACCATGCCGACCGTGGAGTGCCCGAACGCGGCCGGGTAGTTCTCGTTCGTCACGTCGAACCAGTACTCGTGGATCGCTGCGGCCTGGGTGGTGTGGATGAAGATGCCGGCGTCGCGAACGGCGGTGTTGCCGGTCGCCTGACCCCACTGGATGAGGGCGTTGGCGAAGTTCATCCCCTCGGACGAGGACTCCTGGTTGTTGCCGGCGTTGAACGAGCCGTGCCCGGCGGCCCAGTCGTGCCCGGCGTAGATGTCGAAGTCGCGCAGGTACGGGAAGCGGTTGTCCGTGCGGTCGTAGTTGTTCGCGTCCCGGATCAGCAGGTCGATCATGCCGCCGTACTGGTCCTGCCGGGCCCAGGTCGGGTCGAACTTGGCCAGCGTGGCGGCGGCGGCGATGTAGTAGCCGTAGTGGAAGTGGTGGTCGTTGAGTTCCTGGTCGGAGCCGTAGGAGGCCGGGTAGCCGATCAGGGTTCCCCAGTTGCGGTCGTAGTGGAAGACGCCCTCGGTCTCCCCGGGCGTGGCGGTGAGCCAGTCGTTGAGGGTGCCCCGGATGGCGTTCAGCGCGGCGGTACGCGTCTCGGCGTCCCCGACCTGGTCGGCGATCTCGGCGATCCGGGCGGCCCGGCCCAGGCCCTTGCCCGTCCAGTAGGTGTCGGTGCCGCGCTGGTCCATCGGGTTGCCCCGGACCGCCGCCAGGTGGTTGCGCAGCGTCGTCAGGTCCGCCCCGGTGCCGGTGGCGACGGCGGGAACCTCCGGCAGTACGCCGTTGAACTTCATCGAGGTGCGGAACGCGTCGACGCCGGTGAGCACCTTCATCCGGCCGCGCGCCGACGGGTAGGTGAGCGCCAGCGGGGTGGCTCCGGTCAGCGACCGCCACTGGTGCGGGTAGAGGCTGACGACCGTCCGGTTCGCCGTGCCCTCCCGGGCGGTCGTGGTGAACGCGTACGTGGTGTTGACGGTGCTGGTCGCCTGGTCGTAGGCGTACGAGACCCGGGTGCCGGTGACGTGGGCGTGGGCGTACTGGCCGTAGGTGGTGGCCAGCCCGGCGCGGGTGGCGGCGTCGGTGCTCGGGGTGGTGGGCAGCAGGGCGACGGAGAAGTAGCCCTTGCCGGCCAGGGTGGAGGTGATCCGTCCACCGCTGACGGTCCAGGTGGCGCCGGTGGGCGCGTACGCCACGTAGTCGTGCCCCCGGACGGTGAAGCCGATCGTGGCGCCGCTGTTCGACCAGACCGTGGGGCTGCCGCCGGTGGCGTTGACCAGGGCGTTGCCGCCGCTGGTGCGGAAGTACGCGAACGGAAGTCCGTGGCCGATGGTGGCGCGCATGGTCCGGGTGCCGTCGGTCCAGTGCGGGGTGACCGTCCAGTCGGTCCAGCCGTCGACCTTGACGACCGGGGCACTCAGCCCCGCGATGCCGACGCGGATGTCCTCGGAGTACGTGTACTTGAACTCGCCGACGCCGGTCGCGGTGCCGCTGATCGTCGGGGTGGAGGTGGCCGAGATCCCGAGGCCGTCGCCGGCCGGCTGGTAGGAGGCCGGGTGCGCGTGCAGCGGCTCGCTGTAGGAGCAGTTGGTCCGCTTCCACAGCAGCGACGACCACCAGTCGTTGGTGGGTACCGGCCCGGGGGGCGCGTCGGCGGTGGCGAACTGCCGGGGGTTGGTGGTCATGTCTCCGCAGCCGGTGGGCAGGGGGCCCACGCGGTCGGTGGTGTAGCTGCCGGCGCCGACGGTGGCGGCCTCGGCGGGGGTGGTGGTCACGACGGCGAGGCCGCCGAGGGCGAGGGCCAGGGCGGAGGTGGCCGCCACGGCCCAGGTGCGGCGTGTCGCAGGAGGTGTCACAGTGCCTCCGGTCGGGGGGCGCCGGTCGGGGACGGGCGCGTTCTGCGAACGAATTGTGTGGAAAGTGGTCTCAGAGAGCGCTCTCTTGCGACGGGACGCTAGCCCAGCGTCGAGACTTCCGTCAATGTTTCCCAGCGATGAAGCGCTGATGACGACAAACCGGAGCGGGTCGTCAGGCGGTCGGCGGGGCCTTCGGGCAGCCGTGCCGGCGGTGCCAGGCGGCCACCTCGGCGGACGGCTCCTTGTTGCCCTTGCGCCGCCACGAGTTCAGGTACGGCGCCGGCCAGACCACGCCCCGGCGGATCCACCAGCCGTCCCGGCCCGTGCACGGCGGGGAGATGCCGAAGTGCAG